>JAQYWG010000060.1 GCA_030145085.1 Thermodesulfobacteriota bacterium
TTCGTAATTTGGCCAATAGCTTCGGTCTGGGCATCCTTTCCTCCTTCAGATTCCTAAACGAAAAGCGAGCTCACCGACTCATCCCGATGAATCCGCTTAATGGCCTCCGCCAATAAGGGGGCCACGCTTAAGACCTTCAATTTTTTACAGGAAACCGCTTCACCCCGCAAGGGAATAGTGTCGGTAACGATGACCTCCTGCAAGGGGGATTCCATCAACCTATCTATGGCCCGTCCCGAGAGAACTGGATGGGTGCAATAGGCATAGACATTTTCGGCGCCTTCTTCCTTCAGGGCGAAGGCCGCATTGGATAGGGTTCCCGCGGTATCGACAATATCATCCAAGAGAATCGAGTCCTTCCCCTGTACATCACCAATAATGTTCATCACCTTGGCCACATTAGGCATGTCCCGCCGCTTATCGATAATCGCCAGGGCAACGTTCAACCTCTTCGCAAAAGCCCTAGCCCTCTCCACACCTCCTGCATCGGGGGATACGATCACCAGACCGCGTTGAAATCGCTCCTTCAGGTAGTCCAATAGGATTGGAGAGGCATAGAGGTGATCCACGGGTATGTTGAAGAAGCCCTGGATTTGACTGGCGTGGAGTTCTACCGTCAGAAGGCGCGAGGCCCCTGCCGTGGTAATGAGGTCGGCAACCAATTTGGCGCTGATGGAGGCTCTGGGGAAAACCTTCTTATCCTGCCTGGCATAGCCGTAATAGGGAATAACCGCATTGATCCTCGCGGCTGAAGCCCTCTTCAAGGCGTCGATGAGGATCAAGAGCTCCATCAAGTGATCGTTCACAGGTGGGCATGTGGATTGGACAACGAAAATGTCCATTCCCCTAACGCTTTCGTTGATCTCCACGTTAATCTCCCCATCGCTAAATTTTTTAACCTCAGCCTTTCCCAAGGGAATGCCGAGGTGCTCACAGATCATGTGAGTGAGGGAGACATTAGAGTTCCCCGTAAATACGCGCAACTTATTGAAAGTGTCCAATTCTCGTTCCGTATTAAACTCCATAAAGCCCTTTCTCTAATTCCACGGATAACCGCAGATGATGGGATCGCAAGACGTGAAAACGGTATTCTGCCAATGGAATTACTCCATTCTCTCAATCTCCCTTTCGTACTTGGCCAGAACCTTGGATTCAATCATCTCCCTCGTTTCGTTGTTCAAGGGGTGGGCTGTATCCCTGAATGTACCGTCCTTTCTCTTCTTGCTCGGCATTGCGACAAATAACCCGTTATTTCCCTTAATCACCTTCAAATCCCTTACCACGAAGCAATCATCGATGGTAATCGTTACATATGCCTTTAGCTTCTCTTCGTCAACGGGAAAAACCCTCACCTCTGTAACTTCCATGTTCGCCCCCTTTGCATTAAGGTATCAAATGCATTTGGCCTGATAAACCATCCACCTCCTTTCCCCGTATTTGGCATTCAATTTTCGATAAGCGCTTTCAGCCTCATTGTTATGGGGGAAAAGTCCGAAAACCGTAGGGCCGCTTCCTGTCATCAGCGAGCCCACGGCACCTTGGGAAAGCAGCTCCGCCTTCATCCCATCGATCTCTGGATATGCCGAAATGGTAACGCTCTCTAAGTCATTGTGAAGGATATGGGCTACTTGTCCAATATCACTGAAAAACGGAGGAAGTTTAATATGGATAGGCCTTTTTGTCAACTTAAAATTTAATCCCTCATAGGCCCATCGGGTGGACACCTCCCAGCCTGGGTTGACCAATACGAGCCAAATAGACGGACGGATTTCCAGGGGTTCAAGTTTTTCCCCAATACCGGTCGCCATTGCCGTTCTCTCAAGGATGAAAAAGGGAATATCGGCGCCGATCCTGGCTCCTATCTCCATGAGCCGGCCTTTGGAAAAATTGAGCTTTAAGATCCTATTTAACCCCATCAATGTGCTAGCCGCATTGCTGCTTCCACCGCCGAGACCCGATGAGATGGGAATTCTCTTCTGGATATAGACCTCCACCCCCACGCTTGCCTCCGCCTCTTCCAAGATGGACGAGGCCGCACGATAGGCAAGGTTTCCTTCGTCAACTGGGAGGCGAGGTGAATCGGTGATGACCGATATCCCCTGCTCTCGCTTTAAGGATATCCTCAGCCTATCGGATAGGCTTATCCTCTGCAGTATTGTCCTAATCTCATGATATCCATCTCCCCGCCTCCTGAGAACCTCAAGCCTCAAGTTCACTTTCGCTGGGGAGAGGAGTTCGATAGAAGGGAGGGACACGTCTCCTCTTACCTCATTACCCGGTTCTTCCTACACGGTTTCCTTTCTTTCCATCGATGGGAAAAAACTGAGGGATCTTGGGAAAAGGGAAAAGAAATGTATGGCATTTATTGGGATTCAACTGGCCCTACCCTTACCTCCACTTTCGCCCTCTCCATACCAGTAGGCAGAATGGTGATCACACAACCCCATCCTGGTTTGTTAAAGGTCAGTAGGGCGTCATTCCTCTCAAAATTGCTCACTAATTCCCAGCCATGAATGGCCATATTTTCCTTGAAGAAATGAGCCAACTCCCTCACCTTTGCCTTTCCCCCGTAGACCAGAATGCCCGTCTTAATCGCTTCCGATTCGTAGATGAATGACTCCTTCTCCTCAATCACGAGGGAACGGGGGATTGGAACATCCTCGAAACGATATGTAACAGCGGGTGTTGGAATCATTTCGCTTCTCTCAGCCTCAGGAGTTTTGGCACATCCAATGAGCGTTGCCAGCACCATGGTTCCCGCCAATACGAAACGGCAGCAACCTTTCGGGTAAGATCTCATTTTCGTCACTTTTAGCCAAGGACTCATCTTCCGACCCCCAATTAGGTTAATAGAAAGGAACCATTGAGATATTGAAATGTATATAAGAAATCCAAAAATCTTTCAAGGTCTTTTATTCTGAAGCCTCCGAAGTTTCTGGAGAACACCATTGTCTATGAGCGAAATCTGGTAGATAATTGGAGTGATGGAATATTGGAATAATGGACTAATGAGAAGGGGCAAAGTCTCTGAGTGCCCACGTAATCAACAGCAACGGGGTTAATCATCGACCATGGTGATTGCATGAACGGGACATTGTTCCTCGCAGGCACCGCATTCGGTACATTCCTCGGCATCGACGGCTTCTGGCCTTTCACCTATCCATTGATACACTTCCCCCGGACAAATTTCAACGCAATTGCCGCAGTTGCTGCAGGTCTCTTGATCGAGTTCGGGATGCATGCGACCCCTCTTGCCCGAAAGAATGAAAAAATGGAACGAGCATCCCAGGGTTTCCCCATAATCGTTCCACCTCAGGGCTAAACGGCCTCTACCCCTTTTACCTCGGGCACCTCTTCTTTTAGTACCCGTTCCACGCCCTGTTTAAGGGTCATCTGTGACATCGGACAACCACCACATGCACCGGTCAGCCTGACCTTCACCACGCCGTCTACGACATCGACCAGCTCGATATCGCCGCCGTCGGCTTGCAAGGCCGGTCTGATTTTCTGGAGGGCCTTTTCTATGTCTTCCCTCATCTTCCTTCCTCCTTGTCTTCGGGTCCGGTACTCGCTCTCCTTCGGACACTCTTTACCATAGTATATCTAAGCGCGGGGGGAGACTTCAAGTGATCCCCCTCTCCTCCAGGTACTTCTCCACCGCGAATGCAGCCGTTGCCCCGTCTCCAACGGCTGTGGCCACTTGCCTCAATAACTTCTTCCTCACATCTCCCGCCGCAAAAATGCCGTCTACCGATGTTTGGAGGTTCTCCTCGTCGACGAGGATATATCCACTTTCATCCAACTCCACTAGACCCTTGAGAAATGCCGTCTTGGGCGTGATTCCGATGAACATGAAGACACCCTCCGTTGGAACCTCTCTCATCTCCCCGGAGGTAACGTTCTTCACGAGGACACTCTCCACGGTCTGATTTCCCTTAATCTCTTCGACAACAGAACTCCAGAGAAAATCGATCTTGGGGTTGGCAAAGGCCCTCTCCTGATAGATCTTGGTGGCCCGAAGGGCATCCCTCCGGTGGATAATGGTGATTTCCTTGGCGAATTTGGTCAAAAAGAGTGCTTCGGTCAATGCGGAATCCCCCCCTCCCACGACCACTATATTGCTGTCCTTGAAGAATGCGCCATCGCAAGTCGCACAGTAGGAAACCCCACGCCCTGTAAATTCGGCTTCTCCGGGAATGCCCAGTTTCCGATATTCCGTCCCTGTGCAGATGATGATGGCCTTGGCCCGGTAATCCCTCTCTGCCGTCTTCGCTACTAATTCTTGACCTCCAGCCACCTCGAGACCGGTTACCTCCCCCGTCTCCACCGTTAAACCAAACCCCTTGGCCTGCCCATCCACGATGGCGCTCAACTCTGCTCCCGTAATTTGGGAAAAACCGGGGTAATTCTCGATGATATCAGTGGTCATCATCTGCCCTCCCACGATCATCCCCTCTAACAGGAGAGCCTTGAGCCTTGCCCTAGATGCATAGATCCCTGCCGTTAAGCCGGCAGGCCCCCCTCCGATGATGATAACGTCATACATTTATCCACCCTGAATGTCTCCAGATCGGTTTACTTTCCGGTTCATTCCACCCTCTTTCGGCCCCGTACCATCTCAATGGGTAATCTAAAAATATATATGGCATTTCTCATCCCCTGTCAAATCATATCCAGTTTGTCCCGGTATCTTTTGAACACTCCCTTATCCCTTTCCTCTCAGCCTCAACCTTAGCCTCAGCTTGCTTATCTATCTCGTTTTTTATGTTTGTTTGGTTTGTACGGTTTATTCCGTTTATTTGGTTGATTTAGTTCATATCTTGGTCTTAGCCTTAAGCTGAACCTCGGCCTCTAACCTCCAACCTCGGACATCTTAGCGCTCCGACTGCAACACCGCAGAACCGCAAGACCGCAGCACTCGCTTTTCCTCAGCCTCAACCTTAACCTCGTCTTGACAAGGTCCATTCCTCCACTGTACATTTTTTGGGTTTAACGTCTTCGATTTTCCCTCAAACGTTCTCGGAGGAATATATGGAGAGGACCTTATCCATCGTAAAACCGGACGGCGTCGAAAAAAGGCTTATCGGTGAAGTCATCAAGAGGTTCGAGGACAATGGCTTGAAGGTAATTGGCCTGAAGATGGTGGCGATGTCCAAAAGGGAAGCGGAAGGGTTCTACGCCGTCCATCGTGGGAAATCCTTTTTTGAGAGCCTAACCACGTTCATGTCTTCAGGCCCGGCTGTCGTCATGGTCTTGGAAGGGGATAATGCCATCGAGAGAGTAAGGGATCTGATGGGGGCCACCGACCCTCAAGAGGCAGCCAAGGGGACCCTTCGTAGACAGTTCGGGTCAAATATCGAAAGAAACGTCGTCCACGGGTCCGATGGTCCCGATACAGCGGAATTCGAAATCGGCTACTTCTTTCATGCTCTCGAAATAGCTCGATGAGGGGGGCTTTGCATACCGAGGTTTGACCTAAACCGGAAATTTCCCTATGATAGGACTGTGGGGATTCTCTCCCTCAGGATGGAGGAGAAATGGCAAAAACGGGCGTCATTGCCGGGTCGGCCTTTCATCGTATGGGCCTCTCAGAGGAAGTCAACCCGGTGAAGGTATCCACCAGCTTCGGAAAGGTGACCGTCTTGGAGTCCGATGATATCGTCTTTTTACCCCGGCATGGAATGGAAGATAGTGTCCCTCCCCATCGAATCAATTACCGAGCTAACCTCAGTGCTTTCAAAAAGAAGGGGATAGCCAGGATTGTCGGGGTCAACTCCGTGGGGAGCCTCAAGCCGGAGATTCCCCCGAAAACCCTCGTCATCCCCCATGACTATATCAACCTCTGGGGGATTCAAACCCTCTTTGATGGTGAAATTCGCCATATCATCCCGGGATTGGATGAAGATCTCCGTCAGCTCATTATCAGCGTGGCGGAGAAGCGAAAGATCGAGGTAACCGACGGAGGCATCTATATTCAAACCACAGGGCCACGGTTGGAAACCCGTGCCGAGATTCACGTGTTGAAAAATTTCGGAGACGTTGTAGGTATGACCATGGCAAATGAGGCAACCCTGGCAGAGGAACTCTCCATCCCTTACGCAAGCATCTGCTCCGTTGACAATTACTGCCACGGAATTTCTGACCCCCCCCTCAAAGCCGATGACATTCTTCGGACCGCACGGAGCAATATGGAGAGGGCTAAAGGCCTCGTCTTGGCCATTATCGAGGAGGTAAGGTGAGCATCTTAATCAAAGGGGGCACCCTGGACGGACACAAGAAGGATATTTTTATCCGGGATAACCTCATTCAAAAGATCGACGATTCCATCAATCTATCGGCGAATGTCCAAATATCAGGGGATTACAAAGCGGTCATTCCATCCTTTATCAACGGGCACACCCATGCTGCCATGACTCTCCTGCGGGGGTACGCCGATGACATGCACCTCCAGGATTGGCTTGAGAAAAAGATATGGGTGGCGGAGGCCCACATGACGGAGGAGGACATCTACTGTGGGGCGAGGCTTGCCTGCTTGGAAATGATCAAAACTGGAACCACTTTTTTCAACGATATGTATTGGTTTTGGAAGGGAACGGCCCGCGCAGTTCAGGAAATGGGGATCCGCGCGGCCATCAGCGCCGTCTTCATAGACTTCTTTGATAAGAAGAAAGCCAAAGAACAGATCGAAATCAATATGAAACTGTTCGAGGAGAGCGGGAATTACGGTGACCGGGTTACCTTCAGCCTGGGTCCCCATTCCATCTATACCGTTTCCGAGGAAAGTTTGAAGTGGGCGGCAGATTTTGCCCAGGACCACGGGATTCTCCTCCACGTTCACCTGTCCGAAACCCAAGAAGAGGTTGAGAACTGTATCCGAAAGCAGGGAATGCGCCCCGCTGAATACCTGGAAAAAATCGGTTTTTTGGGGCCGAATGTCATCGCCTGCCACGGAGTCTGGCTCAGCCATAAGGAGATCTTACTCCTGAAGAAACATGGCGTAAAGGTAGTCCATAACCCCATTTCCAATATGAAACTGGCCGTAGGAAAAGCCTTCCCCTATGAGAGGCTGAAGACGGCCGGGGTCACCATATCCCTCGGGACAGACGGATGCTCATCCAACAACAACCTGGATATGTTGGAGAACATGAAATTCGCCTCCCTCTTACAAAAATACCACCACAAAGATACCACTGTCCTTCCAGCTCTCGAGGCCTTCCAGATGGCCACCATCAATGGGGCGAAGGCCTTTGGCTTGAACTGTGGCGAAGTCAAGGAGGGCGCCCTGGCGGATGTAGCCTTGATCGATCTCCAACGGCCCGAATTAACCCCTCATTTTGACCTCTACTCAGACCTGGCTTACTCCGGGAATGGTGGATGCGTCGACACCGTCATTTGCGATGGGAAGGTACTCATGGCCAACCGAAGGGTGGAGAATGAGGAGATCATTATCGAGGAAGCGAGGCGGTGTGCTTTCGACCTTATAAAGCGGGCGTCTCATTCCAATGGATGAACAATTCATCGTCGACCGTATGCTGGGAAGGCTGGCCAAATGGCTGAGAATCCTCGGATATGACACTCTCTACTGGCGAGGAAACGACTGGCGGGGGCTCCTGGAAAAGGGAAGGGGTCGAATATTCTTGACCCGCACCACGAAATTACCCCAGGGGGGAAACTTCCAAAGGGTTATCCTGGTATGGGACGACAAACCAAACCTCCAACTGAAGAGTGTAATACGGGAGTTAGGCCTGAAGATCGACGAGCATCGATTCTTCTCCCGTTGTATTATCTGTAACAGGCAATTGGAGAAGATCCCCAAAGAGGAGGTGGAGGGAAGGGTCCCGGATTTCGTCTTCTCCACCTATTCGGAATTCAACTCATGTCCCGGGTGTTCCCGAATCTATTGGAAGGGCACGCACCAAGAGAATATGCGCAAAAAAGTCCTTGAGTTATTGTCTCATTGAAACGGGATTCTGGAACGAGGAACGAGGGATGAGAATCCTATCGGGAACGGCAAAGGGGAGGAAACTCACGGCCGTTAAGACGGGAGAGACCCGGCCAACCCGAGACAGCGTGAAGGAATCGATCTTCGGTATGATTCAGGGTCACGTGGAAGGGAGCACTGTCCTGGATCTCTTTGCGGGAACGGGAAATTTGGGGCTGGAGGCCCTCAGCCAAGGGGCGAAAAAGGCCATCTTTGTCGAAAAACACAGAACTTGCCTGAGGGCCTTAACGAGAAACAGGGACCTGTGTGGCTTCCAAGACCGGGCTGAAATCATCTCCCTAGACGTAGAGGTTGCCCTGAGAGCATTGATGCGCAGGACTGAGAAGGTCGATCTCATCTTCATAGATCCGCCCTACGGAAGGGGTTATGTGGACAAAACCTTGCGCTTCATAAATGCCCATGATATGGTAAAAAAAGGGGGGATGGTCGTCGTCGAGCACGGCTTTGCGGAAAACCCTTCCCCTCAGTGGAAAAGGCTATCGCTGGAAAAGCGAAAACGGCATGGAGATACGGTGATCACGATCTTTAAACGGCGCTGTTCATACCGATTCTCTGAAGTTTGACGAAAGGTGGTTCTCAATGGGAAGGATAGCAGTATATCCCGGATCCTTTGATCCCATCACCAATGGTCATATTGATATCATCGCGCGGGGTTTAGAAATTTTCGATGGTGTCATCGTCGCCATCGCCGATAACGCGCAAAAAAAATCCTTCTTTACCATCAAAGAGCGGGTGAAAATGGCCAAGATAGCGTTGCAGGACACGCCCGATGTCGTGGTAGAGAGCTTTAGCGGCCTTTTGGTGGATTACGTCGAGAAGACAAACGCCACCGTAATCCTGAGAGGACTGAGGGCCACCTCGGACTTCGAATACGAATTCCAGATGGCCCATATGAACAAGAGCCTGAATAGAAAGCTGGATACCCTGTTTATGATGACCGGAAGGGACTACTTCTTTATTGCCTCGAGAACCGTCAAAGAAGTGGCCGGTTTAGGGGGCGACGTGAATGGGTTGGTCCCTGGCATCGTAGCCGAACGCCTCAAGAAGAAGTTCAAAATCCGCCCCTCAAAATGAGCCTTTATTGGCGAGCCCTCCGAGAAAGAAGGGTGTTTGCCCAATCCTTTCCGCGATTCCATCGGATCTCGACAGGGAAGAGCATCATCCAAATGGACGAAAGGCCGTAAGGAATATTCCATGAAACACCTCATCCTCTGTGATTTCGATGGTACTATAAGCATGAGAGATATGAGCTACGAGCTCTTGTGCTCGTTTACCAGAGGGAACTGGGAGGAGATCGATCGACTGTATCGGGAGGGGAAAATCGGCTCTAGGGAGGCCTATGAACAAATAGCCAGGATCTGCGAGGTAACCCCCGAGGAGATGGAAAGCTTCATCATGGAGCGATCCCTCATCGATCCGTACTTCGGGAGATTCCATGAATATTGTCTTCGCAGGGACATCGATCTGAAAATCGTCAGCGATGGCTTCGACATCTATATCAATCGCATCCTGGAGCACCACGACCTTCCCCTTATACCCATTTTCGCAAACCGAATCTCCTTCAGAAGGGGCGGGAGAATCCGCTTCGAGCACCCTTGCTATAACCCGGACTGCGGCCTTTGCGGAACCTGTAAAAGGGCAATCCTGCTTGAAGAACGTCCCTTTTACGACCGGATCACATACATCGGCAATGGGTATTCCGATCGATGTGCCGCTCAGGAAGCGGATCGGATTTATGCCAAGGAGGTTCTCTTCGAGCACTGCGTTCGAGAGGGAATCGATTGCACCTATTTCGACCATTTCGGGGAGGTAATGGACGACCTGTCAAGGCGACCAAAGGGACTCATCTTCGATCTGGATGGAACGCTCATCGATTCCTACGAGGCCATCTATATTGGGCTTGTGGAGGCCTTCAACCACTTCGGCATTCCCCCCTTACCCTACCACCAACTGCGGGAATACTTAGGGGGGTCGTTGGAGGAAATCTTGAAGTCATTCCTTCCCCCTCATCAAAGAGAAGAGGCTAGGTCCGTCTTCCGTGAAAAATATCGCGACATTTACCTAGACAAAACCTCCCTTCTCGATGGGGCAAGGGACGTCATCGAAGAGCTCTTCCGGAGATCGATTCGGTTGGCAGTGGCCTCCAACAAATCGGGGAAATTTTGCCGGAAGCTTCTCGCCCATTTTGAGATCGACCGCTTCTTCAGCACCATCGTAGGGGTTGGAGATGGCTTGAGGCCAAAGCCCTTTCCCGACATGGTTAATACCGTTGTACGAGATTTGGACCTTCATCCCAACGAAGTCATCATGGTGGGAGATACGGTGGAAGACATCAGAGCCGGAAATGCAGCCGGAATAGATGTCTACGCCCTGGGCAGCGGCTACCATCCACTGGAAAAGCTCATACGAGAAAGACCGAGACGTATATTGAGGGAATTGAAAGACCTCCCTAAAGCCCTCCGCGCCTCGTAACTAGTTACCGGTTATTTGCCAATAGCGGTTAACCAATCACCAGTAACCCTTATCCTGCCCGATCAGCCGAAGCGAAACTTCAGGGCGTCTTTCACAAAGCCGATGGGATTATGGATCGTGACCTGATCCGAGCCCGCAAAGAGCAAGCCAACCGCCTTGTTCCCTTCCCCATCTACCAGCAGGGAGCCCGAATCCCCACCCTTGGATATGTTCGTGGTGAGAATCTGGTTTGTGAATAGGGCAGTCCTTCCCCCCCCATATCCCACCTGCACCGATGCATCTAAAAGCTGAACGGTTCCCGCGGTCAGGCCCGTCGTTCGGCCGCTCTTCTTCACCTCCATGCCCAATTCCGCTTCCCTATCCCCTGTCACCGATCCGATCTCCAAAATTTCATTGCTGACCAAATCGGTGCTCACGGGCTTTGCCAGGGCACCATCTACCTGATTCGCCTGCTGGACCACTACCGCCAACAATCGATGCTTCGAACCGAAAAGCTTCGCAAGGAAATTGGCAACCCCGGCTGCGGCTTTGGATAAGGGGCATGGAGATGGAGAGGGTTCTGACTCAAATTGGATGGGGGCGAACCGCTCGAGATTCGCGATGGTATCCCCAGCCGCGGTACCTCCATCATGGGGCCCTGGCTGGAGGATGGGATCTCCCTGGGTTCCATCATTGCTGTTGGCCAGGACGTGGTTGTTAGATAAAATCAGAATCTCATCCGTTTCCTCGTCCCTTACCAGGACTCCCAAGGTCCCCGCCGTTATCTTATAATGGCCTATACTCACTCCCCCGGGGGCTGGCCTCCACCGATCGGTCCTCGCCTGGAGGGCAACAATCTCGCCAACCTCGATGACGTCCGTAATCACCCCCTCGATTTCAACCGGAATCACATCCTCTTCCCTCAACTGCTCCGCGGATATCTTTTTCCTGACCATCACCACCAGGGCCATGCGATCCGTCTTAATTCCTTTCGTCTCCTTATATCCGACGCCCATCCCCACCACATTTTTCTTGGCCATAATGGAGGCCCCATGTTTCTCCTTGACCACTCTGATCTCTTTCGCCTCAGACATTCTTCTCCCTCCTTATGCGTATTCTCCCCACCTAACCCGTCAACCGTTTCAACGCCTCCAGGTATTTTTCCCGGGTTTTCTCGATAATTTCCCGCGGGAGCTCGGGGGCTGGGGGTGCCTTGTCCCAATCCAGGGTAAGCAGATAATCCCTCAGAAATTGCTTATCGAAGCTCTTCTGGGGCCCACCGGGACGATATTCATCCTTAGGCCAGAAGCGGGATGAATCGGGGGTAAGTGCTTCATCGATGAAGAGCAGTTTCCCCCCTGAAATTCCAAATTCGAACTTGGTGTCAGCGATGATAATTCCCCTTTTCTCCGCCGTTTCGCGGGCCCTCTGATAAATGGAAATGCTGATCTCCCTGACCTGCTCGGCCCTCTCCTTCCCGACGAGTTCACTCACCTGCCCAAAGGAAATGTTTTCGTCATGGGCTCCAACCTCTGCCTTGGTGGCTGGTGTGAAGATGGGCTCCTCCAATTTCGAGGATTCCACCAATCCCTCGGACAATCTGACCCCACAAACCTTCCCGCTTGTCTGATATTCCTTCCAACCGGATCCCGATAGGTATCCCCTCACCACGCATTCGATAGGTAAGGGCTCTGTCTTTCTGACCCACATCGTTCGGCCGGCCAGAATCTCCCGATAGGGCCTGCACGCCTCTGGGAAATCCTCCACTTCGGTGGAGATGAGATGGTTGGAAACAATATCCCTGGTGGCCTCAAACCAAAATCGGGAAATCCGGGTCAATACCATCCCCTTATCCGGTATGGGATTGAGCATCACAACATCAAAGGCCGAAATCCGATCCGTTGCCACGATCAAGAGTGTTTCCCCAAGGTCATAGATGTCCCGGACCTTGCCCCTCCCCTTCAAGGGTAAGCCCTCAAAATCCGTCCGAATGACTACTTTGCTTTCCATGATTTTCTCCATTAATGCGTCCTCAAAGTCCGCATCCGGCTGATAGCCCCGGCCACCTCATAAATTCTTGGCTTGGCCAAATTTCCCACCCGGTATGGCAGCAGCATATCGAGCCCCTTTTTCTCCAGGTCCTGAAAACACCTTGCTAACCCCTCCCTCAATGTTGGGCTCCCATGGATATGATGCTGGGTGTAATAATGGATGAACAACCCGATGCTGCGAGTTTGACTCCAATCGACCAACTGTTCCAGGTATGATAGATCAATGGTGGTTCGGCCATAGAGGATCGTCCTCAAACCCTTCGCCTCGATCTTTACCTCCTTTCGACCCTTGCTCGGGTTGAAGCTTCCGATCCTGGGCCTTCGGGAGGTTACCTCCCCAAAGGTCATCCCCCCCTCGTCGATCCTCTTGGTGGCGTGGCATTCGGCTATCTCCTTGGCCACCTGGGTAACGCACCGGGGCTTATAACCATCCATCATGATCACCGTATCAGCAACGTCGAAATAGTCCCCCGATCCCCCCATGACCAGGATTGTGGATACCCTGAGATCCTGATAGAGTTTCTGAACCTTATCCACGAAGGGGGTTATGGGTTCCTTCTCCTTGGCCACCAGTTCCTGCATCCGTTCGTCCCTCACCATGAAATTTGTGGCTGAAGTATCCTCATCGATCAATAACACCCTGGCTTCCATCTCGAGGAATTCCATAATGTTGGCCGCCTGAGAGGTGGATCCACTGGCATTTTCCGTTGAGAACTTCACCGTATCCTTCCCCAGGGGGAGATTGTTGACGAAGGGGCTGATATTGACCTTCTCGATGTTCCGGCCGTCCTCCGCCCGTATTTTCACTGCCCCTGGGTGGGTTGCCACCATCTCACGACCATCCCCGGGGATATGGTTGTAGACACCCCTCTCAATGGCGTTCAAGAGGGTTGACTTCCCATGGAACCCTCCCCCAACGATAAGGGTGACCCCCTCGGGAATCCCCATCCCCGTCACTCGACCCCGGTTCGGAAGTTCAAACTCCACCCCCAGTTCCCTCGGGTAACGGAATGGTATGGCATTGGGGTCCAAGGGGCGATCGTCTACCCCGCTCCGCCTTGGCAGTATAGCTCCTTCGCCGATAAAGGCTATCAGTCGCTTTTGGGGAAGCATCGCCCTCAGGTATTCCTGATCCTCAGCAGCCTCCACATGAGCCCTCACCGCGGAGGGGTCGTGGCTTCGATAAAAAAGGGACTTGTCAACGAGAACGGGAATCTCCTTGAAGAAGATTTCCATGGCCTCCCGCCCCAAAATGGTCCGCCCCATGGCGGGAAGTCCCACCACGAATCGAGCCTCTAACCAACGGTCATCCAGCACCACGGCGTTTCGTTCCAGGATCTCCTGCCCCCCGCTATCGATATCGATAAGCCCGCTCTTGCCCATTCCCCTGTGCCCTTTAACCACCTCCCCCAGGGTTCGCCGGAATTGTCTGGCGTTATAATCCCCAAAGGCGATCTTCCTGATCTCCTTGCTGTGGAGAGATGGAGGGAACCCCGCCCGATCGAGGGAAACCCTCGCCCTCACTCGCGAGGGGGCGGCAAAGGGATCACCCTGGACGTGATCGATGAACAGGTCAAAGGTCTCGAATCGATATACCCCCTTGATATCCTTATAGGCCTTGTAGCCCCTGCCGTCAATCCGAGCCAAAATATGCCTTAAATCCTCTTTCGTATTCATGAAATCGCAAGAAATTAAGTAGATTTTGGACAAAAATTTCCCGGATTTTTAGAGAACACCGTTGTCCCTGAGCATAATGTGCAGGAGAAGTGAGGTCAACTGCAACACTGCACAACCGCATCACTTTTTATTGAACCGCAGCACCTGCTTTACCTCCTCCCTTCCCCCCTTAAGTGTTACTCTTGCCTCTTGCCTCTTGCCTCTTGCCTCTTGCCTCTTGCCTCTTGCCTCTTGCCTCTTGCCTCTTGCCTCTTGC
>JAQYWG010000061.1 GCA_030145085.1 Thermodesulfobacteriota bacterium
GTCATCATTGGCGGCAATGGCAATTGAATTGATGCATTGATTTAAATCACAAGTTAAACCCTCATCAATTTGCATCCAATTATCACCGCCATCTATCGTTGCGAAAACACCTTCATCTGCAGTCCCGGCATAAACTATTTCACTATTTTGCCCGCTGATAGTGAGGCATTTTACATTTGGCGATGTCAAACCGCTATTTTTCAGTTCCCAAGTTCCGCCACCATTTACTGTTTTGTATACCCCATACCCCTCTATCCCCACATAGACAACATTTTTGTCAATGGGAGATATTGCCATATCCCGTATTGTTCTGTCAGATGGCAGCTGACCTGATGCGTCTACCCATGACGTTCCACCGTTTGTCGACTTATAGATTTTTTCTTGCCATGTTCCAAAGACATCAATTACTGAGGCATAGAGGGCCAAATTATCATTTGGAGCAACCGCAAGACACCACACGGAATTATACGTGAAGGGAAGACCATTGCTCTTCTCCACCCAATTTGCAGCTCTGTCGGTAGTCTTAAAGACTCCTCTTGCTGTCCCAGCATAAAGGACGTTGTTGTTGGTCGGGTCCATAGCCAGTGCATACACATTCCTGTTGGCCAACCCGTTATTTTTCGAGTCCCAATTTTCACCGCCGTCAGTTGTTAAATATACTCCATCGAGTGTCCCGACGTACACGCTTTGCTGATCATTCGGGTCCAGGACAAGATCGTAAACGTATTCATCACTCAACCCCTGACCTTTCGACTCCCAGATGCTCCCGCCATCCGTAGTTTTATAAACTCCGAGTTCAGTTCCAGCGTACATAAAATCGGTATCAGAAGGGAGAATATCGGAGAAGGCATTGATCCTTATATCAGCTACCATGTCAAAATCAACCGGTTGCCACGTTACGCCACCATTTACCGTTTTGTATATTCCTTCTGCATCAACGAAGACAATGGAATCACTTGGGGCAATCCTTATGAGCCCCACCCATCTATCCGGGAAATATTGGATCCAATTCATACCACCATCATTAGTTACCCAAAGACCATCCTTTGTAGAATCATCCCTGTCATTCATTCCCACGTAAATCTTGAGCCCGTCATTTGGGTCCACCTCCAGTGAAAGGGTTTCTTGTTCGTCCGTTCCCGGAAAAATTTCTAAAGGGACCCACGATTCACCTCCGTTACCAGTTCCGTAAAGGCCATAATCAAACGTCCCAACATAGACTCGAAGAGGCGATTGATGATCAATAGCCAACGCAGTGATTGTTATGTTCCCTCCTAGGTCTTGAGGTAGTCCGTTATTTTTGGGTGTCCAATTCAAGCCTCCATCCGTGCTTTTCCACACACCTTCATACCACAAACCGATATAGAGTATCGTGTTAGTCGGGTCGATCACCATATCAGTAGCTGGATTAAGTGAACTCGCCCCATTGTATATTTCAAACCAGTTTTGTCCACCGTCCACTGTCTTGTATATTCTATAACCCAGGTTCAAACGAATGTATACTGTTTCGAAATTAGCCTGATCGATAAGGATTTGGTCAATGCCCAAATAGCCAGACTGACTCTGTGGAAGTCCGTTGCTGATATGAACCCAGGTTCTTCCACCATCCACCGATTTGTACATCCCTTGAGACCCAGTTCCTAAGTAAAAAACTCGGTTATCAGTTGGAGCGATCTCCAATTGTTGAGCCCATATGTTCTCTTGCGTTATGCTGTCTGTCGTTGGAAAATAGATCCAGCTTAAGCCTCCATCTGTACTCTTGTATACCTCACTTTTTCGAGTGACGGAGTAAACTACCCCGCTATTAGTTGGATCAACAATAAAAGATGAAATCGAACCACTAAAAGGACCATTCGTCATCTCCCAGCCGGAAAATAGGGCGGGATTAATCGGTCCATCTGATGTAGATGACGAGCCGCCGCCTCCCCCACCCCCGCAACCGGTCAGGGAGAATGAGACGAAGCCTGAAATGAGCAAAAAGGAAAGGGTAGTAAGGAAATTTACCTTTTTCTTTTTCCTCCTTCCGATTATTTGATTGAAAATTTTGGTTTGCATCTCCCCCCTCCCCCCCCACTCTCTATAAGTAAAAAGATACCCATCAGGATAGCAAAAGCTAAAATGATAAGGAGGCCATACACGTTCATTTTGGAAACGAGACCGCTCATGCCTATAATAGGCATAAGGGTTAACCTGACCAGAACTTTCATGGAGTTGCGGTCTGCAACGAACTTCGCCAAAGTAGGACTCCACCGGTAGTACATATCCACAATATTCCTTCCCAAATTATTGGTTAAAAGGTATTGATCCCTGAATTCCCGCAAGAGCTGCACCTTGGGATGGTCATATTTCCCATAAGCCGCGGTTGCAATAAAACAACCTCCCCCACCGGAACCACCGCTGAGGGACACCGAGGAAGAGCTTTCTATCCCTGGAGGCGGATCAGGTGGGCCCTCCTCCCCCTCTTCAGCGAGCCTTGCAAAGAAATCTTCCCCCGGAAAATTGGGAGGATTGGTAGTGGAAACCGATGCTAATCCTGCGGGGTCGAAAGAGAGTATTACATCTTCATCCCAAATGTTTTTGAGCCAGTAACCTTTTCCTGCTTCGAGTTGTTCACCAGGCTCGTCTCCGACATCGGAATAAGATGACGCCCCTATATACTCTTTCAAGGTCACATGGGTATAAGGATTAAGGGGGTCGTTTAATTGAAAACTTATCCCCCCGGATATAGGTGTTACCCATAAATTACAATTTGGGAACATATCTATCATGAAATCCTGGAGATATATACTTCCGATCTGATTCCAAAGCTCGCGACCAGGCATACCCTCCAGTTGGATTTGATCAACTCCTGCTGGGTCACCCAGGATATCTATGTCCGCTGGATGTCTGGATATAATCCAATATCCCCTGCCGAAATCAAAATCGTGCTGCGTAGGGTCCCAATCCGGGGTTTTCAACTCGATATATCTGGATTCGGCCTCGTCCCATCGAAATAATCGCCATTGGGTTTCATCATACGGTCCCAGATCATCAACCAAGCTCACTTGCGGATCTGGATCCTCCGGCAGAACCGGGGAAGTAATCATGTGATACACTCCCCCGGCTATGGGCAAACCAATTTCTTCTGCCGATACCTTGGCCATAAAAAACCCCAGAAATACAGAGCATAAAATTACGGTGACTACCAATTTAACTTCTCTCATGATTGATTGCTCCTCTTAAAAAGAGGTTCGATTTTCATTATTCATTTCCCTCAACTTCATTCTGGGGGTGGTGGAGGAGGCAAAGGCAAAGAAGGTGGAATCGGCTGAAACAGTGGCTGATCGGGCGCTTCGGGGATAGGGGGCATGTTTCCTCCCTCCATACCCCCTAGTGCACTTGCATCAGCTTCCCTCCCTGAAAGCCCCATTAAGTCCGCCGCCCCCCCTTGGAATGCGGGGAGCATCACCCGCGTATCCATCAACAACCGCATCATCAGATCATCGGGCGCTGCTGTGGGCAGTGCGGGAGGCATTCCCTCCAAGACCCTTGTCATCTGCCCCGCGGTGAGAGTCACCTCGCCAGGAATTTCCTCCTGGATGTTTCTGACGACCAGATCCGGGCTCGAATCGATACACACCACCGTGGTCTCATCGGAGAGGGTGGCATCCACGACGAAATGGGTCCCCCTCACCCCGATAATGGCCGTTGGCGTGGAAACCTTGAACCTGGAGCCCGCTCCCCTAAAATATCGACCCACGATGGCCCTGGCCCTCCCCATCAAGAGCCGAAATACCGATGACCGCCTGTTCTCCGCGGGGGAATAAATATGCTCGGTAATCTGGATGTAAGTATCTTCGGCCAGATTCAAGAGGCTCTCATCCTGGAAGAGGATCTGGACGCGGCTCCGTTTCTCCGTCTGGATGTGATCGTAGAGATAGATAGAATCACCCAAGATCGCTTCAAATGCGGCCGTATCCCCCTTGTGGGAAAGATAGACCTCACCCTCGATGGCGCTAATGGAGCCTATGGGCTGGCCATTTACCGCCCATGAGGGGGCTGACGCGCAAAAGAGGAGAAAAAGACCGACAAGAGTCATGATGGATATTCCCTTTAAAGAGCGAAGCATTTTGACCTCCTACGGTTAAATCCGCCCCGTTATGCTTAAAAAAACGATATTCCGATCATACTCATAAACATCCAAATTTGAATCGTGATTTTGGTGAACGTAATAAGCCGAGAGGTTCAGATATTTCCCAAAATCCCGATCCAGAGAGACGTGCTGGGTCCACTCCCTATCCTTCCTCTTTTTCAGGAATGTCGTATGGGTATTATCGTAATCCTGCCAATAGTACTCGCTTTTCAGCCGGAGCCGCACTCCGTAGATCAAGGGCGTAAAAAACCCGGCGCTGACCAGATGCCCCTTATAATCCCAGTTACTCCCCTCCGCATCGTCTTGGTCGAAGAAATAACCCCCGTGAACATGACGGGTCTTTTCAGAAAAAAACAGATATTGAGTCAACCCCGCCATATGGTTGCAGGCGCTTCGGTCATCGGCTGGTGTCGAAAGGGATTGGTTATGGAAATGTTTCTTCTGCCCGCGGTAAGTCAATTTGGTTGCGAGATACGGCGCTTCGATGAAATCCAGATTGAGGATTCCGGAGTGCCTGTCAAGATATCTCGCATTGTCTAACAACGTGTGCTGATATTCATAGTCCGCTTGGAGTTTATAGGGAAATCCCTTCAGCTTGCCCCGATACCCACCATAGAGGGCGGCGGCATTATTGGTGACGTCGTAATCGTGGAGCCGCGTGTGAACGCTCTGATAGAGGGAATATCGCAATCCCCCTAACCACGGCACCCCCTGGAGAAACCGATATTCGCCCCAAAAGAAAGCAACGCCTCGATAATCCGACTCGTCGGAGACGAACTCAGCAGTTGTCAATCCCTCGGGTTCTAGAATGACATTGTCGTCATATTGAAAACTTAACGTCGCGGAAAGGCTTAACCTCTTTGGGGGCTTTTCCCTCTCCGGAATCTGGGCCAAGTAGTCCCGGGCCATGGCGACAACCTCGGAGCTGGGATTCATCTCAATACAGGCCCGAAGTGCCTTGGCGGCCTCCCTATCCCTTCCCAAACTCATATAGGCCAACCCCAGATAGAGCAAAACCATGGGGTTGGAAGGATCGTCCTGCCGAGCACTCCTGAGGAAAACCGCGGCCTTTTGAGAGTCCCTCGAGAAGTAATAGGCCATGCCCAGGGCATATCGAACCTTTCTGTTTTTGGGATCCAGTTTCAGAACCCTCTCAAATGCCGTTATCGCCGAGGGGTAATCCTTCAACCGGGAATAGGCCAACCCCACATAATAATAAGCCTCTGGGTTATGAGGCTCCCTTTCGGCAGCCCTTTTAAACCTTTCCAAGGCTCTTTCGTATTCCCCCCTTCCCATTTCCTCTATTCCCTGGGAGAGAAGTAACTCGGGATATTGAGTGGCTGTGACGATCCTAATGGAAAACAGCACTCCTCCCAAAATGATCATGGCCGCTACCAACGAAACCGATTTCCTCATGCCCCCATTCCGCCCCACATACTCCGGTCCATATCCTCCTCGACGTCCCTTCAGCCTTCGCTATCGGATTTCTTACTACTATAGAATTGCATTCTTGTCGAACCGATATCGATGATATCCCCATTCTTCAATTCGCGCTGTCCTTCAACCTCCACACCGTTCATCTTTGGTATGCTCCTCCCCCCGGAATGGGTGATGAAGAATCCATTAGGCCTTTTACTGATGATGAAGCTGATTTTGCCCACGAAAAAACCCCGGAGCTTAATGTCGGCACCGTCACCCTTACCCCCGATGGTTAACCGCTTTGTCAGTTCGATATCTTCCTTGCCGACGCCTCCAGAGATGATCCGTATGCCCCCCTTCAAATCGGAGGGTTTCTCCTTAATGGTCGGTTTCTCCTCCTCTATTTGGGAGATGAGTTCTCGCTGTTTCTTGGTGTCCAGCATTACCGTCTTCTCGGCAAGGGAGATATCGATATCCTTTCTCATCTCGATGGGTTTCTCCTCCTCATCGACGAAGACGAGGATGTGTTTGCCCACCAAGATTTCATCCCCGTTCCTGAGGATACACTTCCCCACCCTTTTCTCGTTGACGAAGGTGCCGTTCAGGCTGTTGAGATCCTCCATGACATAGCGATCCCCGTCCTGTACAATTTTGGCGTGCTGTCGGGAAACAGCAAGATTTTCGATCTTGATATCGTTTGTATCCACCCTTCCTATGGTTACAGTAGATTTGCTTATGGGAATCTCCTGGAGCGTTGCTTCCCCGAATTTTAGTATCAGCTTC
Source organism: Thermodesulfobacteriota bacterium (assembly GCA_030145085.1). Classification (GTDB taxonomy): domain Bacteria; phylum Desulfobacterota; class BSN033; order WVXP01. The sequence continues at coordinate 6,335 of JAQYWG010000061.1, forward strand.
GACATATCCATTATCCCCCTTACACCTGTCCTTCCCCTTCCTTCTCTCCGGGGCTGGATCGCGCCTCCCCTTGTTTCCACCCGCAAAACCCTCGGATTCCATCGGAGGCTTTCCTCAACCCACCGGTGATGGACAAAAGGATTCTCTCCAGCAGGCTGGCCTCCCCTTCATCCTTCTCGCAGTACAATAGGACGACGGTAATATTATCCATTCCCCCCTTGCCATTGGCCACATCGACGAGTTCCTCGCAGGCCTTTTGGGGATCATCCCCGTTGCGGAGGATCATCCGCAATATCTCCTCATCCCCCACCATATCCGTAAGCCCATCAGTACAGAGGAGGATTTTATCGCGATCTAACAGCACCTCTTCATCGGCATCGATCTCGATCGTTTCCTCGGCCCCCAATGCCCTCGTGATCACGTTCTTGTTCTTCGATTCCGTAGCTTCCGCTTCCGTAATGAGCCCCCGTCTCAGTTGCTCTTCAACCAGGGAATGATCCATGGTCAACCGTTCCAAGCGCTCTCCCCGAATTCGGTAAATTCTGCTATCTCCGACATGGGCCAACGACATCACATCGCCATTGATGAAAACCGAGGAAATGGTGGTTCCCATCCCCTGTTGCTCTGAGTTCCTTTGCCCCGCCTCATATATGGCCGAGTTGGTCAGCAAGATCCCGCTCAACATCCTGTTGGTATCTTGGGAAAACTCCTCCTTGTATTCTCCCACCAACGGATTCTTTTTGTAATTCAGGTGGCTTTGTATGGTATCAACAGCCATCTTGCTGGCAACCTCCCCTGCATTTTGGCCGCCCAACCCATCAGCCACCATGAACAGCCCCAAATTCTCCACGACAGAGAAATTATCCTCGTTGAGAGCCCGTACCTTGCCGACATCCGTCATCGCTCCAATTTTGAAATGGAAACTCATCGTTTCAAAATCCCAACATCATCGCCCTCCTAACCCAAAAGCCGGAGGGCCCCCCGGATGTCCTCAAACATTTCGTTACCCCTCTGATATCTCTTCTCCGCCTCCTTCATCAATGCCTTATCGACTATTTTCAAACAACAATCCGGGATATTCGGATTATAATCCGTGGGGGACGGATGGGGTTCATTGGCGATCTGGTACATCAAGGTTGTTATGCTCTCCCCCTTGAATGGTTTCTCTCCCGTCAACAACTCATAGAGTACGATCCCCAGGGAGAAAATATCGGAACGGCCATCCACTCGTTTTCCCGCCAATTGCTCCGGTGACATGTAGGTTGGCGTCCCCATAATAATCCCCGTCCGGGTCCGAGATGAGGTCATGACTCTCGCTATACCAAAATCGGCGATCTTGATGGACCCATTTTTCAGGAACATGATGTTGCCCGGCTTGATATCCCGGTGTACTACTCCCTGGGTATGGGCATAATCCAACGCCTGCGCCACGATTCCGCCAATCTTCAGCACTGTCTTCATGGGCAGCAGGGAACCCTTCTTACTGTAAGGGGCCAAATCTTTCCCTTCAATAAACTCCATGGCGATGTAGGAGAGATCGTAATCCTCCCCCACGTCGTATACGGTTACGATATTTGGATGGGAAAGCCGTCCAGCCGCTTCCGCTTCCTTGAAAAAACGCTCCTTTATGGGCTTTACCTCTGAATCATCTACCGCATCTCCGAATCGAACGGTCTTGATGGCTACCAACCGATTGATCTTGGGATCCTTGCCCAGGTAAACGATACCCATCTCACCCCTTCCCAGCTCCTTGATCAATTGGTATCGACCGATCGTGGGGGCCTCAGCGGCAGATTCCATCATGAGAGTTAGGTCCCTATCCCTCCGACGGACGGCCTTCTCGCCGAAGATCATAGTTTCCCCCACCTTCTTGAGGCGTTCTACCCTCTCGGCGACATCCCTGAAGCCCTCATCTTTTTCCATAATCTGCCGATAGACCGCTTCGGCCTTGTTTATCATCCGTTTCCTCTCGAAATCCAGGGCTAAATTGTACAGGATTTCCTTCATGTCCTCGTCAACGGGACATTTCCGGAATTTCTCGAAGGCCAAATCGAGCATCCCCTGCCCCTGGAAGCTGAGGCCCAACATCTTATTTGTCTCGATACCATCCGCCTCGACCAGTTCCTTATCCTTTTCCGTCACCAAGAACTTCCCCGAGGTCACCCCGATATAACCCATAATCAGGACTATGGATGGGTAGAAGAGCTTGATCCAAATCCCATCATGAATAAAGAGGTATGAAGCGCCGAAGATAAAGGCAGAAAGGAGGACCCCCATGAGGATCAATCCCCACTTTGCCCTTAACCGGGGGAGAAGGAGGGAAATGAATCCCCCAAAAATAAGAATGATCCCCATTTCCGCTCCATAAGCCCATACCGGTCTGACCAAGAACCTCTTGGTGAGTATGTTGTGGATAACGTTGGCTGCAATCTCGACACCCGGGACATTCGAGGAGACAGGGGTTACGACAAAATCCCCAATTCCCTGAGCGGTGCTTCCCAAAAGGACGATTTTATCCTTAAATATGGCGGGGGAAACCTTCCCATTGAGGACATCGAAGAATGAATAACGGGACCCCCCCCCCTCGGAACCCCGAAACCGGATCAATAACCTCTTGGATTCTTCCGCAGGGATGAGAAGACCGTTCAGGTCAATCCCCTTCCCCAAGATGATTTTGCTCCCTTGATTCTCCACGTTGAGATATCTCATGACGATCTGCAATGAAAAGGAGGGATAATACCACTTCCCATATTTGATCACTAGGATCTCCCATCTCGTTGCCCCATCTACATCCACACTCCTATTGATATGCCCGATACCAGCGGAACCTATCACCAGCCCGGGGATGGGTGCCGTCAGATCATTGGCCTTCACAATGCGGTATACATCTTCTTCCCCTGTTTTCGTGATACCGTTGAGGCTATTCTTCTCGAGATATGGGGGGATGGATTTTACTGGAGGGGACAATGGGGAGTCCGTGGTGAAATACATGGGCAGGATCACGTTACCGGCCTTCTCTACCGACGAGATGAGCTTGGAATCATTATCCAGGTTGGCCTCTGCCTCCCTGAGATACCTCAAGAATTCCACCATCTCCTTTGTCCGCCGCCGCTCCAGGATACGGGAGAGAAGGACCTCCTTCAACCTTTGGATCTCCCTCAATCCCTGATTTTTCTCGGATTCCGAAAACAGAATGTCCACCCCGATTACCTTCGCTCCGCTCTTCGTCAACAAATCTATCATCCGGGCGATGATTGATCGAGGCCAGGGCCATCTTCCCATCTTAGCAATGCTCTCATCATCAATGGAGACTATGACTACGGTGGGTGGGACCTTTTCGGGCTGGTTCAATCGAGTCCGCAAGTCGAACGTCTTCAACTCAATGGACTCCAAGAAACCCCATTGAGCCCAATAGAGGCCGAGGACGATTACGGTTATAATGAACCCGATTGCGAAAGTTGGAACTTTCGGCCTTCTCTTTGGCATGAGAGCCGTCCCTCAAAGCTCGGAATTAGAGGCGCCGCAGCGTCGGATCTCAAAATAGAAAAAACCAAGCAACTTTCGTCAAACCCGATTTCAACTTCGGCAGCCCGGCTGTCCCTTCAGATTTGAGATAGATAGAGAGGAAATTCTTCCTTCTCACGAGCCACTATCTCATTTCTACATTGGACCCGCGGCTTTCCCTCCGCCTCCTGCCTCAGCGGACGGCCCCCGATCACTCGAGGTGTGGCTTTATCGATTTGAAATACGGATAAAGACCTTGAGTATTCTCTCCTCTCCGGAAATCCCCTTATTATAAATAAAAACAGGGGTACATGATCACCATGAGGTAACCAGTCTCCCCCGCCCATTCACCTTATATCTCTATATGGAAAGTATCTCTTCCCAATCCATAGAGAGTCAATTTCTTTATAGCAGAATAAAACGATGATTGTCAAGCCTTTTTTACTCAGGAAGTTAAATCATTTCCTGAAGTTAGCCTATAGGAGCTTCAAGGATTCAGTGGGTGGGAAATCCACAAGCCCTTTTTCTCCATAGAGCTCGTCTTATTGCCACGGATGAAAAGGGAAACGACCACCCTCCTTCCCTCATAGAGATCCGCCCCTCCCTCCTGGGCTTTCCGGCACAAAAGGTGGTCGAATGAGTCCCTCATCACCAAATAGCCAACGGGGTTTTGGGAAACTATGGAAAAAGGGTCCCTCAACTGAAAGGTAAACTTCGCCTCGGATACGGTATTCTCGATTACCCCCCCTATATCGACATCGAGCTCTCTCAAAACCCGTGGGGAAAGACAACCCCCACATGGTTTATATCGGGGGACCCGTTCCTTTTCGATCAAGAGGGTTTTCAACCCCTTGTTCGCACAGAGACGGGCCGCAGTCGAACCTGCCGGTCCGGCACCTACGATGACGACATCATACTCCAAGACCACTCCTCGCAAGAGGACCGAGTCACACGGTACCATACCAAGGGAATTTGTCAATACCGAGGCTTTCCGATATAATGAATGATCTTTTAAATGGGAACCGAGCATGGAGAAGAAGGTACACATGGTCAGCTTGGGATGTCCCAAGAATCTGGTTGATTCGGAAGTCATGTTGGGCCTTCTATCGAGGAACCACTATATCATCACCCCTGATGAAACCCAAGCGGAAATAATTATCGTCAACACCTGCAGTTTCATTCGAGAGGCCACCGAGGAATCCATCGATACTATTCTGAAACTATCGCACTATAGGAGGGAAGGACTCTGCCGACGCTTGATCGTCTGTGGCTGTTTGCCACAACGGTATGGCCCTCAGCTATTGGGGGAGCTCCCTGAGGTAGACCTCTTTATCGGAACGGGCCAATTCCATCTCATCGACACATTGATAGAGCACACATCCCGGAAGCTTTACATGGACAACCCTCCCTCTTTCCTCTACAATCACCTGACTCCCCGTCTAATCTCCACTCCAAATCATACCGCCTATATCAAAATTGCGGAGGGCTGTTCGCGGTCTTGCTCCTTCTGCACAGTCCCAAGACTCAGGGGGAGATATCGCAGCAGGGACCCAGCTTCCATTATCAGAGAGGGTACCCAATTAGCTCGCACCGGCATCAAAGAAGTTGTTCTCGTCTCCCAAGATACGTCTTCCTATGGCAAGGATCTGGGGAAAGGGATTTCCCTGGAAACCCTTTTGAGGGATATGGTAGGAGTCGAGGGCCTTGAATGGATTCGCCTCCTCTATGCCTACCCGCACCCGAACCATTTTACAGAGGGGCTCATCGAGGTCATCGCCCGGGAAGAGAAGATCTGTAAATATATCGACCTTCCCATTCAGCATATCAATGATCAGATCCTCAAGGCCATGAAAAGGGGGGTTAGGGGAGGGCAATTGAAGCAACTCATCGGTGAATTGAGGAAGAAAATTCCGGCTTTGACCCTCAGGACCTCCCTCATGGTTGGATTTCCGGGGGAGACGAAAGTCCACTTCCGAGAACTGGTGAAATTCGTCGAGGAGACCCAGTTTGATCGAATGGGCGTCTTTCGATATTCCTCCGAGGAAGGGACACCAGCGGCTTCATTTGGCAACCACGTACCAGAAGAGGTAAAGGAGGACCGATACCGGGAAATCATGGAAATCCAGGCAAACATCTCTTTAAAGAAGAATCTCGGCCTCATCGGAACCATTCAAAGGGTACTTGTGGAGGGGTACTGCGCCGAAAGCCGTTACCTCCTCAAGGGAAGAATGGCCTCCCAAGCCCCGGATATCGACGGCGACGTCTATATCACCAGGGGAACGGCCACCAGTGGCATGATCAACCTCCGAGTGACCCATGCCTCTGAATACGATGTAATCGGTGAAATTTCTAGTAGTTAGGCCTTGCCGATTTGGTAACCCCATCTTCCATGGTTGACCCCCAGAACCCCTTTCCTTGATATTCTTGAGGACACCCAGATTAAACTATCCCATCTTGGAACAGATTATGTTCACCGGTAAGTGAGGGCTCCAGCTAGTGGCCAATTCCAGCGCAAACAGGGCAAAATCCACCGTCTAATTTAGGTATTAAAATAGCCCTTCCCAAAATTAAAAAGACAATAATATCAAATGGTTACAGAGTATGATGAAAGGCATTTCCTAAACCATAAAATTGCTAACTATTTCAAGCACTTACATAAACGCTAACACGAAATTACACTGTTTTTTGCCCATTTTTAGGGCCTATTTTGGCCGGTTTAGAAAGAAATACTTTTGGGAAGACCCGTTTTTCTTAACACTTAACTAATGGTTATTCATAAGGAATCGATTCCTAAACCACTGCATTTTGGTATCCTTCATTGGGAAGATTTTCCCATACCTTCCCAAAAATGGAGGATACCATGCGTCAACATTGTCTTATAGCCCCGGAGTCCATCCCTCCGAGGGCCAGATATGAGAAGCTCTTTGAAAACTTACCTAAGCTTCCCTCAGAGCGCACCCGATGTGGCAGACCGCCTGTGTCACGAGACGCACTGCTCAAGGGGTTAGTATATCGTAATCTTAGGGGCCTCGATAAGCTCGTAGAACTTGAATTTGAGTTACTTAACAATCCCTCAATCGCCGAACCGTTAGGCTTAGATCCTCTCAAAAGGCCACCCTCTGATGAACGATTCTCTGAGTTCTTACGCTCTAATCCTAATGGGTATTTCCAGAGCATAAGAGAATCTTTAGTGCAAGAACTCATCAATGAAGGGGTTATCTCCGGCAGTGGCATCGCGTTAGACTCCTGTGCCATCGAGGCCTCTATTAAAGAGAACAACCTAAAGACCTCGATTAAAGACCGTTACGAGAAACACCACCTCCCCTCTGGAGATAAAGATGCGCGGCTTGGCGTCACGATCCATTTTCCAAGTCCCTTTAAGAAGAAAATTCACTACTTTTGGGGTTATCGAAATCATATCATCAATGATCTGGAATCAGAACTGCCCATCGCTGAGATGACATCGCAAGCCAATAAAGATGAAAAGAAAGTTGCGCTGTCCATGTTAAAAAATCTGCACCAGGATTCTCCCCTGCCTATCGAAGTCGTAGCTGCCGATGCAAATTTTGATGTCGAAGAGATTCTCCACTATATTATCGAAGAAATGAAAGCCGAGGCCATGATTCCGAGGAACCCACGCAATACTCAAGCTACACACTACACTGTTAGAAGAGACGAGATATATTGCCAAGCAGATCTCCTTATGAATCGAAAAGGAAAAATGACTGTTAAGGGAATAACCTATTTACAATATCGTTGTCCTCTACATTGGTCCAAGGACTTTCTAGGGCAATATCTCCTTTGTCCTGCAGGACATCCGAAGTTCTTGCACCAGAGAGGCTGTAACGTGCTCATTCGTGTGACCCCCAGCATCCGAGAGAAAGTAAAATATGGCACTCATAGATTCAAAGAGGTCTACAATACGAGAACTTCCGTTGAAAGAGTCTTTTCAAGGCTTCTTTCTATTTCAATGCAAAAGCCCACAGTCAAGGGATTCAGGGCCATAAGAAACCACTGCACTATTGCTCATATCACCGTTTTATTAGTGGCCTTAACAGCCTATAGAATAGGGTGTGAAGATAAAATACGTTTTGTCAAATCATTCGTCCCAAATTTCTTAACTGGATGATGTCGAAGAACGTTAGGCCCCCAAAAATGATTTTTGGGAAGCCCTATTTAAGGAGATTTTAATGGCTGGTTAAAAAATGGCAAGACAATTTTGGTATTGGCCAATTCGGGCAATAGATGAATTATGCACGTTCTACACGAAGATCCCCTACCCGTATTCATCAATGTGGAATGGCTGTGGATCAAATCTCTTTCCAAAATCGATGATGGCCTCTCGCGTCATAATGACATGCTGGGAATGGAGGCGCTCACCTTCGGTCAAATCTTCGAAATATCTCGTTGGCATGTGTTTCCGTTTCTTTCCATTGAGGCATAACGGTCTACTA
>JAQYWG010000062.1 GCA_030145085.1 Thermodesulfobacteriota bacterium
GGGTAGCCTACTTCGAGAAAAGCATCGCCGTACTTCAAGAGATCAAGGCCGAGAACGAGTTGGCGCTGGCCTATGCAGACTATGGCCGATTCCACAAGAAGCAAGGTCAAGTCGCGCAGGCTCGGCAGTATCTAACGAAGGCCCTGGAGATCTTCGAGCGCCTGGGCACACTGATCGAACCGGACAAGGTCAGAAAGGAGCTAACCGAGTTGCCCGAAGAAAGCTAACCGCTCATCCGAATGGACATATTGTTTTTCACCAGGACCATTGAGGTGAGTTTTTCGTCTGTTGCACTTTGTTGAATACAAGATATCGATCGTCGGGAGGCGAGCCAAAATTATCGATTAGCGAAAGAAATCTTGCATGGGTCCAGGGTCGGCGAATCTATCTGTGTTAGAATCATTGATTTGCTGGTTTGCCTTTGAGAGATCTCCTGATCGTGTTCTACTTCTTAAAACCTGTTTTAAATATCGTTTGACAAGATTCTCCTGATTTGATATAAGGGTTTTGTTCTTCGACAAAGTCAAACCATCCGTGAGGGTGGGGCGGAAAGCCACGGGTCTAGCGGGGGGGACTTCCAGGCTTCCGAGATTGAGCATGATGCTTCCTCTAGATAGCCGGGCTGCCGAAGTGAGTTCGAGGCTCTACCTTTGCCTTGTCGCAAGTAGACTAGAAAATAACCACTTTCTTCTGTACTGTATCATCTGCAGAGGTTCCCAGGAGGTGTCGATATTAAGCTCCCACGGTTTCATATTGTGGGGGCATTTCTATTGTAATCCCCAATTAACCCAAACATCCGTAGGAGAGGGAAAAAGGAGGTGACCAATGACCCGGAAGAATGCTCTGATCATTTCAGCGGGTGCTTTCTTAGCAGTAGTAATCGGCTGCGCTCTGTATTTTTACCTCGGCTCGCAAAAGGGTCCTTCAGAGGAGAATCGGGAGCTCAAGGTTGATATCGCGGCGAGGGAAGCTCCGGCATCCAGAACGGAAGACGTGACTGAAAAACCGATAGAAGACGTAAAGGCAAATAAGGAAACGGTTGCGGCCTATCGCTCCGGAGAGCCTGGGGGTGATGGAGAAGGCGAATCAGGTAATCAGAAACCCCCTGACACTCTGGCCGTTTCCCAACCGTCGCGGTTGATCCAGGAACCTGGCGCTGAATCCCAGACCACGAAGGGGAAGCCCTCAGATTCCCAACTGTCCTTGGGTAAGGAGCCGCAATCAGAGGGGGTTTCAGAAACACCTGCGGTGGTTTCGGCGCATCCTTCAGGGGAGCAGATTCAGGGCGCAACCGTCGGTGAAGATACGCCGGCAAGAGTAGACCGTCCTGTGATCCGGCGGTCTGCCATCGCTCTGGGAGTTGAGAAGCGGGAGCCCATAGGCGTCACCCAACGAGTCTCGGTCAGTCAACAAAGAGTCTACTACTGGATGCATGTGATTAACGGCCAGGGAGAAAAAGTCACTGTGCGCTGGATGAGGAAGAGGAATAAAATCACGGAGACCCATCTTCCCGTCGGTTCCAACAGCTGGCGGACGTGGGCCTATGTCTCTCTTGGACCAGGCATGATCGGCCCGGCACAGGTCGAAATTCTCGACGAAAACGGTGAAATACTCAAAACCTTATCCTTTGAAATAACAGAGTAGTTTTCGCGAACGGAATACCGGATACTTTCCTATTTGCCCCCTCGTTTTTGTTGAATACAACTCTTGCCTGAAAACATGATCAAAATGTGTTGATTTGCGATTCAATCAGAACGCGTTGAAATTCAGGAAGCCAAGTCAGCATGGCTCGACTGAGTTGAAACGAGGCACACTTGTTTATCTGCTCAAATCACAGTCAGAGCACTTAATCCGAGGTTAAGGATGCCCTCCTGAGGTGGTTCTCATCAGCGAATTCCCAGTTTGAAGAGGGTAATGCTCCCCAGGAAATAGAGGGCGATTATGGAGATGGACCCCCACCCAATCCGCCAGGGGACTTTCTTGGCTCTATAGATGAGATCCATAATGACAATATTGGTCATTACGATTCCCAGGACAGCCGTCAGGATATGGTTCTGTGAGACACTGGCCAATATGGGCCCTTTGGTGAAAGCGATATCGGCCACAGGGATGATCGCTATGTTGAAGATATTGCTGCCCAGGAGATTTCCGATGGCCATATCAAAAGCCCCCATTCTGACCAGTGAAATTCCCACCGCGAGTTCCGGAAGCGATGTTACGACGGCGAGCATGAAACTTCCAACAAAAGACCTCCCCCAACCCGTCGCCTGGGCAATGGCATCGGCCGTGATTGAAAGCCACATGCCAGCGCCTACGATGGCAAGAGCGCAGATGGCAAAAAAGAGATAAACGGATTTCCCCTTCGGAATTTCCTTCGGCTCTTGAGCTTCAGAGCTACCCAGTACCGATCCCAACATCTCATGGCGGTAGAGAATTTTCATTCCCACTGCGTAGATCAAAATCAGAATTATGCTCTCAGCCCCCAAGAAACCCAGATTGAAACTCAATCCGAGGCCAATAGAGAGGATGGCTAGCCCCGCAAGCAAGATTCCGAGGCTTGCGGCAAGAACATGGCTTAGGGAGAGGAGGTCGAGGATAGCCCCCTTTCCCTGAACGATATCGAGGACTGCGATCAGCAGGAGATTAAAGACGTTACTGCCGAAGATGTTGCCGATTGCCAAATCGGGCGAGCCGACAACCGAAGTGGAGGTGATGCAAACGGTCAACTCCGGGAGAGAGGTGACGGTCGAGAACAAGACGATACCCATAAAGGTTTTGCCGAGACCCGTTCTCTTTGCGATTTGGTCGCCATAGTGGGATAACTTATATCCCGAGACGATTATAATACTAGCTGCTATGGCAAATTGGGCCCAAATCATCTCTGCTCCCAGGAGTACGAGGATGTGTGTGCACTCTATCTCATTTCGCGGACGCGGTCAACATAGAGCTGTGCTGAAATCCAACACCACGCCGACGTGAACGATGAGGTGTATGATCGGTTTCGCACCTTAGAAGAGGTTAGGCCCCCATCCTTGTTGGGTTTCCATTGACACGGGCCATACAAAAATGGTTAATTTTTTCATTCATCAAATAGCCTCACCATGGAAGGAGGTTGGCGATGAAAATTCTCAAAACGGCCAACCGGGTTCTCGGCACGTGGTTCATAGAGGACTTCGACGATACCGATAATAAACGGGTCCGGATTCGATATGGGTTGCTGGCCGGGTGGATTTCCATCGTCGCCACACTCTCTTTGTTCATAGTGAAAATGATCCTTGGATTGAAGGCAGGATCGATATCGGTCGTGGCGGATGCCTTCCATCTCCTTTCCCACCTTGTTAACTCCGTTATTCTGGTGGTCAGTTTCTGGGTGACATCCCGGCCTGCCACAGCAAAAACACCCTTCGGACACGGTCGGATGGAGCATGTGGCCCCCCTCATCATGTCGGTGTTCCTCTTTGTGTCCGGAATACAGATCGGCGAGAGGTCGGTCCATCAGGTTCTCGAACCCCATGCCATCCACTATTGGTTTGCCCTGCCATGGATACTCCTTGCCACCATTCTCGTTAAGGAATGGGTTGGGCAGTTCGTTCGCTACCTTGGAAGACGGGTTGACTCCCATGCCATTCTGGTCAATGCCTTCCACCTTCGTATTGAGGCGGTGATCACCATCACCGTAATAGGGGGGCTGGTAGCGGGCCACCATTATCATCGTCCCGAGCTGGACGGTTATATCGGCATCCTTGTATCGGCATGGCTGTTGTACCTGGGCGTTAACCATGGCCGAGAGGCGATTGTCCCCCTCCTCGGGAAAGCGCCCAGCAAGGATGTAATACAGAGGATCCGGGAAACTTCCAAATCGGTTGATGGGATCGCAGATGTTCACGAGATCATCATCCACGACTATGGATCGATGTACTTGATTTCCGCCCACGTTGAGATTCCCGAAAAATTTGGTGCAGCCCACATGCACGAGATCGCGGAGCGTTGTGAGGCCAAACTCAGGGATATGTATGGAGGTGAGGCGGTATGCCACACAGATCCTCTCCTGGAAAAGACCCCTGAGGTGCAGGCCGTGGAGGATCAATTCAAAAAGATTGTGGAGCTGATCCCCCACATAACCGGCTACCATGATTTTCGCGTGATCGCTGAATCCTCCGAGAGAATTATCATCGCCGCCGATATCGACGTGGACGCAGAGGTTCCCGAGGCGGAATTTGAGACGATTGCCAAAGATTTGGAATCCCGGGTGAAGGCCACGATTCCAGATATTGCCTATTCAACATTCTACGTTACTCCCAAATTCTCCTATTAACTCTGGGTAAGGGGGCTTTGACCCGGAGCAACGCCGGGATGGTATAAAAGATTGTTCGTATCCTTAAAGAGCTGGATATGGAGCCCACATCACCCGGGGAAACACGTGAACTCTTGAAGCTCACGGGCAAGCGAGGGACAAACTATTGACACATATCATGGACGCCCTTTTTACACCTGGTATTTCTTCCTTACGAATCGAGGCATTGGGATATCAAATGCTTCAGGATATTTCAAACTGGCATTGATAAGAGAGATCATCTGGTGGATCATCTCTTTGACCATGTTTTTGGCAAAAGTATTTTTTTTGATCTCCCCCTTTTCATGTCCATAACCATATGCAAACTCCGCAAAAAACATGTGATTATAGTTGAAGTACATGTTGAAAATATTGGCCGTATTCATGCAACCCCGGTTTCCCGCCACGAGAATCAACCCTCCTACCTTATTGGCCAGTTGCAGCCTTGGAAATCCGAGGGCATACGTCCGGTCCATCAATGTCTTTGTGTGGCTGGTCATGGACCAGAAGTAAACCGGAGTCGCCCGAATAATCCCATCTGATTCCACCATCTTATCGTAAATCTCCTGGGCATCATCTTCGATTACACACTTCCCCGTCTTTATGCAACCCAGACAAGCGTCACAGGGAGCGATTGACTTATCCCTTAGGGATATTTTATCGATGAGAACCCCATTTTTTTGAGCCTCCCCCACCGCTATATCCAGTAATATCTCCGTATTTCCCCCTTTTCTCGGGCTGCCCAAGATTCCGGCAATTTTCATCGTCCGCCTCCATTTGCATGGTCTATTGAGAAACTCAGATTTCGTTACAGTTTAAACGATCTTGACAACTTTTATCATACGATATACAACTCCCAAAGAGTCTCTCATAAGCTGGCAACGGAATTACTATGGAGACAGCCCCACTGATGGCGTTTTCGTAGCAACATCAACGAGAGGACGTACTGAAAGTAATCCTGCATTTCTCAAGGAGGATCCACAGTGGACACAAAGATTATGAGTTTCAGGACTCCCCACCTGATTCTGGCAGGAATTGGTTCCCTGGAAAGCCTGGGAGGAGAGGCCAAGGCTCTGGAAGCAAAGAAGGGGCTTCTCGTGACGGACAAGGGGGTAATCGCGTCGGGCATTGTTGAGAAGATCCAAGCCCCCTTAAAAAGGGAGGGAATTGTAATCGATATCTTCGATAAGGTAATCTCCGATCCAGACATCGGCTGCGCGGAAGCCTGTATTGAAATGGCGAAGAGGGATAGGTACGACCTCATCCTTGGGGTAGGGGGTGGCAGTTCCATGGATATCGCATCGGTGGCCTCGGTGATGTGCACGAACCCCGGAACGGTACAGGACTATCTTGGGGTCAATCTGGTGAAGAATCCAGGGATCCCTACGATCCTCATACCTACGACAGCGGGAACAGGTGCGGAGGCAACGCCTAACGCGATTTTGACCGACATGGAGGCGAAGTTAAAGAAAGCTGTCGTAAGCCCTTACATTCTCCCGCGGGTTGCCATCGTTGATCCCCTCCTGACCCTCTCCATGCCTCCTACGGTGACCTCCTCCAGCGGGATCGACGCCCTCACCCATGCCATTGAAACCTACACCTCTAACAATGCAACCATACTGAGCGAGCTTTTCTCCAAGGAAGCGATCGTCCGTATCGGTCGAAGCCTGAGGACCGCTGTCGCCAACGGCAATAACCTGCAGTCCCGCTATGATATGTCCATTGGGAGCCTCTATGCTGGGATCGCCATAACCAACGCCGGCGTCACAGCGGTACATGCCCTGGCTTATCCCCTGGGAGGGCAATTCAACGTGGCCCATGGGATCGCCAACGGCCTTCTTCTCCCTTATGTAATGGAATTCAATGTATTGGGAGACATCCCAAAATTTGCCCAGATCGCGGAATTCCTGGGGGAAAAGGCGGAACAGCTTCCTCTCCTTGAACAAGCCTCCCGTGCGCCAAAAACCGTGAAGGCCATCTATAGGGATTTGAAAATCCCCCAATCCTTGACCGAGCTCAAGATTCCCAGGGAGGCCATCCCAGAGATGGCCAAGGCGGCCGCGAGCGTGACCCGGCTCATGGCAAATAACCCCAGGGAGATGACGGTTGAAGATATTGAGAGGATTTACGAAAAAGCCCTATAATGGTCATGCAGTTTTTCGCCCTTTTTGAGAAGTTAGCGGAGAAATAGGTCAGAATCGAATTACAGGAACCAATCTCGCCTCAAGAGATGCTCCAAATATTTGCCTCTCACGAGTACGCCTATCGAGAATGGACTGAAGATGGGATTCCGACGCCGGGGAAATGAGAGGAACTAGGTTTGGAGGACCTTTAGGGAGTGAAATGGGACGGAGGAGTGACATGGATTCGAAAAATGTAGGTTTCCCGGAATTTGATCTCTCCGGAAAAGTGGCCATTGTTACCGGAGCGGGCAGAGGCATGGGTTATCACATCGCCTTGGCTTTAGCCAAATACGGGGCCGATCTTGTTGTCTGTAGCCGAACCACTTCAGAATTGGAAAGGGTAGGGGATGAAATTGAAAAACTCGGACGCCGGGTTTTAGTCCAGCAGATGGATGTCCGGAAAATCCCGGAAATCCATACTATGGTGAATGAAACGGTAAGGGCGTTTGGCCATATCGATATCTTAATCAATAATGCGGGAATCAACCTTCCTCAATGGGCAGTGGATGTGACAGAAGAGGCTTGGGATACCATCGTTGACACCAATCTCAAGGGCCTCTTCTTCTGTGCCCAAGCGGTGGGAAAGGTTATGATCGAACAGAAAAAGGGAAAGATCATCAATATTTCTTCCCAGGCGGGGAGTGTGGGGATCCCCTATCGAGCTGCCTATTGCTCAAGCAAAGGGGGAGTCAATCTCCTCACCAAGGTTTTGGCCATCGAATGGGCCACATATAACATCAAAGTAAACGCCATTGCTCCTACGTTCATTGAAACCCCTCTCAGTAAGGCCATGTTCGAGGAGAAAAAGGACTTTCGGGAATTCGTTCTTGGGAACATTCCCTTGGGTCGTATTGGGAAACCCGAGGATGTGGTTGGGGCGGTCATCTATCTCGCATCCGATGCATCCGATTTGGTGACCGGGCATGTCCTTTTGATCGATGGGGGTTGGACTGCTCACTAAACAAAGGCCCCGCAGTACATGATGGGATCGAGTGATAAAGAAGGGTAGGAGGTAAATACCTACGCGGCCTGATGAGGTGAATGAAGGTGTAAACTTCCTCTCTCTTCGCTCCAACATGGATGAGCACCAAAGTAAGGAGGGCAGTACGATGAACCTAAAGGGAAAGATTATTGATCTGAGCCAGGAAATCTATACAGGAATGCCGGTCTATCCTGGTCACGCCAAGACCGTAATCTGGGAGCACATGTCGCACGAAGAATCCGGGCGCACGATCGGGACAGAGTTTTCGTATCAAGCAAGCGGGATCATGATGTGCGATCACGGGCCGACTCACATTGACTCCGTCAGTCATCTCTCGACTGACCCGAATGCGCCTTCAGTGGATGAGATTCCTTTGGAGTACTGCGTTACATCGGCCATCTGCATTGATGTGAGTGATGTGCCTCCACAAACACAATTTGGGCCTGAAAAGATAGAGGCCGAGCTGAAACGCTCGAATCTCGATATACGCACAGGTGATACCGTGTTGTTTTACACGGGCCACTACGACCAATACTACGGGAAGCCCGAATACTCCACACACCAGCCGGGACTGACGAGAGAAGCCACGGAGTACATCATCGACAAAGGCGCTATTAATTTCGGCGTGGACAACACGAGCCCTGACATGTGGCTGGATAAGACCTACCCGTGTCATATGGTTTGCAGGGAGCGCGAGGTTACGCACATGGAAAACCTCTGCAATCTAGACAAGTTACTCGGGAAGCGCTTCACCTTCATCGCCTTGCCACTGAAAATTCGGAAGGGCACTGGCTCTCCATTGAGGGCGATCGCTATAATCCCCGAAGGGGAGGAGATAGTTTGGGATTTCAGCGCTGAATAGGGCGTATGGGGCGTGGGCAAACCGAATCGTTTTCTCTGGAGGAGATAGAAATGCCTATCTACCATATTGCAGAAATGAAGAAGGAACATCCTAAGCTGAATCCCAAGATGATCTTCCAGACCGCCACAGGGGAGTTTATGAAGGCCGGAATTGTGACCAAACCCGAAGGTGAGGGTTCGTCGCTCCATATGCACCCGAGCGAGGAGCAATTTACGCTGATTTTGGAAGGGAAGCTTCATTTGATACTGGGAGATGAGGACTGCATTGTGGAGCGCGGCGACTTGATACATATTCCGCGCTTTACGAATCACCGTAGCCGTGCTGTAGGCGGCCCGGCCACATTTTTCATGGTCAAATCTCCTGCGGGAACTGGTGACCTCAATCAGGACTACCATCAGGCTGAGGGCGCAGAGAAGGCTGAAGAAAAGTATCCTGGGAGTAAATAATAGAAACCGATTAAGCGTATCTGTTGGCGATCTTTAAGGTCTCACCGAGCCTATGTAACCTCGGGATCAGCCCGGTATCAGGAGACACATTTTCTAAACGATTGAGTTGGAGAATACGGATCAGATACTGCTCAAAGGGAGGGAGGACTATGTTGGAGGTTCCTCATCCCGTCGGCAGCGGAGCCCTTCCCGAGCAAAGCCGGCACGGCAGCGGTCGCAGCTCGTGCACGACACGGGATCCCAACGCCCCCCGCGAATCTTCGAAACGAGGTCGGGTTCGGAAATGAAGGGCCGGGCAAGGGAGACAAAATCCGTCCACCCCGCGGTTACGATCTCCTCCATGAGCTTGGGAGAGCGTAAGCCCCCGACTAGGCTGAGGGGCAACCCGCCTACCTTGGGGCGGACGGCTTTCGCATAGGGCAGAAAATATGCCTCCTTCTCCCTGGAGAGGATATCCCGGCGACCTGCACCCGCTTCCTTCGTGGGAATACCCCCGCTTACCTCGATAGCGTCTACTCCGACCTTGGCAAGGATAGCGGCAACGGATGCACCATCTTCGACTGATAACCCGCCTTCAGCATCATCTTTTACCCCGAGCTTCACAGCCACGGGATAATCTGGCCCAACCGCCTTGCGGATGGAACGATAAATTTCCTCCAGGAAGCGAGAGCGTCCTTGAGTTCCTTTTCCCCATTCGTCGGGTCTTCGATTGGTCAGGGGGGAGGTGAAGAGGCTGACCAAATATCCATGACCCCCATGGATGAGGACTCCGTCGAGACCAGCTTTCCGGGCGCGGACCGCGGCCCGGGCAAAGGATTCTATGATTTCCCAGATCTCAGATGACGTCAATTCCCGGGCAAGGGTGCCGGTTAAGGGATGAGGCACGGCAGAAGGCCCCATAGGCTCTGCGTATCCCTCCTGAACCCGGCTTCCACCGTGGTTGAGCTGGGCAAAGACGTAACACTCATGCCGGTGGATGACTTCGCCCAGGTCCCTAAGGCCCGGGATGAGGCTATCTTCGTGAATCCCCGTCATCCGGGAATGAGCTCGACCCTGGGGGTGGACGAAGGCATGGCCCAAGAAGATGCAGGCTGCGCCACCCCGGGCGATAGCCTCATAGAATTCCAGCATGGGCGGGGTTACTTCCCCATTGGACCCGGCCATGCTCTCCGCAGTTGATGACTTAATGAAGCGGTTCTTGAGCACTAAATTCCCGATAGCCTTTGGCTCGAAGAGGATTGACATAGTCTCTTTCTCCACCATTGCCCGCGAGGTAAATCGTCCATGGGCATGGCCGGTCGATGGCTTACTTTTTTTCGCCATAAATTTCGGGGTTTAAGAGAACCGGAGGCGTTTTTCCTTCTACAAAAGCTAATATTCTGTCCACAACTACATTCGCCATGAGCTCGCGTTTTTCGGCTACCCCGCTTCCTATATGCGGAGTCAGCACCACATTTTTTAGGTTAATGAGTTCTTTTGGTAAATGTGGATATGGCTCACCTTCGAACACATCTAATGCAGCACCCGCAATCATCTTTGAACGAAGTGCGCGAATGAGGGATTCTTGATCCACCACGGGTCCCCGAGAAGTATTAATGAGAAAAGAAGTGGGCTTCATCAAAGAGAATTCCCTATCACCTATCATATGATGTGTTTCGGGGGTATATTTAGGATGCAGGGATACGAAATCAGATTCCTTTAACAGCTCTTCAAGGGAGACATAGGTGACGCCAAGACGGCTTTCAATCTCTTGATACTGCTTCCGGGAATAATAGAGGATTTTCATACTAAATCCTCGTGCCCTGCGGGCCACTGCTTCCCCAACTTTTCCCATGCCTATGATACCCAGAGTCTTCCCATATACCAGGGATCCCATGAGATACATGGATTGGCACCCTGGAAATACCCCAGCGCGGGCCAACTTGTCCCCTTCTACGATTCTACGGGCAACGGCCAATAGAAGAGCCCATGTCAAATCCGCTGTTTCCTCAAAGATAGCATCCGCAGGGATACCAGTTGCAGGCATCTTCCGGCCAGTTAGGGGGATCTTCCGGCGGTTTGCTTCTTTTACATCTATTGCCCCTGGTGAAGATGCCATGGTAGCAATCAGTTTCAAGTTGGGATTGGCAGCTATCACCTCTGCGTCGACTATGTCCCCCAAACGACAAAATAGGTAATCATTTCTGCTTACGCCCTTGATCAGATCTTTTTTGCTAATTGTCCCGGATGAATCGGGATGCACTTCGATATCCATGGCCTTTCTTAGCCTTTGTAAAGCCGATTCTTGAATGGGTTGTGTGATGAAGATCTTTGGTTTGGTCATCTTCCCCTCCTTGGTGCCGTACCAATACCTCACCCTTTCGAGCTTGCTTCCTCACAGCGATCAATTCTTCGACTTGCTGCGGTGTAAGCTCCAATCTAATATTCTTCGCTCTTGACCTTCATAAATAAGGCTTGCAGAGAATCTCGTGTATGCGGATGTCAAAGAAGTTCTGAACATTAACCGGTGTGAGGACGACGGCAGTATCCGCTCCCTTCCCCGTGCCTGCGATGGCGACGCATGGCTCCCCCACCTTTACGAGCCCCGCATCTGCCGCCATTACGGCGATCTCCAAACAAACCTTAAAACCCTGTCCCAGGGTTCTGAGGGCAAAAGCAATAATTTCATCTACCTGGTAGGTTTCCACCTTGTTGCGGATCGCGCGGTTAATTCCCGCAAAGGTGTGCATGCAGATGAGGATCTTTCCGCCATCTCCCTCTATGGCCGCCCGATTCTCGGGGGTTAACCTCTGGAGATTCGGTTCCTTGAATCCCGTGGAATGAGTCACGGCCACGGTTTCAAGCCCTTTGAACCGCTTAACGGCCTTAGCTCCAGTGTCTCCCTCGGTTGTGGCCACGATCATCGTCCGGATTCCAAGCTCCCTGGCTCTCGAATCTGCGATCTCCAGTGTTCTGTCAGTGTTTGCCGGACCTGGCTTGTCGAAATACCAGGTCTGAACAATTTGCTCTCCCATCTCTACCTCCTTGTCATTCATTGGCTAGCGGTTAGCAAAAAGTTACGAGGTCGTCTGTTTTCATTTCTGGATATGAATTCGGGACCTCAGCCAGCCACATCTCCTAACCATCTGAGCTCTGTGGTTCCTTTTCCAGTTCCTTCTGCCACGGTTTAGGCCTCAATGAAAAATAGAGGGCAAGTCCTATACCCACGAGAAGCCCTACGGAAATCGGGCGAGTCAACACAAAGGAAAAGGGTGATCCATGGGATACGATGATCGTGTCCCTAAAACCGGCTTCAGCAATAGGACCTAAAATGATCCCCAAGAGGGTTCCAGCCGGCGAAAATCTATGCTTGTTCATGAGGTATCCAAGCAACCCAAAACCAAACATAATCCAGATATCATACACATTATTACTGCCCGCATACACTCCAATAACGCTAAAAATCAGTATGAGGGGTCCTATAAGCCCCCGTGGGAACAGGGTCAAGTATGCCATGGTACGGGCAAGGAATACGGCAATGAATCCCATGATAGCATTGGCGAAAATAAATCCCCACATAATCGTATAGATGATCTCTGGTGAATTTTTAAAGAGGCGCATTCCTGGTTGCAATCCATGAATCATCAACGCACCCAATATGACTG
The DNA here is from genome assembly GCA_030145085.1 of Thermodesulfobacteriota bacterium. Taxonomy (GTDB): domain Bacteria; phylum Desulfobacterota; class BSN033; order WVXP01. The sequence continues at coordinate 12,451 of JAQYWG010000062.1, forward strand.
CGGCGGAAATACCACCAGGAATACCCAGAACAAACATAGGAACGAGAGAAGTACCGGTAACGCCGTTATTAGAACCTTCAGTAGCGGCTAAACCTTTCATTTCACCTTTGCCGAATTGATCTCCGGGCTTGGCTCTCCGTATTTCCTCAGCATACGCGATCCACTGCGCAACACTGCCTCCGGCCGCAGGTATTACACCCATAATGAGCCCGATAATCCAACCACGCATCAAGGACCATTTAACATAGAGGATTTCAGATAATTTTGGCCATAAATTCCAGCTCAGCTTTTTTACTCCCGAAATGGTTGCTGTTGCCTCCCCCTCGCTGAGTTCTAGCCCCTGGGCAAACGCAAAGAGGCCGATAATGGCGGGCATGATATCTAACCCCGATTCTAAGCCAACGATACCAAAGGTGTACCTGGGAAAGCCTGAGTATATATCTATCGCCACAGTGCTGAGGAAAAGGCCTAAAAGTCCGGATATCAACCCTCGGGTAACTGAACCAAAGGAGACGGAGGCAATTGCCGTCAATCCCAGGAGTGCGACCAAGAAATACTCCGAGGGTCCAAACAATAATGAAACCCTTGCCAAGGGAGGGGCAAGAAGCAGTAGCGCAAAACCACTAATTAAACCCCCGAAAACCGAGGCGAACGTGGATATTCGAATCGCCTCGATGGCTTTGCCTCTTTTTGTCATTTCATAGCCTTCGATAGCCGAGGCCGCAGAGGCAGACGTGCCAGGGGCTCGCATGAGTATTGCCGAAAAAGATCCACCATAAATTCCCGCTGCGAAACAGGATACGAGCAGTATCAAGGCGGTCTCGGGAGGCATATTAAATGAGAGAGGGATCATCAAGGCAATTGCCATGGGAGGAGTAAGTCCGGGTATTGCACCGACGACAAGCCCGACGATCACTCCTATGAGCATGGCGAAGATATTTTGTCCGGATATCGCGTTGATTAAATAGGGTAGTGCTTGCTCTCCATACATTGTTCCTTGATCCTCCGCCCGGAATCAATTCTAAGATCGAGGATTATGTTGAAAAAACATGATTTGATTAAAACAGAATACCTCTCGGCAAATTTGCCTTTAAGAATAATACAAAAAAGGTGTACATCGCAGGAAATAAGACAATTGTTGTTAGTAGAATCGTCCTATATTTTCTTATCCCAACAACTAAGGTACCAATGATCAAAAAAAGAACTGATGAGGTGAAATACCCGATTTTAAACATCGACCATATATGGAGGCATACCAGAATACATAAAAGGAGAGGCTTTATTCTACTATAGCTCAAATCGATTCTTACCCTTTCCCTTAAATCCGGCTTTTTGCTGATGAAGGAGTTAATGATTATGATCAATGATAAAATAATAGTTCCCCCTATAGCAAAGAGGGGAAATGATCCTCCTCCGGAGGGGAATTCCAGGGCAATCCATCCAAAATAGATAGAAAGGCAAATGCAGAG
>JAQYWG010000063.1 GCA_030145085.1 Thermodesulfobacteriota bacterium
GCTCAGACGGGCGACATCCTGAGCAAAGAGCATTCATCCACGGCTAAAGCCGTGGTGCTCTGCGTCGAAGGATAGATGATATACTCATATCAAGATGAGGGAAAAGTTTCTCTTTAACCCAATCAGTAATTCACCCTAACTAAGAAAAGCCCTTGGGCCGGTGCTGCTAATCCGGCCCTTCGTCTATCCCGTGCCTCCAAAATGCCACCGAATTGGGATGGGGTCAGCTTCCGCCTTCCCACCTCAACAAGGCTTCCCACAATATTTCTCACCATCTGCTTCAAAAAGGCGTTAGCCTCCACTTGTATAATGATGAGGTTTCCCCTCATTCCCACGTCGATGGCATAGACCTCCCGTATGAGACTTGAGTGGTCGGAACCGGCCGAGCAAAATGAGGAGAAATCGTGGCGACCCACCAATTTCATGGCTGCCTCCCTCATCCTTGCCAAATCCAATTTTCCCGGGACAAACCATGAGAAATGGCGGTGAAAGGGGGAAAGCAATTCCCCGTTGAAAATCCTATACTCGTAAAGCCTTCCCTTTGCGCTAAAACGGGCATGGAATGCTTCGTCAACCTCCTCAACGTCTTTAACCCGGATATCCTCGGGAAGGAGACTGTTGAGGGCTTTCAGAAAGGTCAGAACATCGAGAGAACTATGGGTCTTGAAATGAGCTACTTGTCCCACGGCATGGACCCCGGTATCGGTTCTGCCGGAGGCAACCAATCTCACCGGCTCTCCCGTGATTTGCGCGAGTTTCCCTTCTATGGTTCCCTGAATAGTCTCAACGTTTGGCTGAATCTGCCAGCCGTGATAGCCCGTCCCGTCATATTCAATGGTCAATTTAATATTTCTCATGCCCCTTTTTGCTTAATCTCCCCCGTGGTGACCTCCAAAAAGCCCTAAAAGCCATCCCTGCTTAATGTCTATGGCTCTCTCCGGACAGAACTCGGAACAGCAGAAACACCGAATGCATTTGGAGTAATCGATGCCAATCTTCCCCCCCTCACTCGTCATCGCCCTAGATGGACATCCCTCAACACACACTTCGCAGAGTTTACATATGTCCTCCCTGATTCGTGGCTTTGCCGTCAGAGCATTCCTTAATAAACCTCTCAGGGGCTGTGGAAGTCCCCATTGGGGCTCCATGCTTCTGGGAAAAAGAAACCCCCTCACTTTCACCTCTTCAATCCCCTCGCCCATGATCTCAATATCCTTCAGCTGTCCCACTCCCAACCCTAAATCGGACCCAATTCGGCTGGTCAAAAGGTCTGGGGGCTGGAGTCCAACAACATGGCAGATGGTCGAATCGACGGCAATTCCATCGGCGCCTGCGAAAATCAACCCGATCTCCCGAGGATCCCCTCCGCCCGGCCCATCTCCCTCCATGCCCACAACGGCATCGACCACATTCAGCCCTGGCCTGATTATCCCGTAAAGGTCCACGAGCATTTGGGCGAAAGAGTGCCTATTAACCCCCGCCTTCAAATGCCATTGGATTTTTTTCGTACCCGGAATACACCCAAAGAGGTTCTTCACCGATAAGGTCATAGTGGTCATACCATGGGTTTTCAACTTGGGGAGGTTGATCAGAAGATCACAATCAATAACGGCCCTGGCCACCTCTAACGTTTTAAATACCCCTTGATGGGACCCTCTGATCTCCACGACATCGTCAAAGTCCACCAGTTTGCAATTCATCTCCCGAACAACATCGTAAATCCCTGCCTTGGATGCCACCTTGACGAGCCCTCCTATTGAAGGGCTATCCCCTACCATGGGAACGCCACCGGCATCCCGAACCAATTGGATGACGGCTTTCACAACCGAGGGATGAGTTGTCACGGCTTTTTCTGGGTCCCTTGCCGACAGGAGGTTGGGTTTGATTAACACTCGATCCCCCATCCTGACGAAGGCTTCCATTCCATCCAACAGGTCAGCGGCGCCCTTCACCGCCCTCAGCACGGATTTTTCGGAATAATCCGGACATCGCACGATGGAAACCTTGGCCTTGGCCATCCTATTTATCCCCCTCTCTTTTACGGGGCATAGGGTCTGTAGGAATGCAGGGCATCTTCGAAAATGTCCTCCATCTATTCAATCCACCGTGATGGACCCTTCTTTGAAAACGGGAACAGATGAGGAAACATTGGTTTGTACGCAGAAGGCCAAATTCTCCTCAAATCCCAGTCTTATCAATTCCCGTCCGTGCTCACAGCTCCTTGCCATCTCCCGAAGATCACGAACGAAGCCACCATCGACTGTCACAAAAGGAATCACCTCGGTGCATCCATTGGATAGTGCTTCGATGATGGTGGCGTCGCCCTCAAAACGTCGATGACCACGAAGACCTTTCCCTCAGCCTTTTTGATCGGGACGTCCCGAGGAATAAATCGGATAACCGCCCGCATACTTCACTTCCGGAAGGGCTTGAAAAAAATATACTCCATTCCCTCGAAGTTGGAAAGGTAATCACCCCCGGAGGGTTAAGGTGCCTTCTCTATTGCACCTTTCTCTCTTACTTCGACTAAGCCTTGGGAGGGGATCCCTTGCGGATGAACTTCTGGAAGGTGTGACAGTCCGGTGGAACCAGGTCCTTTGATACCCCAAAAGTGTAGGTGACCTCACCAACATAGAGGTCGCCGTGGGAGTCCACGCATAACGTGTGGGGAGCAACGAAATTGCCTGGTGCACATCGATCGGCGCTGACCCAGCGCAGCAGCACGTTGCCGTTAGGGTCGAGGACGCTGATGTGTCCCGGGAGATCGTGCCTGATGGGGCCATTGACAAAGGAATGTTGTCCTACGCGCCACCACAAGCTGGAGACGTATATCAGCCCCTCGCAATCTATGCAGACATCCGTCGGACGCTGCACGTGCGTCCATTGATCGAGGTACTCGCCATCCGGGCTAAAGAACTGGATGCGGTCGTTCTCGCGGTCGGTCACCAACACTCGCCCATCGGCGGCGATACACATGCCATGCGGAAGGTTGAACTGACCGGGACCAGTGCCCGGCTCCCCCCATGACTGGATCAGCTTGCCATCGGCGCTGAATCGATGCACCCGGGCATTACCGTATCCGTCACAGACATAGAGTTCTCCGTTTGACGCGAGGGCGATGTTTGTGGGGCGGTTGAAAGGTGGCCCTCCGCGGGTGATACTGGTCAGCCCTTTCTCCTTGTCGTAGCCTGTGTCTGACGGTACCCCAGGGGTACCGATCACCATAATCTGTTCACCCTCGGGAGTAAACTTGCGGACGGTATGATCACCGTCGTCCACGATGTACACCGAGTCGTCCGGCCCGATCGTGACCCCGTGGGTGCGCGGGGTGAAGATGTCCTCACCCCACGATGCAACAAAGGTGCCTTCGCGCTCGTATACAATCACTCGCTCGTCACCACGAGTGACCAGGTAGACGCGGTCGCGCGAGTCGACGGCGACTCCGTCTACGTCGCGATGCACATACCCCTCCGGGAGCTGCTCCCAACCCTCGATTACTTCGAACCTAAAACCGTTCGCCATTGTCTTCTCTCCTCCTGAACTTTGCTGGTATCCAGACTACCATTCATCAAGGGCCCTCCACACGCCGATGGGAGACGATAAAATCACCCGTCTCCCCATCTAGCTTAAGGAGAATATTCTTGGCCCAATGGTCGTCATCGCTTTGCGGAAAATCCTCCCTGTAAAAAGCTCCACGGCTCTCTTCCCTCTCCAGGCTTGCCCGCATAATAGCCTTCAATATCAACACACTACCCTTCACCTCGTTCAACTCAAGGGATCTTCCCGCTGCTTCGAGTGCGGCTAATCTCCCCTCCAGCTCGGAAACCCTGGATAACCCCTCCTGCAGGAACTGCCCATTTCGTATGGGACCAGCATGGGTCCACGTCAGATCCTGAACCTGGCGGAAGAGGTTCTTCACCTCCTTCCTCTCCTCCTTCCATGGGAACTTACCCCCGACTATTTCCCGTTTCAATTTCCCCCGACGAACTCCCATGGCATATCGAGCTGCCGATTCACCCGCTATATTCCCGAATACGGTACATTCCATGAGGGCATTTCCACCCATTCGATTGGCCCCATTAACACCAGCGGTCACCTCACCAGCAGCAAAAAGACCGGGAATTGCCGTCTGGGCGAACTCATTGATTTCTACGCCTCCCATGAAAAAGTGAACCACCGGGGCAACGGAAAAAGGCCGGCTCCGAGAATCGGGGTTTATCCTTCCGAATCGATTCAGACGAGGCTTCTCCCACCTTTCCTCTGGAAGTCCTGTATAATCGAGATAGACCTTTCCCTTTTCCGTTTCCCCTGTGAGGATCAATGTGAGTTGATCCCGATGTTCCATGATGAATTCGTTCAAACTGAATCGGAGACCGTGTTTTTTGACGATGTCCTCTCCGTCGGAGTCGATGGCCTTCCCCTCTTTTGGAATCGGTGGTGGAACCATAAGGGGGGGTAAATGGGGCTCGGCCAAACCGAGGGGATAAAACTGGACGAATTCCATATCCCGCAAAGGTAATCCCACCCGTAATGCGAGCCAATACCCATCCCCCCTCGTCCTCTTGTGGTTGTCATGGCGCTTGTAGATACCGCCGCCTCCCCCCGTTGCCAATACAACGGATTTTGTATCGATGACCACCGGACCCATATCCCTGGAAACACCAATGGCTCCCGAAACCCGGTCCTCATCCATTAACAGCTCGATGATGGAAAGCCAGGGAATGGCCATTATCCGTTCATGTTTGATGTGCTCCATAAGCGCATCCATAAGAACGATACCCGCAGACCTCTTCCATGTATCCATTTTGATCCACCAAATTCTATTACCCCTTCTCTCCAGAGGTACTCCCATCTCCCTCAATGCGCTTATCATGGCCTCGCCTCTCTGGGCCATTACTCGGACCAGTTTCGCATCGTTAATCTTCTTCCCCCCCTCCAGAGTAAAATTAACATACTCATCGGGAGGAAAATCCTTTGAAGCAACCAACCAACCCCCGCCGACTAAGACTGAATTTCCGCTCCTCATGGCACCCTTACTCGCGAGCACCACGTTGCATCCCATTCGAGCGGCTTTCACGGCCGCCATGACCCCGGCAAGACCACTGCCCACTATCAGCACATCGGCGCTCATTTCTTTTGCTCCCATCACCTTCTTCTCCTTTCCATAGGAACTCAAAGGGACAGAGGGAAGACGCCCAAGTGAGAAAGGAATGAACTCGGGCGGTACTCATGAAAGAATCAAATTGATAACTTCAAGGAATGCATTAAACTTTGAACCGGGGAAAAAAGGGACTATCTCGGGACATGAAGTTACTGGGCGGCCTACTTACCGATCATCGACCAGACGACTTTATACCACAAGGCGTTTGGCCCTTTTCCCGTAGCCTTCTTCTCTACGTCCTCGCCGTGCTCCCGGGCGAGGTGTAAATCGAGCTCTCATCCCGGGTTCTTGAAGACTTCTTCTCGAAATTTGGCAATCACATCGCTCAGGAGCTGCTGCTTCTCATCGGAGGACAATTTCTCGATCTGCTTTTTGATCTTTTCAATGGACACGGTCTCTTTCCCCTTGAACCTTATTCAATTACTATTGTATCAAATTAAATGATGTCTATTCCATTCCTCTCTCGAAGCCAACGGAAAGGCCCCACCACCAAATGGATGGGGCCTTCTCCTATAATCCATGCAGAGAGGAGATGGTCTTTTAGGCCTCAGTATAAAGCCGTATTCTTTCGAAATCCGAATCTCCCCTTTCCCGATCGAAGACACAGATGCGGTTTCTGCTCGTTCCATCATCGCCCTTGAAGTCCTGGTAGCCTTTGGCCGCCAGCAGGGCCTTATCCGCCTCTTCGACAATCTGATTGAGATCCTCCTGGCGGAGCAACCCATATTCATCGATGACCTCCGATGCAAGAAGGGTCACACCGAAGCTCATCGTCAAGTTCCCGTTGGGCTGAACCTCTTGATTCGGAAAATAATGGCCCTCCACTGTCTTCCTTACTCGCTCGGTAAATTGACATGCCTGTTCGATACTCGAGATCTTAGATAAATAGAAAATAAATTCCTCACCCCCATATCGGCTGACCAAATCCTCCTCGCGAATACTACTTTTCAAAATCTTCCCCAGTTCCCTGAGGAGTTTATTCCCTTGGATATGAGAGTTACGATCGTTGAAATTCTTGAAGCCGTCGATATCCGACATGACGATGCCGACGGAAAACCCCTGTTCATCCCTTCTTTTCCGATGAGCGGTAATCCTGAGGACCAACGTCTCCAAAAAGGGTTCTCTATTCAGCAATCCCGTAAGCCCATCGTATTGAACCAAATTGAGCTTGTCCATTACAGAGGAGATATGAATTGACAGCTCCCTCAGCATGGACCGGTCTTGTTCCGTAAAACCAAACTTATCGATACCACCCCCAGGATCGGTTTTGTTAAACATCTCGATAACACCGGTAATCTTCCCGTTATGTCGCAAGGGGAGACAAAGGACATTCTGGATCGGAAAGCCGACCTTTTCCTGATACCAATCCGACAACCGCTTGTCGTATTGGACCTCCTTTGCATTAACCTCTTCTCCTGTCTCCGCCACAATGCCCGCATAGCCCACACCCATTGGTAAGGTGAACTCGTTGCCTTCCGAGTGGGAGAGGAGCCTATTGCCCCAAATGAGGGATTTGACAAACTCAGCTCCCTGGTCATCCTTCATGATGGTATAGAGGTTAATGGCACGGGCCATCAGGATATCCTGTATCTCTATAACCTTTTCTAATAAAGTATTGAGGTCCTCCGACACATCGAGCCTAATCTTAATTTCCGCCAATCTATTTTCTTGAAGCTTAAAGCTGGTAAATTCGCTTTTGACCTGGTCCAGTTCCCTTTGCAGCGATAAGATCTTTTCCCGTTGGTTCTCTTTTTCGGTAAAGAGGAGAAAATTAGCCTGTCTCAACCTCTCCCTGCCTTCATTCAGCCTTTCGATAAGCTGCTTGTTTTCGTATTTCGTCCTCCTCTGCTCCACCCCACGCTTCACCGAATACTCCACTAAATTTCGGTTGAGGGGTTTCTTCAGGTAGTCGAAGGCTCCCTCCTTAAGGGCCTCAATGGCATTCTCCTCGGTGGAGTAACCCGTTATGACGATGCAGGGGATATCCGGGTCGACCCTCGATACCCTCTTGATTACCTCGTGGCCATCCATCTCCGGCATAATGAGATCCACGAGAATAGCATCGAAGACATGGGTCTGGACTAAATCTAAGGCAGATTTGCCATCATTGGCCACATGGACTTCGTAATCTTTATTGAGCATCTTGGCCAATATTCGGGTAATGGTCTCCTCGTCGTCGATTACTAAGACCTTGCTTTTTGGAGCCATACTTTTCCCCTTTGTTCGTAGTAAATTTCCTTATACACCATTTTTATAAAAATTTCAACTAAATATCTGTGCCTCCCTGACTTTCATAGGGGATTCTTTTGTAACTTATTGATTTTTCACTAAATTATATGCTCAATAACAGGACACTATTGTCCCCGAGCGTAATTTGCTGGAGAAGGGCTGAAGTGGTCTGAAATTCGAGAATGGCCTATGAGGAAGGGAAAGCTTCTTTCCGATCTTTCGCCCGGGTCCAAAAAGAAATAGCGGTCTTCGTGGGAACTATCCTCTCTTCTGTATTCTCCTTTCCAATTCAGCTTTAAATACGGGAGCATCTTCTTTATTCTTTGATACGAGGAACCCGGAGCTTAATACCAAATCATCTTTCCTCCATAGGATCTTTACAATAAGATTACCCATTGCCCATCTCCCCGCGTGTTTCGTCCCCAATTGTATGTCAATAACCTCACTAAATGGTATATATATCGGCGTGGAGGTAAGATATCGCAAAAAGGAAAAACCATTGTCATCAAACCAATACTTGCCATTGCCCCGGGCAAAAAGCTTATCCTTCAGATATCGCTTCCACCATTTTTTCCCTACTATCTCAGTACCAAGATATAGACCTTTTTTCCCCCCGTTCATAGCGGAATCCCTCATTTCAAGGAGTTTAGTCTTCACCCATGCTTCCGATCACTGATCCTTTATCCCTTCTGTTCTAAGCCACCATAACCAGTTAATGGAATTCTTTTCCACGATTGAGCACAACGGTTTAATGTGGGAAAATCTTTGATTTTCCCTCTACACGTCATTGTGATGCCATTATGCGATTACAATACGTCGGTTGATATTAGTGAGCAATATCTGCGAAGGTATGGTCTCTCCTTTGTGTTGGGCGATGCGTACAGGCGTCCTTCATGCTAAATGTTCAATCAATATTTTGGTCCCAATTCCGATCAAAATGAGGCCGCCTACGATTTCGATCTTATTTTCGAAAAAGTGTCCAAATCTATTACCAATAAAAACTCCGAGTAACGTTAACAGAAACGCTACGATTCCAATGATTATCGCTGGGATCGCGATGGAGATTTTCAAAAATGAGAGGCTTATTCCAACTGCTAGAGCATCAATACTTGTTGCGACCGATAATATCAGTAAAACAAAACAATTCAGTGGGTTTATTTCCCTCTTGATAGATTCTACCTTACATGATTCGTAAATCATTTTACAACCAATCGCACTCAAAAGCCCAAAAGCGATCCAATGGTCAACCCCTGAAATAAAATCCCTCAAACTGAGCCCCGCTAACCAGCCCATGAATGGCATAAAAGCCTGAAATGATCCGAAACAAGTCGCAATCGTTAGGGCATGCTTGACTCTTAGGTGTTTAATGGCTACTCCGCTTGTGACAGAAACGGCAAAAGCATCCATTGCCAGTCCAAATGCTATGCAAATAATTGAAATGGCATCCATCAAATATTCCTTCTTATGCAGCCATTCTCATTCGTCCCATGGGGCATCGGCAACGGAAAAATGGAGCAAGCACCTGGGAAGTATCGCAAAACCAACCGAGCGAACGGACCGATCTCACATCAATTCACTGTAAGTATGACCAATCCACGTGATTTGGCAAGGAAAAATATTACGATCAATTCGTGTTGAAATCCGGATACGGTTAACGGTAGAATAAAACCCAATAGAAAGGTAGATTCCATAGAAAATATGGGGAGGGTACTTATGGAAGCAGTGTGTTATACGCTGGAAGGGGCATTGGAGAAAGCCATCGAGCAGGAACAGAAGAGCTTTGAAATTTACCGCCGGGCGCTGCAAATCGTAAAGGATCCATCGGCGAGGAAGCTTCTCAGGGAGTTGGCGGAGGAGGAATTGGAACATAGGCATGCCCTGGAAAAGGCCCTGGTCGGAGAGACCATTGCCCTTCACGACGAGGAAGAGACAGCCGGTCCCACCATGGATTTGACCTTATTCGTCCAGGAAAAACCGCTTGATGAGAATGCGACCTCCCAGGACGCCCTGGCCTTCGCCATGCACGATGAAAAACACTCCGTCGATTTCTACCAGCAGATGGCAACCCAATGCAGCGGTGCGCCCATGGAGGAGGTATTCTCCACATTCCAAAAGGAAGAGACGAAACACCTCGCTCGACTTGAAGAGACCTACGAAAAGCTCTTCATGAGCCAAATGTAGGAATAATCCATTGCTCGTCACCTTGTCCTCTCGAACGGGTTCATATCAAAAGCTGCTATCGTGGTCCAAGGGATGGAGGAACACCATCGACCTTGAGAATTTCACTGATTTTCCCCGAGACTCCAAGAACGTCCAAAACCTCTGCCTGGGTTAGGAACTTGGCTTACTCGCCCCCCTTTCTTGCAATCGCTTCTCGAGCGAAAAACGAGGGGCAAAATGGATGAGGGAAATTCCTCGAACCCCCGAAATAACTCAAGTATCTTCTCCCATTTAGTTGGTGAAATTGAAGGATTCCAGGGGTCAAGTGAAATGCTTAAAAATTATAAGGAGTTAAAAGTTTGCAGAAGGCCTATCAGCTTTGTATTAAAATCTATAAGATTACCAAAGGCTTTCCGAAGGAGGAGAGATATGGATTAACTTCCCAGATGAGGAGGGCTGCTGTATCAGTTCCATCAAATATAGCAGAGGGGTATGGAAGGAAGACAACCCAGGAGTATATGCAGGCATTATACATAGCTAATGGTTCCAACTGCGAGTTGGAGACTCAGATCTTGTTATCGGGTGATTTAAAGAATCTTCAGAGAGATATGGGAGATATTGAGAGGATGTTCAAGGCACTCATTACATCTTTAGGAACCAAACCCTTGAATCCTTGGACCCTTTTTAGCAACTTTTTTGGAGAAGAACCTAACTCAATAAGCTATCTTCTGTTTTAATTTTTTCCATGGCAATGCCCGATAAGGCCTGAAAGGAGGCGATGCAGCATGAGATCCTATCGCAAAGAACTGTGGTTCAATGTTCCTTCAAGACGAGCGTTCATCAATATTACTCCGCAAGTTCAAGATTGTTTGAGGGAGAGTGGCATCAAAGAGGGGTTGGTACTCTGCAATGCAATGCATATCACGGCGTCCGTATTTATTAACGATGATGAGTCTGGTCTCCATCACGATTATGACGTGTGGCTCGAAAAACTGGCTCCCCACGAACCGACTTCCCAATATGGGCATAATAGGACCGGTGAGGATAACGGCGATGCCCACCTGAAACGCCAGGTCATGGGGCGAGAGGTGGTGGTCGCCATTACCGAAGGGCGGCTCGACTTTGGCCCCTGGGAGCAGATATTCTACGGTGAATTCGATGGCCGCCGGAGAAAACGGGTCCTAATGAAAATCATTGGAGAGTGAATGGCAACAGATGAAACGTTATCCTACAGCTGTTGTCTGCTAAGGGTCCTAAGTCTTGAAATGAAATCACGGGGGAGGTAAAAAAATCATGCCGACAATATTTTTCTATGGCCCCAAATTAGATAAGGAAAAAAGGAAAGAAATGATAAAGTCCTTTACCGAGACCGCCAGCCGATTAACAGGTATTGATAAACCTGCCTTTGTCGTCTATCTCAGAGAATCTACCCCTGAAAATGTTGGCGTTGGTGGAGAATTGTTAGAAGATAGATTAAAGTACAGATAGGGGACGCCTATGATTTTATGCTTTACTTCTTATTCATTTCCATGATAGTGTGCAGATATGCCAAGAAAAACGAGAATAGATGCCCCCGGTGCCATCCATCACATCGTCATCCGCGGGATTGAACGGAGAAGGATATTTCGCAACGATGCTGATAGGAACAACTTCACCGAACGGCTAGGCAAAATAATTTCCGATACCCAGACTGCATGCTTAGGGTGGGTTCTCATCCCCAATCATGCTCATCTCTTGTTGCGAACCGGCCTAGTACCCCTGTCAACTGTCATGCGTCGGCTCTTGACCGGATACGCTGTTTCATTCAACCGCAAATACCGTCGTCACGGGCATTTATTTCAAAACCGATACAAATCCATTTTGTGCCAGGAGGATCTTTATCTGAGAGAGCTGGTTCGGTATATCCATTTAAATCCCCTGCGGGCCCGGTTGGTGTCGGACATGAAAGCTCTGGATAGATATCCCTGGTCGGGCCACAGCGCGATAGTGGGTAAGATATCACGAGAGTGGCAGGATACCGAATCCGTGCTAAAGCTGTTTGGTGATAAGATTTCCACTGCCCGTAAGGGATATCGCGGTTTTGTTGAGAAAGGTATTTCCGAGGGAAAACGTCCTGATCTAACTGGTGGCGGGTTAATTCGGAGCTTGGGTGGGTGGCAGCAGGTTAAGGCGTTGCGGAAAGCGGGAATCCGCTACAAGGGGGATGAGCGTATATTGGGTGACGGTGAGTTTGTGGAGCGGCTTTTGAAAGCTCACGAGGAGCGCTTGGAACGGCGTTATGCCCTTCAGGCCAAGGGATACGATTTTGATACGGTCGTTGCACAAGTGGCCAAAACATTGGACATGAATGTTGGCATTGTCCTGGGTCGAGGCAAGGATCCCCAGACGGTCAAAGCCCGAAGTCTGCTTTGCTACTGGGCCAATCGGGAACTGGGAATGAGCACCGTTGAGTTGTCACATCGACTGAGAATTTCCCAGTCAGCGGTGAGTAGGGCATCGTTGCGGGGTGAAGAAATTGCCGTTCAAAGTAACTTCCGCTTATAAAGGCTGGCTGGTAGGCGCATTTTGCATAAAATCATAGGCGTCCCCTTTTTTCCGTGTATGAACCGGGGGACTGAACGACCATTCGGGATGAAAACGAAGAATGACGATCAGGCAGGGGATGAACGTGATTGGATCTGATTCCTGAGAGAAGGTCTAGGAGGGTGATCCGAGATGCCAGGGGAAATCAAAGGGATTATTACGGCGCTCGTTACCCCATTCAAGCCCAATGATAGCATCGACGAAGAAGGCCTCAGGGTGTTACTTCGGCGCCAGGTTGAACAGGGAATTCACGGGGTTGCCGTGGTGGCTGGAAGCGGCGAATACGTGAACCTGTCCGAATCCGAACGTAGCATCGTCATCGAAATGAGCGTAGAAGAGGTCGGTGGCCGCATCCCGGTAATTGCGGGTGTCCTTTCGCCGAATACTCGAGACGCAGTCTTCTGGGCAGAGAGGGCAACCCAGTTGGGAACCAACGCCATCCTCGTTTTGACTCCGTACTATAACAGGCCTTGTATCAAAGGGCTTATCGGCCACTTCCGGGCTATAGCTGAGGCGACAAACCTACCGGTTCTCATATACAACAACCCCGGAAGGACGGGTATCAATCTTTCTCCTGAGGACTATGTGAGGCTTGCGGATATTCCCGGGATTAAGGGGATCAAAGAATGCAACCGGGATCTGGCCACCCTTTCTCAAACCATTTCCCATTTGGGCACCCGATGGACGAGCATCCTCTGCGGTGAAGATGACCTCCTCTATCCCGCCCTCGAACTGGGTGCTGCAGGAGGAATCCTTACTACTTCCAATGTGATGCCATCGCAATGGGTTGCCATGTATCGTGCGATCGTCGAGGGTGATCACGAGACCGCACGGGCGATTCACTACGAGGTGTTGCCCTTCTTCCGGGCTATCTATTCCCACAACCATCCAGCCCTCATCAAGAAAGCCCTGACGCTTCTGGGATTACCGGCTGGAAGAACTCGTGCACCGCTCGCCGACCCCACGATGGAACAGGAAGAACGCTTGAGAAAACTGATCAAGACGACGAAGCTGGTTGGGTAGGGATCTCCTTGGCGTTCGGAAAGGGAGATAGTTCACCCGGATTTCATGGAAATGGACGAGAAATAAGACTGCTTTTTTGGTTCCCTGAAGGTGAAATATCGGTTTTCAAAGCACGCGTTTTTTCCTATATTTCCGTATAAGGTAAAAACAGGGAACGGACTCTTCGACGGATATTCAAGCCAGAAAGGATGAGGCTGAAAGGATATTATTGAACAAGAAGAGAATTCAAAAGAATATCGGAGGAATTGGGCTAGACTGATTCAAAAGATTTATGAGGTAGATCCCCTTGCCTGCCCCAGATGCCAGGGGAAAATGAGCATTATCAGTTTCATTGAAAATGAGGAGGTCATGAGAAGGATATTGGAACATTTGGGGCTCTGGCTGGTTAAAAGAAAACCCCAACCCAGGGCCAATGCCCCACTCGTACAAATCCACTTAGATTACTCGGATTCCCAGATCCCATCCTTTGAGAACAACGTCCACAAAGACCCGGATTATCCGATTGAGACTTATGCACCCTGATTCTTAAACTGTCAATCGGATTCGGCTGGAGGGGTTTACCCTGATTTAGCCAAGATACCCGCGACTCCAAAGCATTTCAGCCGCCGCGAAGCCCCGCCTCCCCTGCCCTCGCATCCCTCACAATCCCCCGCGCAAC
>JAQYWG010000064.1 GCA_030145085.1 Thermodesulfobacteriota bacterium
GGGGCTTATTGTCTGCTCTTTTTGAGTGAGGAGGAGATGATCGCGGTGCGTGATCCCCATGGGTTCAGGCCCCTGGTCTTGGGACGCCAGAAAAACGCCTATCTCGTCGCCTCGGAGACCTGTGCCTTCGATCTCATTGGCGCCGAATTCGAGAGGGAGATCGAACCCGGGGAAATGGTAATCATTAACGAAGACGGGCTCCACTCCTTCTATCCCTTCATCCCGGTGAGCCCTTCCCATTGTGTGTTCGAATTCATCTATTTCGCCCGTCCTGACAGCTTCATCTTCGGACGAGATGTCTACGGAGTGAGGAGGGAGCTCGGGGTTCAGCTGGGCAGGGAGCATCCCGCGGAGGCGGACATCGTCATTCCCACTCCCGACTCGGGGTTTTCCGCTGCCATCGGCTATGGACATGAGACCAAGATTCCCATGGAGTTGGGCCTCATCAGGAACCACTATGTCGGCCGAACTTTCATCGAACCCAAGCAATCCATCAGGCATTTCGGTGTCAAGATCAAGCTAAACCCGGTCAAGGACCTCATTCGTGGGAAGGGGGTTGCGGTCATCGACGACTCCATCGTGAGGGCCACCACGAGCAGAAAAGTCATGAAGATGATCCGAAAGGCCGGAGCTGAACAGCTCCACGTTCGAATCAGTTCTCCTCCCATTACCCACCCCTGTTTCTTCGGCATCGATACCCCCATGAGGTCCGAGCTCATCGCTTCCTCCCACTCCATCGAGGAGATAAACCGTTACATCACTTCGGATACCCTCGGGTACCTCAGCTTGGAGGGATTGAAGCGATGCGTGGGGGATGATAACGGCAGTTTCTGCTACGCCTGTTTCAGCGGAGGTTACCCCATCAAGTTTCCCTCGAGGATGGGGGAAACCCAGCTTCAGCTATTCGAGGAACGGTGACGTGGTAGGTACTGAACATTACGATAACCTGAAGGGGCTTTCCCTTGATCTTGGGGCTTCTCTATTCGGCGTTGCTCGGGTTGCATCCCTGAGGGAAAGGCTTTCCCCCCTATCCCCTAAGGGGATTGATAGCCTGCCCTGTGCCATCTCATTGGGGTTTCACCTTTCGGATAGGATCCTCGAGGATATCGAAGATGGGCCAACTCCGTTATACTTCTTCCATTATCAGAGGGTAAATATTCACCTCGATGAAATGGCCCTCAGGATCACCTCCCATATCCAAAATCAAGGGTTCCAAGCACTGCCCATTCCCGCCTCTCAGGTTATCGATTGGAAAAAACAGCTTGGCCATCTATCCCATAAACACGTGGCCAAGGAGGCGGGGTTAGGTTGGATTGGAAGAAATAATCTCTTGGTCACCCCGAAATTCGGCGCAAGAATCAGGTTGGTCAGCATTCTTACCAACTTTCCCCTAAGAGTTGACGAGCCCATGCAAAGGGACTGTGGTATCTGCCAGACCTGTATCCCAGTTTGTCCAACCAGTGCTATCCGTGAAAACCCCCTGGACTTCGATCATATCGGTTGCTATGAGTGGATAAAGGACTTTTGTAAGAAACGCAACATCAGGCACCATATTTGTGGCATATGCATTAAGGCCTGTCCGGGCATGGAAAGGCCTTAACCGATCATATGGCTTATCTCTTATGGCTCATTGTCGTAACAATCGATATGATGTTATCGTCGTAGGCGGTGGTCATGCCGGGATCGAAGCGGCCCTCGCGGCAGCGCGTTTGGGACATCCAACGTTGATGGTGACGATGGATATCGATTCCATCGGTTTCATGTCCTGTAATCCAGCTGTCGGAGGGTTGGCCAAGGGTCATCTGGTGAGGGAGGTAGACGCGTTAGGCGGAGAGATGGCGAGGGCTACCGATGACACGGGAATTCAATTCCGTCAATTGAATACGAGAAAGGGACCCGCGGTAAGGTCATCAAGGGCCCAAGTGGACAGGCACCTGTACAGGATGAGGATGAAGAAGGCCGTTGAGGAAGAGGGAAATTTGGATATCAGAATGGCCACGGTGGAAAGTATTTTGGTTAAGGACGATTCCGTCGATGGTATTACGACGGGCTTTGGAGAGACAATTCTGGGTACCACGGTCATATTGGCAACGGGGACGTTTCTCAATGGGCTCATCCATATCGGGTTGAAGCATTTCCCCGCCGGGAGAATGGGAGATTTTCCAGCTATTGGGCTATCGGAATGCCTGAAGAAGCTTGGGTTCAGCATGGGGAGACTAAAGACCGGTACTACGCCCCGGCTGAATGGGAAGACAGTCGATTTCCGCAAGATGATTCCTCAATTGGGCGATGATCCCCCCGTTCCCTTTTCTTTCTCCACGAAGGAAATAAAGAGAAGGCAAATACCCTGTTATATTACCCACACCAATCTCAATACCCACGAGGTCATTAAGAGTGGCCTTGATCGGTCCCCGCTCTATAGCGGTGTCATTAAGGGTATTGGGGCCAGATATTGTCCTTCCATTGAGGATAAGGTGGTCCGATTCGCCGAAAAAGAGCGCCATCAAATATTCATCGAGCCAGAGGGCATTGATACTAACGAGGTCTATCCCAATGGGTTGGCCACAAGCCTCCCGTTGGATATCCAATATCGAATGTTAAGGAGTATCGAGGGATTGGAGGACGTGGAGATAGTCAGGCCGGGCTATGCTATCGAGTACGATTATGTCGATCCGACGGAACTGAGGCCATCCTTGGAAGCGAAGAGGATAGCAGGGCTGTTTCATGCTGGACAGATCAACGGGACCTCGGGTTATGAAGAGGCAGCGGCTCAAGGGCTCATCGCCGGCATCAATGCCTCCCTCAAACTGGAGGGAAAGCCTGCCTTGATTCTGGATAGATCGGAGGCCTATATAGGCGTCCTGATTGATGACTTGGTCACCAAGGGAACCAATGAACCTTACCGTATGTTTACCTCCAGGGCCGAGTACCGGCTTTTCCTGAGGGAGGATAACGCGGATATCAGGTTGAGGGAGAAGGGATACCGCGTTGGCCTTGTCCAGGAAGAGGAGTATGAGCTCTTCTTGAAGAAGAAGGAGACTATGGAGGGCCTGAATGAGAGGGTCTCCCGGTGGATCGCCAATCCCACCAAGGGAATTAACGACAGGCTTCGAGCGATGGGGACATCCCCGGTGAAGCAGGCGACATCCCTGAGGGAAATCCTCAAAAGGCCTGAGCTAAGCTTTTCGGACCTCATTCGATTCGATGCCGACCTCTCGCATTTTGATCGTGAGGTGCGGGATCAAGTAGAGATCCAGGTCAAATATGAGGGATATTTGATGAGGCAACAGGAGCAG
The DNA here is from genome assembly GCA_030145085.1 of Thermodesulfobacteriota bacterium. Taxonomy (GTDB): domain Bacteria; phylum Desulfobacterota; class BSN033; order WVXP01. Next base: position 3,297 of record JAQYWG010000064.1, read on the forward strand.
ATCGAGAGGTTCAAGAGGTTCGAAAATTTGAAGATTCCTGGGGACATGGACTTCCACTCGATTATCGGGCTTTCGACCGAGGTAAAGGAAAAATTAAGCAAAATGAGGCCCATCTCCATCGGACAGGCCTCCAGGATTTCGGGCATTACGCCAGCAGCCATCTCCGTACTGATAGTCAACTTAAAGAAATTAGGATGTATCTGAGCTCATGGACAAAGGTCTTCTCCTGAAACTCAGGAAAATAGGAGGGGACCGCGAAGGAAGATCCGAGAATCGAAATAGTGGATAGCAGCATGGCATACCGTAAAGAGTACATCACGAAATCCTGTATTTGCATCGCCACCGGGGTCGCCTTGATCTTTATTGGATGGTCCCCGGCACTGGGGCAAAAAAGGGAGACAGCCTCTTCCGAAAGGGCCTTATTTCGGAAGAGGCAGTTCACTTACGGCGCGGAAAAATTTGGCCTTCGAATTCTAGAGGCAGTCATCACCTTGGAGGAGGCTCAATCCGAAGAAGGGAAGGAGGGTTATCTCGTCCAGGCGCGGGTGGAAACCACGGGGGTGACCAATTGGTTTTTTCGCATGCACAACCGGTTTCATTCCCGGGTCGATGCTCGGAATCTCAGCCCCCTACGATACGTGAAGGAAATCCATCAGAAGGGAATCTTTTCAGGGGAGAAACAGTACACGTCCGTGCTCACGTTCAACCAAGGGGATAACCGGGTCATCGTCGATGGGTCGAAGATAATAGCCGTTCCCCCCGGCACTCAGGATCCGCTCTCCTTCTTCGTCAAATACTACATAGGAGAGGAGATCAAGCCAGGTGAGGCGATCCGGATGACCATTTACGATGGGATTAAGCTGAGGCAGGTCATCTTTAACACCAAAGGGGAATCCATTGATACCCAATGGTGCGGCCAGGTGGAGGTGATTTGCCTGGAATCGAAGGTTCCCTTCTCATCCCTTGGAGAGAGGGAAGGAATAATAAAGATCTGGTGTACGCGGGATCGGAGGAAAGTCCCTGTTCGAATCGGCCTCGACCTTCCTATCGGGATGGTCCGATTCGAACTGGAATCCTTCGAGGAATGGTGATATGAGAAGATAATCCTCACCTGGTTTTCTCGCCCCTAAAACGGGAGACCATGAAAGTATTGAGAAGGGTTGAACAAGGCGCCATCGGTGTCGGGATTTTATTATTGGTTCTTCTCTCCGGGTGTTCCACGGCGGCCTATATAACTCGATTGGGGTTTGGGCAGGCCAAGGTGCTCCTGTTCAGCCGATCAAATGAAGAGGTCTTCAAGGATCCCTCGATCAGCCAGGAGACGAAAGATCGCATAAAATTCGTATTGGAAGTTAAACAATATGCCGAGGAGCGGATTGGCTTGGAAAAAACGGGAAATTATTCGAGGTATTTCAAAGTTGACAAGCAAGGATTACTCTATGTGATTTCAGCATGTCCCAAGGATAGCCTCAACCCCTACCAATGGACCTTTCCCATTGTTGGCAGGATGTCCTATAAGGGATTCTTCAGTTTGAGGGGAGCCCAAGAGGAGAGGGATAAACTGGAAAGGGCGGGCTTTGATACCTGCTTGCGAGGGGCCTTGGCATACAGCACTCTGGGATGGTTTAAAGATCCCATCTTTTCATCGATGTTGGATCAGAAAAGGGCCATTATCGCCCAAATCGTCATTCACGAACTTACCCATACTACCCTCTTCATCGAGGATCACTTGGATTTCAACGAGCAGATGGCTACCTTTATAGGCGATCAAGGGGCAATTGACTTCTTCTCGGAACGGTATGGAAGGGATTCACCGGACTATCGGGACGCCAAAAATATACTGGACGATGAACTCATTTTTGGCAAATTCATCGAGGGTATCTGCGTCGATCTCCGAGAGTTATATTCAAGGGGCTTATCGAAGGAGGAAAAGCTTGAATTGAGGGAGAGAACCTTCCAGAAAGCCAAGGAGGGCTTTCGACGCCTCAAGGTGAATTTGAAAACCCCGCTCTATCTCGGCTTTGAGAATGAAGGGCTCAACAATGCCATCCTCCTTTCCTACTGGCAATACATCGGGGGGTTCGAACTCTTCAAGAGGCTTTACCACACACAGGGCGAGGACTTGAAGGGGATGATAAACTTCTTGAAGGATGTTGAGCGGTCAGGAGAGGATCCGAGGGAATTGGTGGAACGGCGGCTTTCGGGGAGAACCCTGGATGTTCAACATTATGGGATCCGCATAAACATCCCTTTCTTCAATATGAGAAGGGAAACGCGAGTCCGCCGATTCCATCGGGAGGGTTAGGATGTGCGATCCTTGAAAAAGCAAGGAATAATGACTATAATTATAAGTCGCTTAAACTGGTTTTGAATTCATACGTGAGGGCTTTCGGAAATGGGAAAAGAATGGGGTTCCGATTCTAAGATTCCCGACCAAAAGGAGTTGGAAAAGGAATTAAACGAATATCTGGGCAAGAAGTATGGCGATCGAATCAGGTTGGTCGTACCAATGCTCTTCCCGAAGGCCGGAGCGGGGGAGGCGGGAGGTAAGGGGAAGAGGGAATCTAAAGGATTGAAGAAGCCCCACTTTGATATGAAACCGGAGGAACTTGAGGCCTACCTCAACGAGTACGTCATCAAGCAGGATGAGGCTAAGGCGGTGTTGGCCACAAAAATCTGTACCCATTTCAATCGGATCAATTTCCTGGAAAAATTCAAGAAGTCCGGCCGTTTTGAAGAGGTGGGGCATATAAAGAACAACATCATCATGATCGGGCCCACTGGGGTTGGAAAAACCTACTTGATCAAATTGATCGCCAAAAAGATCGGGGTTCCCTTTGTGAAGGGGGATGCGACAAAATTTAGCGAGACCGGCTATGTTGGGGGTGATGTTGAGGACTTGGTGAGAGATCTGGTTTATGAAGCCAAGGGGGATGTCCAATGGGCTCAGTATGGGATAATCTACATCGACGAAATCGACAAGATCGCATCCAGTATCAACCTCATCGGCCCTGATGTGTCGAGGACCGGTGTTCAGAGAGCTCTTCTCAAGCCCATGGAGGAGACGGAGGTCGATCTGAAGGTTCCCCATGACCCCATCTCCCAATTGGAAGCCATCGAACAATATCGAAAGACGGGGAAGAGGGAAAAGAAGGTCGTCAATACCAAGAACATCCTCTTCATCGTCAGTGGGGCTTTTACCGGTCTGGATGAGATCATAAAGAAAAGGATGAGGAAAGAAGGCATTGGATTCGGCGCACAAATTCGTTCGAGGGATGAGAGGACCGAATATCTTAAGCACGTAAAAGCTGAGGATTTGATCGAATATGGGTTTGAATCGGAATTCATCGGCAGATTACCGGTTATCGTGTTATTCGAGAAGTTGGGTGTCGAGGACCTTTATTACATCTTAAGGAATTACAATAACCCCATTATCACTGGGAAAAAGCGGGATTTTAAGTCTTACGGGATCGATATTCAATTCGAGGATGGAGTCCTCTACAAATTGGCTGAGCGGGCATCCGAGGAAAAGACTGGTGCAAGGGGGCTGGTGAGTGCGGTGGAGAAGGTCTTGATAAAATTCGAAAAGAAACTTCCCTCAACCAACATTAGGGAGTTGGTCGTTACTCCTACAGTGGTGGAAAACCCGCAGGGGGAGTTGGAAAAACTCCTTACTATGCCCCAAGATGAGGCAATATTGGCTCGATTCGAGGTGCTGGCCAATGAAGAAAAGGACGTAATAAAGGGGATAATCAACCGAAGGGAGGGGGAATTTCTCTCGAAGTACGGCATGGTGGTCCACGACAAAAGGGTTGATCTCATCGCCGATAGGGTCGTTGATGGGGGCTTCGATATTGACACCGTCTACGAGGAGATCCTTTCTTTAGACCGAGAGATTAGGGATTTCGAGCGGTCGTTTTATAAGAAACACGGGATCGAGATTGAATTCGATGAAGGAGCCGTTGTGAGATTGACGGAGTTGGCCCTGGAGGAAGGGAACAGCGCGTCACTTATTTTCCAAAGGTTGACGGAGAATTTCGAACATGGGTTCAAGCTCATTCGGGATCGTAGTAAACAGCTCAGGTTTGTCCTCAACGCTGAAGCCGTTGGGGATCCCGAAGGCTATCTGAATAAGCTGATCAAGGAGACCTACAGCGAGAATACCCCGCTTTTGACGGGACGGATGGCAAAAGATGAAGGATAGGGATTATTACAAATTACTGGGCGTTGACAAGAACGCCAGTGAGAAGGAGATCAAGAGGGCGTATCGGAAGCTCGCCTTGAAGTATCATCCGGATCGGAACCGCGACGACAAGAAGGCAGAGGAGCAGTTTAAACTGATCAACGAGGCCTATGCAGTATTGAGCGATAAGGAGAAACGTAGGCAATATGACACCTTCGGTTCAGCGGCATTTCATCAAAGGTTCTCCCAAGAGGACATCTTCAGGGGCTTCGACATCGGGGATATGTTGAAGGATTTGGGGGTTAGCTCCGATGATATCTTCAGCACCCTTTTCGGAAGGGGTTCTAAACGGAAATTTCGCTTCGGAAACTTCGGGGCCCAAGATGGCCCACGCTTTGATTATGGCTCCCCTTGGGGCAAGGGTTTTCAGAGGGAAAGCCATATGCCCCAAAAGGGCGGTAATGTTACCTATGATCTTTCCATCACCCTGGAGGAAGCGGCATTTGGGGCCGAGAAGAAAGTTTCCTATCGAAGTAATGGAAGCTTAGAACAGATCACCCTGAAAATCCCCCTAGGAATCAACTCGGGAAAGAAGCTCAGGGTTGGTGGAAAGGGATCGATGGGGAAAAACGGGGGCCCCAGGGGGGAGCTTTTCTTTAGGATCCATATGCAACCCCATCCTCTCTTTCAAAGGGAGGGGGATGATCTCATTATCGAAAAGGAGGTTACCTTTAGTCAAGCTGCACTAGGAGCAGAGCTTGAAGTTCCCACCTTGGATGGGAAGCGAAAAGTTAAGGTGCCGCAAGGGACCCAGAGCCATACCAAATTGAGGTTGAAAAATCATGGATTTCCGCATTTCAGGGGAAATGGTCGGGGCGATGGGTTCGTCAGGATTATCATAAAAACCCCCAAGGGCCTTACCCCGGGGCAGAGGAAATTGTTTGAGGAGTTGTCCAAACAGGGATTATAACCCCCTTCATGCGCCCCCGTATTTACCATATCGTTGAAATGAACCTACCTTTTCTTTTTTCCCACATAATCTTACGCTATTAAGAATTGCCCTTTTGTTGCCCGAGAAATCGTATGTGCAGGCCTGGAATTGGACAGCTCCGGAGGGTATTGACTTTTAGGCGGTTATTGTGGAGAATACCGATGATTCAATGGATCTGGGGATAGGATTTTTCATCCCTCAGGAGGGAGTGTGAAATGACTGAAGAAATGAGATTTGAAGAGGTCCCTGTAGAAAAGCTGAGGTGGAGGTGTGACCCGGAAGAGCTGAAATTTCAATCAGATTTGCCCATTACCGAAGAGATCATTGGCCAAGAGCGGGCCCTGGAGGCCATTCGCCTCGGCCTGGATATCGACGGATTCGGCTACAATATCTTCGTAACGGGCCTCGTGGGTACGGGAAGAAAGACAGCCATCAAGGGTTTGCTGGAGGAGATCGATACAGCGGGTAAGATCCCCAACGATATCTGTTACGTGAATAATTTTAAAAACCCCGATATAGCGAAGATGATCTCCCTTTCGGCGGGCGAGGGAAATGAGTTTAGAGGGGATATGGAGAACCTCATCGAAACCCTGAAGAAGAAGATCCCCCTGATATTCGAGGATGAAAGATACCTCAACAAGAAGAAGGAAATTTTGGAAAAATTTCGGGATCAGCAGGCGGCCTATTTCAAGGAGTTCGAGAAGAAGGCAACCCAGGAGAAGTTCTCCCTGGTTCAGGTCCAGATGGGACCCTACTCCCGGCCGGGTATCTTTCCGGTAATCGATGGAAACCCCATGAGCTTCGATCAACTAGAGGCCCTCGTCCAGGAGGGAAAGCTTTCCGCAGAGGAAGTGGAGAGGTTAAGGGAGAAGCAGAAGGAATTGGCTTCCGAACTTGAGGATATTTTCAAGGAGACCCGAAAGACCGAAAAGGAGATTCGACAATCCCTCTCGGACCTTGACAAGGAGGTCATATCACCCGCGGTCCGTGATTCCCTCGTTGATCTCCGGGAGAAGTACAATAACGAGAAGATCAACGACTACCTGGAAGAAGTTCAAGAGAGCATCATGGAGAACCTTTCGAGGTTTATCGAGAAGGAGGAGCAACCCCAGGTCATACCCGGTTTGACCATTCCCCAACCCGCGGATCAATTCACCGAATACCGGGTTAACGTATTGGTCGATAATTCGGATACCAAGGGCGCGCCGATTGTCGTGGAAACGACCCCCAATTACCGAAACCTCTTCGGAACCATGGAGAGAGTCGTCGATCGATCGGGGATTTGGAAGACGGACTTCAGCCGGATAAAGGCCGGATCCTTCCTCAGGGCCAATGGAGGGTATCTCATCATCGACGCCTTGGATGCGTTGATCGAACCCGGGGTCTGGCAGACCCTGAAGAGGACCCTGAAGAACGGGGTCGTGGAAATGCAGACCTACGATCCCTTCTACCTCTTTGCCACCTCTGCCCTGAAGCCCGAGCCCATCGAGGCCAATGTGAAGGTGATCATGGTTGGGGATACGATGATGTACCATCTCCTCTATAATTACGACGAGGAATTCAAGAAGATCTTCAAGGTTAAAGCCGATTTCGATACGGTGATGGATAAGGACGAGGAGACCATTAGCAAGTATGCCTCTTTGATCCATAAGATTTGCAATGAGGAGAAACTGAAGCCTTTTGATCGGTCCGGTGTGGCGGCTGTGGTGGAGTATGGGGTGAGGATCGCGGGAAGGCAGAAGAAATTGACCACCCGGTTTCACCTGCTCGCCGATGTCTTGAGGGAAGCCAGTTACTGGGCGGTAAAGGAGGGAAGCCAAGACGTTAGCGAAATCCATGTGGAGAAGGCCATCCAGAAGAGGATCCACAGGGTCAATCTCGTGGAGGATAAGATTCAGGAGATGATCGAGGACGGGATGATCATGATCGCCTCCGAGGGGGAGGTGGTGGGGCAGGTGAATGGCCTTGCCGTCTACAATCTGGGGGACTATGCCTTCGGAAAGCCCTCCCGAATCACGGCCAAAGTTGCCATGGGTAAGGCGGGCATTATCAATATCGAGAGGGAGTCGGAACTCAGTGGTCCCACCCATAATAAGGGGGTTTTCATCCTTGCCGGATACCTCCGGGGGAAGTATGCCCAGGATAAGCCCCTTGCTATGAGCGCCAGCATCTGCTTCGAACAATCGTACAGCGGTGTGGATGGGGACAGCGCATCCTCCACCGAGGTTTATGCGCTTCTATCGAGCCTCGCTGGGATACCCCTTAGGCAGGATATCGCCGTGACCGGTTCCGTGAATCAGAAGGGGGAGATCCAGCCCATCGGCGGCGTGAACGAGAAGATCGAGGGCTTCTTCGATGTCTGTAAGGCCAAGGGATTGACGGGAAGACAGGGCGTGATGATACCCCATCAAAATGTGGATGACCTAATGTTGAGAAGGGATGTTGTGAAAACGGTCGAAGAGGGCAAATTCCATATCTATCCCGTTGAGACCATCGACCAGGGTATTGAGATTTTGACCGGGGTAGAAGCAGGCGAGGGGGGTGAGGATGGCAGCTTTAAGGAAGGGACGGTGAACTTCTTGGTCGACAAGCAATTGGAAGAACTGGCTTCAGGGATAAAGGAGTTTGAAGCGGCGGAGGAGAAGCCGTCAAAGAAGAAGCCGTCAAAGAAGAAGAAATGAAAAGGGCTTTCCTTGAGTAGTTCAAATCCAATAGGGTATATCAAGATACAAACGCGTCCCGAGGAAGGCCAAAAGATCCGAATAACGGGAGAGGGACTGGATGGGTTAAGCTTTCGTCAGGCCAGGCCAGGTGAACTGGTCACGCTAACCGGGGAAGGAGGAGGGGAGTTTCGGGGAAGGATCCTTTCCATCAATCCCCGCGAGGCCTGGGTGTTCGTATTAAAGTCGCTTACACCTCCTACTGAGTCCCCCGCGAAGATCATCCTCCTTCAAGCCCTTCCCGATAAGGAGCGGATGGAGCTCATCATTCAGAAGGCCACCGAACTGGGGGTTTCTTCCATCGTTCCCTTCAAATCGAGGCGATCGGTTTCCCTCGCGGAACGGGAAAGGAAACAGCCCAAGGCCCATCGATGGCAATCCATCGCCATAAGGGCAGCTAAACAATCGAGGAGGGGAAGGGTTCCGCTTCTCGAGCCTTATTGCGATTTTTCGGAAGCACTGGAGTACGCCGGGGGGAGCGATCTCAATGTCGTTCTTTGGGAGAAGGGGAACAAGAATCCCTTGAGAGATGTCTTAAGGTCAAAGGGGAATTATGGTCAGGTGACATTGATGGTCGGCCCTGAGGGCGGCTTCGACCCAGAAGAGATCCGAAAGGCAGAAGAGAGGGGATTCATTCCCGTCACCCTTGGGCGGAGGATTATGAGGACGGAGACGGCCGCCATTGTGCTTGTGGGAATCCTGCAATACGAATTGGGGGATTTGGGGTGATCCGGTCGATGGTCTTCAATAGGGAGAGTGGCTGCTCTTAACCCATGAGAATGCAGGGTTCCAATGCCCTATCTTATCCACCCTCAGCGAGGTAGCCTCCTTTCGATCTCCGAAATGGCTCCCTGAATCCTGGCCTCGACCTCATCCGCATCGTCGCCCGTTGCCGTCAGGGTAACCTCTAGCCTCACATCCCGGCCGAAATGGGTGGGCCTCGATTTCAGGTATACCCTTGGAACCTCCTTCATCACCTTGTCAAGGATTTCCCCAAGCTTCGATTCATCCCCCAAACTGGTGCTCATCGTCCTCTCGAGGAAGAAACGCTTTCCAAACAAGTCCCTAAGGTCTTTCAGCAGGGCCTCCTCGAAGATGGCCCTCATCTCTTTGGGAATCCCTGGAAGGGAGACTATGAGGGTTTCCCCGGCCCGCAATTTCACCCCAGGGGCTGCACCAACGGGATTTGGGAGCATCTTTGCCCCTTTGGGGAATATGGCCATTTTCTCCCTGCTGGGCGTGACCTCATCGGAATCGACAAAACCCTGCTCCTTGAAGAAGGTGTATCTCCCCTTGACGAAATCAAGGGCCTCGGCGTTGAGTTCCATTTGGAGCCCCGTAGCCATGGCCACGGCTTCGAGGGTTTTATCGTCGAAGGTAGGCCCTAACCCTCCCGTTGTCACAATGACATGGGAGTTATTCCCCAGGGCAGTCCTCAACTCCCCGCAGATGGAATCGATCTCGTCGTCCACCACCGTGACCCGTTTGATGTCTCCTCCCAAGGCCGTAATCCTCTTCGCCAGCCAATTGGAGTTGGTGTCCAAAGTTCTCCCCGTAAGTATTTCCCTGCCGACGATGATAATCTCCGTCCTGCTCACCGGTTTTCTCTCCATCAAATCCTTCGGAATCTTCGCATAAGATTGGGACGAAATCAACCGAAAAAGGGATAAAAGGGATTGGGACATCTCCCATATTTTTTGCCATTCTTTCCATATTGAAATGTTTTCCTCACATATCAAGGATGCAAAAGAAGGGTATGTGCTATAAATTATCCCCATCATATAACGCAACGTGGGAGCAGTAGAGAAACATTTTTTGAAGATCAAGGCAATCTCTATCAGGAAGGCGATATCAACAGGCAGGCCACTTGGGGCTGAGAGGTTTATAAAAAGACTTGAGAAAATTATTGAGCGTGATATTTTACCCAAGAAGGCAGGACGGCCACAAAAGGAAAATAAAAAATACGGGAAGTGTCCCTAATATAATGACCAATCGTGGAATAAAGAGTTGGCCTAAATCAGAGCGCCCTCGGGAACTGTTACTAGAACAGGGACCGGAATATGTATCCGATGCTGGATTGGTGGCTATACTCCTTCGTACAGGGATGGAGGGAAAGGATGCGGTCACGTTAGCGAGAGAGCTACTCAAATACTTCGGCGGTCTCAGGGGATTGCTAAATGCCAACAAGATGGATCTGGAAAAAATGAAGGGGATAGGACCTGCCAAGATAGCCCAGCTACTTGCAGCCACTGAGATTGCCAAACGACAGTTAAAAGAGGAGATCATTGGCAAAACCGTTATTAACGGGCCAGAGGATGTCCTCGAATACCTTTCCGTAACAATGTCAAATCTAAAAGAAGAGGTCTTCAAGGTTATTTATCTGAATAGTGCAAATGTAGTGTTGGCCGCTGAGGATTTGTTTTGGGGAACTGTTGATCAATCCGCTGTCTACCCTAGGGAGATCATTAAAAGGGCCTTTGAATTGAATGCCTCGGGGCTCATCTTTGTTCACAACCACCCTTCGGGAAATTTAAAGCCCAGCAAGCACGATTTATCCCTCAATGAGAAGTTGGTCAAAGCCTGCCACGCTGTTGATCTGACCCCCCTCGATCACCTGAT
>JAQYWG010000065.1 GCA_030145085.1 Thermodesulfobacteriota bacterium
CAAGTTGATGAATGAGGTCTTTGTCTCCATCAAAGTGGATCGGGAAGAGCGGCCCGATCTCGATAACATCTACATGACCGTCTGCCAAATGTTGACGGGCAGTGGCGGATGGCCACTCACCATCATCATGACACCGGATAAGAAACCATTCTTTGCAGGAACCTATTTCCCAAAGGAGAACCGCCTTGGAAGAATTGGAATGCTGGACCTGATTCCTCGGATCAAGGAGATCTGGATAACGAAACGGGACGAGGTGGTAAAGTCGGCCAATCAAATCACCGCTGCGCTCGGGCAGGTTTCGAAATATGCGCCGGGCGAAGAACTGGGAGAACCGACCCTGAAGAGTGCATATGAACAGCTGGCCCAGCGCTTTGACGAACAATACGGTGGTTTCGGCAGTGCACCAAAGTTTCCCACCCCCCACAACCTCCTCTTCTTGCTGCGCTACTGGAAGCGCACTGGTAATGAAAAAGCGCTCGACATGGTGGAAAAAACCCTTCGGGCACTAAGAACTGGAGGTATCTATGACCACGTTGGCTTCGGCTTCCACCGCTATTCCACCGACCAACTATGGCTGGTGCCACACTTTGAAAAGATGCTCTACGACCAGGCACTGTTGGCAATGGCCTACACGGAGGCATATCAAGCAACCGGGAAGGGAAAATACGCACAAACGGCACGGGAAATCTTTACCTATGTCCTGCGGGATATGAGGGCACCAACGGGTGGATACTACTCCGCAGAGGATGCTGAGAGCGAGGGAGAAGAAGGGAAGTTTTATCTGTGGACAGAGCAAGAGATCCGGCAGGTCCTCCCGACCAAGGAGGCCGATTTAATCATAGCGGTCTTCGGCATTGAGAAGGAGGGTAATTTTCACGAAGAGGCGACGGGGAAGCAAATGGGAGGAAATATCCTCCATTTGAAGAGAGAAATTCATGAGACGGCAGCAGAGCTGAAAAAGCCCGAAGAGCAGCTGAAAAAACGTTTGGAGGATGCCCGAGGGAAGCTCTTCGCCGCCCGGGAGAAACGGATCCATCCCCATAAAGACGATAAAATTCTGGCCGATTGGAATGGCCTGATGATCGCCGCCCTGGCAAAAGGGGCTCGAGTGCTCGATGAACCTCAATATGCGAAGGCTGCCGAGCAGGCCCTGGATTTCATCCTCAAGAATATGCGTAAACCAGATGGACGATTATTGCATCGCTACCGGGACGGTGAGGCGGCCCTGCCAGCCTATGTGGATGATTATGCCTTTTTGATTTGGGGGATGTTGGAGCTCTACGAAGCCACCTTTGAAGTGGGTTATCTCCAAACAGCACTGACCCTCAATGATGATCTGTTGAAACACTTCTGGGATGACAAGGTTGGAGGATTCTATTTAACCGCGGATGACGCTGAGAAGCTCCTCGTGCGCCAGAAAGATATTTATGATGGCGCAATCCCATCGGGGAATTCCGTTGCGGCATTGAACCTGCTTCGCCTGGGAAGGATTACGGCAAATACGGATTTGGAGGAGAAATCCCAAAAGATCGGGCGTGCTTTTTCCGAGGCTGTCAAGCAATCCCCCTCAGCCTATACCCAATTGATGCTTGCAGTGGACTTTGAAGCAGGGCCCTCGTACGAAGTGGTCATCGCCGGCAACACTGGGGCTGAGGACACAAAGGTTATGCTCCGGGCCCTCAGGACACGCTTTGTGCCAAACAAGATAGTGCTTTTTCGCCCAAGCGAAGAAGAATCGCCGGATATCACGCGGCTTGCTGAATATACCAAATACCAGTCGAGCATCGATGGGAAAACCACTGCCTATGTCTGTCTCAATTATAGCTGCAAGCTTCCCACTACTGATCCACGGAAAATGCTTGAATTGCTCGATGTGAAGCAGCCGTAAAAAGATGTAGCATTTGGGGATAAAATAGTGTATTAAAAAAGAAATTTTGAATGAATCGCTCGTTAACGATTTCGGAGGTTTTTCATGGGAAATGGACAGGACGCGTTGGATCAACTCTGTATCAATACCATCCGCATGCTGGCCGTGGACGCAGTGCAAAAGGCCAATTCCGGTCACCCCGGCATGCCCATGGGCGCGGCTCCAATGGCTTATGTCCTTTGGACTCGCTTCTTGAGGATGAACCCCGCAAATCCAAAATGGCCCAATAGGGACCGGTTCGTCTTATCTGCCGGCCATGGATCCATGCTGCTCTACAGCTTGTTGCATCTCACGGGATACGACTTACCGTTGGAGGAATTGAAGAACTTCCGCCAGTGGGACAGTAAAACCCCGGGCCATCCGGAATCATATCACGCACCGGGGGTTGAAACCACCACCGGTCCTTTGGGACAGGGCTTTGCCAACGGGGTGGGTATGGCCATTGCCGAACGGTTTCTGGCAGCCCATTTTAACCGTCCTGGCCATACCATTGTGGACCACTATACGTACGGTATCGTCAGCGATGGCGATCTCATGGAGGGCATCTCCCACGAGGCCGCTTCCCTGACCGGGCACTTGAAGCTTGGTAAGCTGATCTACCTATACGACGACAACCGAATTTCCATCGAGGGGAGCACCGATCTCGCCTTTACTGAGGATCGGGCAGCACGTTTTGTAGCCTACGGATGGCACGTGCAGCAGCTGGATGACGGGAACGACTTGGAGGCAATAACAGGGGCGATTCGGAGGGCACGAGAAGAGACCGGACGTCCCTCATTGATTGTTACCCGAACGCACATCGGCTACGGCAGCCCGAATAAGCAGGACACGGCAGCGGCACACGGCGAGCCCTTGGGTATCGATGAAGTCAAGTTGACCAAGGAGAACCTCGGCTGGTCCCTTGAGCCGACATTTATGATCCCCAAGGAAGCATTGGCCCGCTTCCGTCAGGCCCTTCAAGAGGGCAAAAAACGGGAGGACGAGTGGAATGTCCGCTTCCAGTCATATGAAAAGGCATTCCCTGAATTGGCTAAGGAGTGGAAGCGAGCGATGAGCGGTGAATTGCCGTCTGGTTGGAACAAGGATATTCCAACCTTCCCTACCGACGCCAAGGGGATGGCGACCCGGGGGGCATCCGGCACGGTGATCAACGCCATTGCACCGAACTTACCCACCCTCATCGGCGGCTCTGCTGATCTGGCCCCTTCTACTAAAACCCTCATCAAAGACGTGGATGACTTTAAGGCCGATCATTACGGTCAACGCAATATGCATTTCGGCGTCCGGGAACACGCCATGGGGGGAATTATCAGCGGTATGGCTCTCCACGGTGGCCTGATTCCATATGGCGCCACCTTCTTGATTTTCTCCGATTACATGCGGCCGTCCATCCGCCTGGCAGCCATGATGGGGTTGAAGGTCATTTACGTCTTTACCCATGATAGTATCGGTTTGGGCGAGGACGGGCCAACGCATCAGCCCATCGAGCAATTAGCCTCCCTCAGGGCAATCCCCGGCCTGACGGTCATCCGGCCGGCCGACGCCAATGAGACGGCGGAAGCCTGGCGTTTTGCCCTCGAAGGGAAAAGCGGTCCTGTAGCCCTGGCCTTAACTCGACAAAATCTTCCCACCCTGGACCGCAGCAAGTATGCCCCTGCCGATGGCCTCTCCCGCGGGGCTTACATCCTCAGCGATACCGAGGGTAAGAAAACTGAGGTCATAATGATCGCCAGCGGTTCCGAAGTACATGTAGCCCTGGAGGCAGCGGAAAAGCTCCGACAAAAGGAAATTGCCGTACGTGTGGTGAGTATGCCGACTTGGGAATTGTTTGAGATGCAGTCGGATGACTATCGGAACAAGGTGCTTCCGCCTGAAATACCGGCACGGGTGGCCATTGAAACAGGTGTCTCCCAGGGATGGCATCGCTACATAGGCGACATGGGCGAGGTTATCGGGTTGAATCGCTTCGGAGCCTCTGCCCCCTACAAGACCTTATTCGAGAAGTTCGGGTTTACCGCGGATCATGTGGCCGAAAAGGCCCTGGGGCTCATGGGAAAAGAGAAACCCAAACTATCCGGGGATGACTAAATCGCGCCCTCTGCCAACGGTGTGGAAAAGTGGGCTTCCCCATCCCCACCAGGCCGTGAAACGCGATGAGAATGCTTATGGGTCCTATTTCCCGGTATTTCTTCACATATACCGTGATTCTGTTGTGTATTTTTGCGGTCTCACAGGCCCATTGTGAAGAAAGTAGATTTCTCCTCCGAGAAGACTTCAACGACCTCAATAGTTGGAAACCCCTCTATTTTCCCAAAATAGAAAATCACACCTCCTATATGATTGAATCCAATGGTTCGGAGAGCTATTTGAAAGCGGAGAGCAATGCATCGGCATCGGCAGTTCTCTATAAAAAGGAATTTAATATCTACCAGTATTCAAGGGTAAGATGGCGATGGAAAGTTGAAAATGTCTATAGAAACGGCGATGCTAAAACCAAATCCGGGGACGACTATTCGCTCCGTATCTATATCGTATTTAAATATGATCCTGAGAAAGCGGGATTCATGGAGAAGCTCAAGTACAATGCAGCAAAATTGATCTACGGGGAATATCCTCCCCACAGCAGTCTGAATTATATCTGGGCTAACAGGGAATACGAGGAAACCATAATCACCAATGCTTATGCCGAAAAGGCCAAAATGGTTCTCCTCCAAAAAGGCGATGCCAACGTTGGAAAATGGCTCATTCATGACGTGAATATCATAGAGGATTATGAGGAAGCTTTTGGCGAAAAACCTCCCCCGATCACCAGCATAGCTATTATGAATGACTCGGACAATACGGGAGAGAAATCCATTTCCTATCTCGACTACATCGAGGTCTATCGATGAGGAGGGACACAATGGGGGAACGGATTTCCACATTTCCTCATAATCCCCATTCGGAGGTAGACAGCCATTCCCAAACATACAGTCCTTTATGCCAAGAAATACTGTCTTCACCCTATTTCATTTAATAAAACGTATAGATATTTTTTGGGTTGGTGATTTACTGTTGATGAGTAGGAGGGTTCTCTGACAAACAGTAATCGGGAGAGGAGGGATGGAGCGATGGAAGCTGTTCGACACCCAACGAAGAATCGTAAAGGAGCCCTCGTAAAGGCATTCATTCTCGTGGTCTTTGTCGTTGTGGCCATTTACGTGATCCGTTTTACACCGGTTAAAGCTTTTCTTACCCCTGAATCGCTCAGTCGGTTCTTAGAAGCCGTGGGTATTTGGGCTCCCCTGCTCTATATGCTGGTTTATGCCGTTGGGGTATGTTTGTTCGTCCCCGGGACCCTTCTGACCGCCCTGGGTGCGGCTATTTTCGGCCCCTACTGGGGATTTGCATACGTGTGGGTAGGGGCCATGGTCGGCGCCAGCGCCGCATTTTGGATCGGGCGAACCCTGGGCAGGGAGTTTGCCGACTCCTTGATTGGCGACAGGCTCAAAAAATACGACGATGCCATCGAGCGCAACGGTTTCGCCACAACCCTTTATCTGCGGCTCGTCTACTTCCCGTTCACCCCTATGAATTTCGGCATGGGGTTAACAAAAGTGCGGTTCTGGGATTACGTCTCCGGCACCGGATTGGGAATCATCGTGGGGACCTTCATTTTTACCTTCTTCGTGGGCACTCTCAAAGAGGTCTGGGCCAGCGGTAACTGGGGAGAGCTCATCTCCTTCAAGGTGTTCTTCTCCGTGGGCCTCTTCGTCTTTTCCCTCTTCATCCCAAAAATCATCAAAAAGATCAAAGGGGAGAACTGACCATGGAAAAGTCCATTCGCGATGACTTGCTCGATAGACCGCGCGACCTTTTGAAGGATCAGGCCGCATTGGTCACGGGTGCGAGTTCTGGGATCGGGGAAGGCATTGCAAAAGGCTTAGCACACGCTGGTGGACGTGTGGTTGTGAATTTTTCGTCCAATGAAGCGGCTGCCAATGGTGTTGTGCGGGATATACGAAAGGGCGGAGGTGAGGCGATTGCGGTGAGAGCCAACGTCAGCAAAGAAGATCAGGTGCTGGCAATGTTCGAAACCATGTTAAAGGAATACGGGACCATCGATATCTTAGTCAATAATGCGGGTGTACAGAAGGACGCCAAGTTCACTGAGATGACCCTGGATCAATGGCAGCTCGTCTTGGATATCAATCTAACAGGCCAGTTCCTCTGTGCCCGGGAAGCGGCCAGGGAATTTATCCGCCGCGGCGTTGTTCCTGATAGATCTTTGGCTGCCGGGAAGATAATCTGTATAAGCTCGGTGCATGAAAGAGTTCCCTGGGCGGGCCATGTGAACTACGCCGCTTCAAAGGGGGGAATCATGATGATGATGCGGACCATAGCCCAGGAGCTTGCCCCCTATACAATACGCGTGAATAGTATTGCCCCGGGCGCCATAAAGACGAGGATCAATCGGATGGCCTGGGAGACTCCTGAGGCCGAGGCAAAATTATTGGAACTCATCCCTTACAGGCGGGTTGGAGAACCGAGGGATATCAGCGCTGTTGCCGTCTGGCTGGCCTCTGATGAATCGGACTATGTGAATGGGACCACGATATTCGTCGACGGCGGCATGTCATTGTATCCCGCATTTGCCTATGGAGGATAGTTTTACAGATAAATGGCAAATGACAAAGCTCAAAGTTCAAAGAAAGCGCACATGACAAACAGAAAGAGAAGTTTTGACATGTGGATTTTGAAATTTGAAATTACTTCGGGGTTTTGGCATTTGAACTTACCATTTGGTGACTCAAATCCCAATACAAGGGGATCTCTAAGGAGGGTATCATGTCAGAGTATGATTTTGATATAGGTATCTTGGGCGGAGGATCAGGAGGCCTAACCGTCGCAGCGGGAGCAACTCAACTCGGCGCGAAAACCCTTCTCGTTGAGAAGGAAAAGGAACTCGGGGGAGATTGCCTCCATTTCGGGTGCGTTCCCAGCAAGACGCTTATTCGGACAGCCCACGTTTACCATTTGATGAAAAACGCAAAGCAATTTGGCCTGCCCCCCGTGGAAGTTAAGGACGTCGATTTCCGGGAAGTGACAAAGAGAATCCAATCGGTAATCAACGTCATACAAAAGCACGATTCCGAAGAGAGATTTTGTAAGCTCGGTGTCAGGGTGGAGTTTGGGGATGCACAGTTTATCGATGAGCATGCCATCCGCGTGAATGGAAAAACCTTTTCGGCAAAGACCTGGGTCATCGCCACTGGTTCCTCACCCGCCATTCCCCCGATAGAGGACCTGGATAAGACGCCACACATCACCAACAAGGAAATCTTCTCCCTGGAAAGATTGCCAAAAACCATGATCATTTTCGGGGCTGGGCCCATTGCCATCGAGATGGCCCAGGCATTCTGCCGCCTGGGATCAAAGGTCACGGTTGTTCAGCGCAGCAATCAGATTCTCAGTAAAGAGGACAAGGACATGGCGGACCAGGTCATGCATGTCTTGAGTAATGAGGGGGTAGTCTTCCATCTAAATGCGTCGGTTGTCAGCACAAGGAACCTGGGAGATGGGAGAGAGGTCATTATGAAAACCGATGAGGGGAAAACAATGGGCCTCAGGGCTGAAACCATCTTGGTTGCCATGGGAAGAGAAGCGAATCTAGGAGGGTTGGGACTGGAAGATATTGGCATTTCTTATGACCGGAAAGGCCTCAAGGTGGATCAACGATTGAAAACGAATCACAAGCATATCTATGGGGTGGGGGACGTCACAGGTGCCTACCTTTTCACTCATGCAGCCGGATATGAGGGGGGCATTGTGATCAGCAATGCGATTTTTCATCTCCCCAGAAAAGCCGACTACACCTTTCTCCCCTGGTGCACCTATACGGACCCCGAACTCGCCAGCATCGGGATGAACGAGAAAATGGCAAAGGCTGCCGGAATAGAGTATTCCGTCTGGGTGGAGGAGTTTAAGGATAACGATAGAAGCCTTGCCGAGGGTGAAAATGCGGGAAAGATCAAGATGCTTCTCGATGAAAAGGAAAAGCCTATAGGGATTCAGATCTTAGGGCCACGGGCAGGAGATTTGGTCAGTGAGTGGGTGGCTGTCGTGAATGGAAAAGTCAAGCTTTCCACCTTAGCCTCTGCCGTTCATCCGTACCCAACCCTCGGGGAGATTAATAAGAAGGTTGCCGGGACCTTTCTCTCTGGCAAGATCTTCTCCGAAAAGGTGAGAAAGGGGCTCAAGTTCTTCTTCCATCTGAGAGGCAGGGCCTGTGGCCAAGATTTGGCCTAAGGAGCCACCGTCCATCCCCAGAGGGTGAAGTGGTAATGACCGGATACGAGTCAGGCACGGGGCTGACGCGATAACGGTTTGAATCCCCAACGGAGTTGGAGGTGTACAAGAAAATCAGTGATTACGGAATAATCGGCAATTTGCACTCCATAGCCCTCATTGGGCTCGACGGATCTATTGACTGGTTATGCCTGCCACACATCGATTCTCCAAGCATTTTCGGTGCCTTGCTCGATGACAAGAAAGGAGGGCGGTTTTCCATCTCCCCTCTGGATGACTGGGACTCGGTAGCGGAGTATATCCCTGAAACAAACATTCTCACAACGAAATTTAGAACCAGGACCGGGGTTGTGCAGATCACCGATTTTATGCCCATCCCCTTTGGCGGTGAAGAAGAACTCGAGGAAGAACAGCACGAGCTATACCGCCTCGTTGAGGTCGCGAAAGGCCAGGTCGATGTCG
The DNA here is from genome assembly GCA_030145085.1 of Thermodesulfobacteriota bacterium. Taxonomy (GTDB): domain Bacteria; phylum Desulfobacterota; class BSN033; order WVXP01. Next base: position 8,678 of record JAQYWG010000065.1, read on the forward strand.
GGGCAGTTTTCGAACCCCTATTTGATTATGCGCGGGCCAGAATTTCCCTCGAAAAACGCAATGGGGCAATCGTCGCCAGGGGAAATGACGAGAGCATTGTCCTCTCCGCTACTCATGATCTTACGCTCAGCGATGGCAAAGCCGTAGCAAAATGGAGCATTTCTGAAGGGGAAGAGGTTTGGTTACACCTGAGGTATGGTGCGAACGAGCCAGTTGAACTTGATCGAGAAAGGGCAGCAACAGCATTACGGGAGACAGAAGCATATTGGCAAAGCTGGTTGAAAAAAAGCGAAACAGGCAGAACTATAGATCTAGGCCACTATTGCAAAATGATTGACCGCTGCGCCCTTGTCCTGAAACTTCTCTATTACAATCCGACCGGAACCATTGCAGCTGCTGCTACGACCTCACTTCCCGAAGATATCGGTGGAGTGAGAAACTGGGATTACCGATATACATGGGTCAGAGACACATCCTTTACCCTCCAGGCCCTCTTCAATCTGGGACACCTATCGGAGACCCAGGGCTATCTGAGATGGATCGAAAGGCTGCTCTCCGAACACGGGGCTGGAAACATGCAGATTATGTACGGACTGCGTGGCGAAGCGGATTTGCACGAAGAAGAATTCCCTCATCTCGATGGCTACAAGGGATCAAGACCCGTCCGCATAGGAAATGGGGCGGCTTCACAAAGGCAGCTTGACATCTATGGAGAGATCATGGATGCAGCCTTGAGGCTCTCGGATTATGTGGGAAAAATAGATTTCGAACTTTGGCCATTTTTACGTGGCATCTGTGATTATGTGGTTGAGCATTGGCAAGATAGAGACTCTGGCATTTGGGAGGTTCGGGGCGGCCCGTATCATTTCGTCTATTCGAAGATGATGTGCTGGGTCGCACTGGATAGAGGACTGACAATAGCTCGGAGATACGGATTCCCAGCGGATCTGAAAGAGTGGGAGGAAATAAAAGCTGAGATAAAGGGAGAGGTTCTCGAAAAAGGTTGGAACCGGGAAAAACAGTCTTTTGTCCAGCATTATGAAACTGACGTCTTAGATTCGAGCAACTTACTGATGCCCCTGTTGGGATTCCTGCCCTTCGAGGATCCTCGTATCGTTTCAACGATTGAAGCCACCCAACGCGAGCTTGGACACGACGGTTTTCTCTATCGCTATGTCGGTGAGGACGGCCTGCCGGGAGGTGAGGGAACGTTCTTGCTCTGCACCTTCTGGCTGATCGACTGTCTCATTGGACTAAAAAGATTTGAGGAGGCCGAGATTCTCATAAAGCGTATCGAGGGCGTTGCCAATCATCTAGGACTCTTCTCCGAGGAGTACGATGTCAATTGGAGAGAGGCCCTCGGCAACTTTCCTCAAGCCTTTACACATATTGGCTACATAAACAGCGTCATCGCCTTGCGTCAGGCAAAGGGCAAAGAGACCAAGGAGGATGAACGAGACAAATCATCACGCTTACGAAAGCTCCTCCTTACCAGCACGATTGTTCTGAACGACGGGGAACCCTCGCCCAACATGCCAATAGAGAACATTTCCATGAAGCTCAAGGATTCGATGAATATTCTCCGAGGGGCTTTCTTCGATACGAAACGGGGACGAGTCTCCTATGAACAGATGCAGAGATCGAAGGCATATAGGGAATATGTAGAGTTGAGCTATGCCCTCAAGAAGATGGATCTCAAGGGGTTCAAGGGCAGGAAAGAACAGCTCGCCTTCTGGATCAATCTGTATAACGTCATCGTGATCCATGGAGTAATAAAACTGGGGATAAGGGATTCGGTCAAAGAGGTGAGGAACTTCTTCAGGCGCGTCCAGTATCAGATCGGTGACATGTTCTTTACCCCTGATGATATCGAACATGGTATTCTTCGGGACAACAGTCGTCCTCCCAACTCCCTATTCAAGGTATTTCAAGGAAAAGACCCACGCCTTGCGTTCTCCATCAAACCCTTTGATCCTCGCATCCATTTTACCCTCGTCTGTGCGTCATCCTCCTGTCCGCCTATCGAAGTATACACAGGGGAAAAACTGGAAAAAGAGCTCATCATTGCTGGAGAAACCTTCTTGAATGGCGGGGGCATCATAATCGATAGGGAGAAAAATCACGTTTCCCTGTCTCGCATCTTTACATGGTATGCAGCGGACTTTGGAACAAGCCTCGGTGAAAGATTGCGGTTTATTGCTCCGTATTTATATAATCGAGATGATAGGGAGTTTCTCGAGGAAAATGCAGAACACATTAAAATAAACTATCAAGACTATGACTGGAGATTGAACAGATACTAAAGGAGAAATAACGGTGAAAGAGAATCCGCTCATCGAGCTCCAGGAGTTCGGTCAAAGCATCTGGTACGATAACATTCGCCGGGGGTTGCTGACCTCCGGAGAGTTGAAAGGGATGATCGATGCCGGCGAAATTGTCGGGGTTACTTCCAACCCTGCAATTTTTGAAAAGGCCATTGCCGGGAGCACCGACTACGACGAAGCCATGGCCGCCAGGCTCAGGGAAAACCCCCACGCTGACCCGGAAAGCCTCTATGAAAGCTTGGTCATTGAGGACATCCAGACCACGGCTGATTTGCTGGCCCCGGTATATGAAAGAACCGATGGTGTGGACGGGTATGCCTCCGTCGAGGTCTCACCCCGGCTTGCCCATGATACCGAGGGTACTATCGCCGAGGCGCGGCGGTTATTCGCCGCCATTAAACGGCCTAATGTAATGGTAAAGGTACCCGCCACACCCGAAGGCATTCCCGCTATTACGGCCCTGATCGGAGAAGGCATCAACATCAACGTCACCCTGATGTTCTCCCTAGAGGATTATCTGAACGTCTCCGAAGCGTACCTCGCCGGATTGGAGAAGCTGCTTCATTCGGGGGGTGACCTCAGCAGGGTCGCGTCCGTCGCCTCCTTTTTCGTCAGCCGGGTCGATGCTGCCGTGGATAAGTTGCTTCCAGATGGTTCCCCCCTCCGCGGCAAGATCGCCATTGCCAATGCGAAAGCGGCCTATGCGCGCTTTAAGGAGACCTGTGAAGGCGAACGGTTTATCGCTCTTAAGAAACGGGGCGCACGGGTTCAGCGCCTTCTCTGGGCGAGTACCGGTGTCAAGAATCCGCATTACCGTGATGTGATGTATGTCGAGGAGTTAATCGGCCCCGAAACCGTCAGTACCGTCCCACCTGCAACCATCGATGCCTTCCGTGACCACGGCAAACCCCGGCTCAGTCTGGCCGAAAACCTGGACGAGGCATCCAAACACCTGGCGGGCCTCAAAGGCCTCGGCATCGACCTTGACGCCGTAACCCGCCGCCTGAAAGATGAGGGAGTCGACCTCTTTGAAAAGCCCTTCGATTCATTGATGGAGGCGCTGACGCATAAACAAGAGTGTATCGTGGCTGGTGAGGTGGGCAAACAGCGATTCAGCTTAAGTCGCTACACCGATGTTGTAGTTGCCCGCCAGAGGTCATGGGCCAACGCCAACGTGACTCGTCGCATCTGGCGAAATGACGGCACCGTCTGGGTGCCTGACCCCGAGAAGGCTGCCCTCACGCCGGATCTGATCAACCGCCTCGGCTGGTTAACCATCCCCGAGGTGATGCACGACTACCTGGATGTCCTGACCGATTTTGCCGATGACATCAGAAGGGGAGGCTTCACTCACGTTGTTCTTATGGGGATGGGAGGCAGCAGTCTGGCCCCTGAGGTCCTTATGACCACCTTTGGCAACGCGAGGGGTTATCCACCCCTGACCGCTCTCGATAGCACACACCCCGCCTCCGTCCAGCACGTCGCCGATAGCGTTGACATGGCCAACACCCTCTTTCTCGTCTCCAGCAAATCGGGAGGGACCACTGAAACGCTCTCCTTCTTCAAGTACTTCTACAACGCCGTCAGCGCCGCAAAAAAAGACCCTGGTCAGAACTTCGTGGTCATCACGGATCCCGGCTCCCCGTTGGAAGCTCTCGCCGTTGAGAAAAAGTTCCGCCGCGTCTTTTCCTCCCCGCCTGATGTGGGCGGTCGTTATTCCGCCCTCACCTACTTCGGCCTCGTCCCCGCCGCCCTGATCGGCATAAACCTGCACAAGCTCCTCGACCGGGCCATTACCATGCTCCATGCCACCCATTACTGCATTCCCGTGGCCGAAAATCCGGGGCTCGCCCTGGGGGCTGCCATGGGCGAGCTGGCACTGGCCGGCCGCGACAAGATCACCTTCGTCACATCCCCCAGTATCGCCGCCTTTGCGGCCTGGGTTGAACAGCTCATCGCCGAGAGCACGGGAAAGAACGGCAAGGGTATCCTGCCAGTGGCAGGCGAAAAGCTGGGAACGCCGGGTCATTATGGCGAGGACCGCTTCTTCGTTTACTTGAGAATAGAGGGGGATGAGAATGAAGCCCTGGATAAGGGAATCGACGCCCTCGAGGCTGCCGGACACCCGATTGTACGGATTGACCTCGATGAAAGGGAAGACCTCGGCGGGGAGTTCTTCCGATGGAAGATGGCAACTGCGGCGGCCGGGGCGGTCCTCGGCATCAACCCCTTCGACCAGCCGAACGTTGAAGCTGCCAAGATTAAGACACGAGAGCTGTTGAATGCCTTCGGGAAAACGGGAAGTCTCCCGGCGGATACCCCTACCCTGGTTGAGGGAGACATTGAAGTCTTTGGCGGCACTGGGAAAAGGGGCAGCAGCATCGGGGAGATCTCTTCAGACTTCCTGAAACTGGTCGGCCCCGGGGACTACGTGGCCTTAATGGCCTATGTTCCCCGCACACGTGAAACCGATGCAGCCCTGGAGAGCATGCGCCTCGCCCTAGGAGACGGGCTGAAAGTCGCCACTACCCTCGGCTACGGTCCCCGATTCCTGCATTCCACCGGCCAGCTGCACAAGGGAGATGGGAATAAGGGTGTTTTCATTCAGATCACCAATGGTCCGGAGAGCG
>JAQYWG010000066.1 GCA_030145085.1 Thermodesulfobacteriota bacterium
CGGCCTTACAAGCCGAAGGTCACAGGTTCAAGCCCTGTTCCGCCCACCAAGGTTGGAATTGAGAACGAGATAGGGATTTCGGGGTCGTAGTTCAGCATGGATAGAACGCCGGCCTGTCACGCCGGAGGTCAGGGGTTCAAATCCCCTCGGCCCCGCCAGTAAAACAAGGAGCTAGTTACGAGGACTGGCTCCTTGTTTTTTTTGGGGGATAAAAGCCCACAGTTAGGAGCTATTGGTGGATTGAGGACGGATCTTTCTTTATTGGTCAAGAGGGTTTGTGCCGTGCACAAGGTCTCCTTTGGGGAAATTCGATCCGGGAGCCGAAGACAGGAGATCGTGGAAGTACGGCGTGTGTTTTGCTGGTTGGCAGTTAAGGAGCTGGGATACTCGGGAGCAGAAGCTGCCCGATGTCTAGGAGTAACGACCTCATGTGTTACCAGGGCTATTTCAGCAGGGAACGGGCCTGATAGAGAAGATTATATTTAAGAAGTTAGGCAATTTCTACACCAACGTCCCCAACCTCCAACCCCAACCCCCACTAAAAGCCTTTACAATCGCCGTAAAAGAAGGTACTTTTACCCCAATCCAGGGGAAAAAGATGTTCCAGATAAAGGGTTTCGATAACGAAAAGTATATCAAGGAACAGGCATCCGAAATCCTTGAGAGAGTCAACCGCTTCAATAAGCTCTACCTCGAGTTCGGTGGAAAACTCCTCTACGATTACCACGCCGCGCGGGTCCTGCCGGGGTATGACCCCAACGTCAAGATGCGGCTTATCCGAGAGCTTAAAGACAAGGCCGACATGCTCCTCTGCATCTATGCCGGGGACATCGAACGAAAGAAGATCCGGGCGGATTTCGGCATCACCTACGACTCCGACGCCCTCAAGCTCATCGACGACCTCCGGAACTGGGACATCGATGTTCTGGGGGTCGTGATCACGCGTTTCGAACAGCAACCGGCAGCCCTTGTATTCAAGAACAAGCTGGAGAGGAGGAATATCCCGGTCTTCACCCACCGCTACACCAAGGGCTACCCCACGGACGTGGAACTGATAGTGAGCGACGAGGGTTACGGCACTAACGAGTACATCGAGACTGACAAACCCCTTGTCATCGTTACAGGTCCCGGTCCCGGGAGCGGGAAGATGGCCACCTGCCTCTCCCAGCTCTACCACGACTACAAGACGGGAATCAAATCGGGCTACGCCAAATTCGAAACCTTTCCCATCTGGAACCTTCCCCTCAAACACCCCGTGAACGTGGCATATGAGGCCGCCACCGCCGACATCAGGGACTTTAACCTCATCGACCCCTTCCACCTCGAGGCCTATAGTGAGAGGGCGGTCAACTACAACCGGGACGCGGAGGTGTTCCCCGTCCTCAAAAGGATTCTCGAAAAGATCACGGGGGGAGTCTCCTTTTACAAATCGCCCACGGACATGGGGGTCAACAGGGCGGGGTTCGCCATCATTGATGACGAGGTTGCGCAGGAGGCCGCCAAGCTGGAGATCATCCGGCGGTACTTCCGGTACCGCTGCGAGTACGCCATGGGCTTTGCAGACCGGGATACTGTTCAGCGGGTCGAGCTTTTTCTCAAGGATTTCAACCTGAGCCCGGAAGACCGTCGCGTTGTCCAACCGGCCCGGGAGGCCGCCCGGGATGCTCAGGAACGAAACAAGGGCAATGAGGGGATTTACTGCGGTGCGGCCATTGAACTGAAGGACGGAACGATCATCACGGGCAGCAATTCACCCCTCATGCACGCCGCGTCGGGCGTGGTGATCCACGCCATCAAGCACATGGCGGGCATCCCCGAAAAGATCAAACTGCTTCCCTCCTTCATCACTGACTCGGTAAAAAATCTGAAAACGGAAATCCTGAGCGAAAAATCGGTGAGCCTCGACCTGGAGGAGACCCTGATCGCCCTCAGCATCAGTGCGACTACGAATTCCGCCGCCCAGCTCGCCATGGAAAGGCTCAAAGACCTTCATAACTGCGAGGCCCATATGACCCATATCCCCACCCCGGGCGATGAAGCCGGCCTGAGGCACCTGGGTGTCAACCTAACGAGCGACCCGAACTTTTCCTCCAAGGACCTCTTCATTTCCTGATTTCTCATTCAGGTTCATGGAAGGACGGGGCAAATCTGCGTTTGGCCCTGTTACATGTCCCCGCAACAAACCATTCCGTCTTTTTTTTCTTAAACCGGCTCATTATAAATAGGTAGGAATTGAAGGTTATGTTGGCTCTCGGAAATATATAACGCCCGTGACATTTTGGTTTTCTATTTGGCTGGTGCTATAGGAAATCCTTGCCGCCCAAAACATGCACAGATGCACCAGGGGCGTTGCACTGCCTAAGTCCATTTTCTACGTGGGGTACCTTCCATATTCCAAGGCTGCTTCGTACATGGCGCATATGTTTTCCGGCTTCACCTCCGGACGGATATTGTGGACGGCTGCGAGGACAAATCCTCCATTACCGGCCAGGTCTTCCGTACGCCTCCGAACCTCTGCCCTGACCTCCTCCGGTGTCCCAAAGGGGAGTGTCCGCTGGGTATCGATTCCTCCCCAGAAGGTCAAATCACGGCCATACATGGCCTTCAACCTTCGAGTATCATCCATTCCTGTCGCGCCCACCTGCACCGGATTGATGGCATCCACCCCCAGTTCGATTAAATCTCTCAGGAGGGGTTCCACCGCCCCGCAGGAGTGGTAGAGAATTTTGGCTCCTCGGGCGCGGTCCTTCAGGAATCGGATAATCTTTTTATGGCGGGGCTTGAACAGCTTCCGGTACATGTCCGGGGAATAGGTGAGGCCGCCCTGGTGGGAAAGGTCATCTCCCATCACGACGACGTCCGCATAATCTCCGACCTCTTCCAGAAGATGGCGGGTCATCTCTATTTGAATTTCCATGATCTTATCCATCAGGTATTCGAGAAAGGACTGGTTGAGTATCGTGTCTAGCATAAATTGGCCCAACCCTCGCATCCACTGGGCGCGGGTCATGATAAAGAAGGGGGTTTGTAGTATTACACCGAAGCCCTCCCGTTGGTAGGTTTGGGCGATCGCCTTGAGTCCACCAACCCTGGAAGGGTCAGCGGGATCTGGCCAGGGATAGCGTTCGATCTCTTCCTTGCGAGTTGCACGGTGGAGCGGAGCCTCGGCCTCCACGATAAAATGGGTCTGGGCTATTTCATCCCTCTGGTAGACAACTCCCCATTCGTCTACGGCTCTTCCATTTTTAGCACGGGTACCCTGGGATTTGAAGCCCGCCGGTTGATTGGAGGCCACCATCTTCACGTCAATGCCAAACCGCTTGATAATCTCATCGTCCGGGTAGGCAGTCATGGTGATTGAGCTCATCAACCGGGTCTTGGAACGGATACCGAGATGAGACTTCAAGTTCTCCAGCGCCCTCAACGAAATCGTACTCGTGCTCGTTCCCCCCAAATCAATGGGGATGCGGTCGGGTTCTTGGTGGTTTAACGCTGCCAGCAGTCTTTCCCTGGAATTCATCTGTTCGATTCCCTCCCGGGGTTACTTGAGCTCATGAGAGAATTTTCTAAGCTGATTTCGCCATACTCAATGATAAATCATTTAACCTAAAACCGACCCTTTTGAAAACGGAAAAATCAAGGAAAAGGACTCAAATCATTTTTTGTTCATATATTTGGGTAAGGAAGAACTGAGACGGCATGTTGCATGATGGCCGTCAGGGAGGAGGAGATGCTGAGCTAGAATTCTTCATCTTCCTGGCATAATCAGAAACAATGTGAATCATATCAACTCTATCGCGGTTTTCCTCGATCATCCGGACAAAGGCACTCCCGATGACAACCCCGTCGACATATGGGGCTATCTCTCCGACCTGTTGGGGTGTGGATATACCAAAACCGACTACGAGAGGCAGCGTGGTTATCTTTCTTATTCTCTCTACATCCCTCTTGATGTCCAGAACCCTAGGTTTTACGGTCCCCGTGACCCCCGTGATTGAGATGTAGTAAAGAAATCCCGTTGCATCCCTTGAGATCTTCTCGATCCGTTCCGTACTGGTTGTCGGGGCAATCAAGGAGATGAAGTCGATTCCCGATCGATCCGTGTAGCGTCTGAGTTCGGCGGACTCCTCAGGGGGGAGATCAACGACCAGGATGCCGTCCACCCCCACCTCCTTCGCCCGTTTCGCAAATCTTTCGTTTCCATAAATAAAGATGGGGTTGTAATAACCGAAGAGGACGATGGGGATCTCGGAGATTTTTCGAAGGGATTTGATCATGTCAAGGATATCGGAAAGGGTTACACCGTTTTGCAGGGCTCTCCGGGAGGCGGCCTGAATAATGGGCCCATCGGCTGTCGGGTCTGAAAAGGGCACCCCGATCTCGAGGACATCCACACCAGCGGCATCCAGGCCGAGGATAATCTCCTTCGTATGTTCCAGACTTGGATCACCCGCCGTGAGGTAAGCAATCAGGGCCCTTTCGCCCTTGTCTCTCAGATAGCTGAACTTTCCCTCGATTCGACCCATCATTGATGCACCTCCATTCTTTCAGCGATGATTTCCACATCCTTATCCCCTCTGCCCGAGAGGTTGACCACGATAATCTTATCCTTATCCAGGGAAGGGGCCAGCCTCATGGCATATGCCAAGGCATGGGCACTCTCCAAGGCGGGGATGATTCCCTCCCATCTGGCGAGGGAGATAAAAACGCGGATGGCCTCTTGATCCTCTATTGTTACATATTGCGCTCGCCCCGTTTCGCGAAAATAGCTATGTTCCGGTCCGACGCCTGGGTAATCGAGACCGGCCGCGATAGAATGGGCATCACGCACCTGTCCATCTTCATCCTGAAGGAGATAGGTTTTGTTTCCGTGAAGGACACCGATTGTCCCCGCTGATATGCTTGCCGAATGCATTTCCGTAATGATCCCCTTTCCCGCAGCCTCTACACCGATCATGGCGACCCCGGGATCGTCCTTGAAGGGATAAAAGAGCCCCATGGCATTGCTCCCTCCGCCCACACAGGCGATGAGGAAATCCGGGAGCCTTCCCTCTCTTTTCAGGATCTGTCTCTTGGTCTCCTTACCGATGATACTCTGAAAATCCCGGACCATCATCGGATAAGGATGGGGTCCTGCCGTGGAGCCGATGACATAAAAGGTGTCCCTAACCCGTGTGACCCACTGGCGTATCGCCTCGCTCATGGCATCTTTCAGCGTCGCCGTGCCGGAAGTAACGGGTACAACCTCTGCATCGAGAATGTTCATGCGTAAGACATTGGGAGCCTGTCTTCTTATATCCTCCTGGCCCATGAATATCTGGCATTCCATTCCGAAAAGGGCGGCAACCGTGGCCACCGCTACACCATGTTGACCAGCTCCCGTCTCTGCGATCACCCTCTTTTTTCCCATCCGCTTCGCGAGGAGCGCCTGTCCCAGGGTGTTGTTTATTTTGTGAGCACCTGTGTGATTGAGGTCTTCCCGTTTAAGATAGATTTTGGCCCCTCCCAGTTTCTCCGTGAGGCGCCTGGCATAATAGAGAGGCGTTTCCCTTCCCGAATATTCCCGGAGATAAAGGGCGAGATCTTCCTGAAATTTTTTATCCCTTCGTGCCCCAAGGTATGCCTCTTCGAGTTCAATGAGGGCGGGCATCAATGTCTCGGCGGTGTAACGGCCCCCAAAGATTCCGAAATGTCCCTTCTTATCTGGTAGAGTTTTTCGCATGGTTTCACCTATAACGTATCAGGATTTGTTCGACTTCAGGGTCGAAATACCTTTGATCCTTTTCCCCCTATCCGGCGCACGATCTCGACGATCTTCCTGACCTTCTCAGGGTCCTTTCTCCCGGGTGAGCTTTCAGCACCGCTGTTGATGTCCACGGCATGAGGCGAGACGATCTCGATGGCTTCCCGGATATTATCTGCATTTAACCCGCCGGCGATAATGAGCAGGTGCGTCTCCTTGACCTTGACGGCAATTCTCCAATCGGATCTTTTCCCCGTACCTCCGTAACGCAGGGGATCGTATGCATCCACAAGGATGGCCCTCACTGGATAACTGCTCAATTCTCGGAGATCACCCTCTCCCCGGGGAGAAAAGGCCTTGATCAAGAGGGCTGACGGGAACTGGCAACAGTATTCCGATGATTCATCTCCGTGAAGCTGAACCAGGTCGAGACCGCAGAACTCGACGGTTTTCTTAACCTCCAGGGCATCGTGGTTCACGAAGACACCAACCTTCGTGATCCCATCCGGGATTCTTTCAATGATTCCCTTCGCGCTTTCCGGCGTCACGTACCTGGGACTCTTTGAATAAAAGTTAAAACCGAGGGCATCGGACCCACATTCGGCCGCAAAGGAGGCGTCCTCCAGATTGGTGATTCCGCAGATCTTTATCTCCGCCATTACTTTATTCTCCCGCGCCCAAAAGTTCCCTGAGTTTTCCCCCGACATCCTCAGCTCGCATCAATGCCTCACCTACCAGGAAGGAATGAATTCCCGCTCTCATTAAGGTCTCAATATCTTCCCTGGTGTTGATGCCGCTTTCACTGACCACGATTCTATCCCCGGGAATAGATGAGATCAGGTCCAGGGTTATCCCCAGGTCCGTGGAAAATGTCCTCAGGTCCCTGTTGTTAATTCCGATGATTTCAGCGCCAGCCGCAAGGGCCTTATCCAGTTCCTCCCGGGTGTGAACCTCGACGAGGGGGGAGAGCCCCAGCCCTTCTGTTAGACAAATATATTCCCTCAACTGCTCCTTTTCCAGGAGGCATGCGATGAGAAGGAGGGCATCCCCCCCGATGACCCTCGTCTCATAGATCTGATAAGGGTCGATGATAAAGTCCTTCCTCAGGAGGGGAAGGTCGACGATTTCTCTGATGCCCGATAGATATGTCCTGCTGCCCTCGAAAAATTCCTCATCCGTGAGAACCGAGACAGCTGCCGCCCCATTTTCCTGGTAGAGGGCCGCAATCTTGAAGGGGTCAAAATCTTCTCTGATCCTCCCCTTGGATGGGGAATGCCTCTTCACCTCGGCAATGATGGAACAGGGAAGGCGACTGATTGCCCTCCTGAAATCGCGGGGAGGGGGCAGATCCGTCAAAGCCTCTTCAAACCGAGAAAGGGGCCTCACCACCTTCAGTGAGGCAACCTCTTCCCTTTTAGCTTCTACAATCCTGTCTAAGATCATCGCCTTCTTTCAGCTATTGCTCAATTCAATGAGGGCCTGCAGTTTCTTGATGGCAGTCCCGGTGTCGATGCACTCCTCGGCCTTCGCAATGCCTTCCCGGATGTCTTTGGCCTTCTCCCCCGCCATGATAGCCAGGGCGGCATTGAGGAGGACGATCTTTCGGCAGGCCCCGTCCTTGCCCGTCAGAACATCCTTGGTGATCTGTGCATTGACCGAGGCGTCTCCGCCAACAAGCGCTTCACCCGGGTATGTCTCGCCGAATATATCGATGGGGTTAATATTGTAGGTGCTGATGAGACCGTCCTTCAATTCGGACACCCGGGTCTCACCCGTCACCGTGGCCTCATCGAGGCCGTCAGAGCCGTGGACCACAAAGGCCCTCTTTGTTCCCAGATTTTTCAGGACCCCGGCAAACATCTCTGTCAGCCTCGGATTATAGACGCCTATGAGCAGGGACGTGGCCCCGGCGGGGTTTGTTAAGGGCCCCAACATGTTAAACATCGTCCTGACGCCGATCTCCCTTCGCGGTCCGACCGCGTACTTCATAGCTCCGTGGAGCCGAGGTGCGAAGAGGAAGCCAATACCGGTCTGCTGGATACACTCCTCCACGATGTCCGGTTCGGCACTGATGTTCACCCCGAGGGCCTCCAGGACATCGGCGCTTCCGCAACTACTGGAGACTGCGCGGTTTCCGTGTTTCGCCACGGTGATACCCGCTGCCGCCACTACAAAAGCCGTCGTCGTGGAGATATTGAAGGTATTCATCCCGTCCCCTCCGGTTCCTACGGTGTCCACGATGATCGGTGAGCGGGCGTCGATCCTGGTTGCCTTCTGCCTCATGATTCGGGCCGCACCGGTGACCTCTTCAACCGTTTCGCCCTTCATCCGCAGGGCGGTGATGAAGGCGGCAATCTGGGCCGGTGTTGCCTTTCCCTCCATCACTTCGTCCATGGCCTCCATCATCTCGGATTCTCTCAGGTCTTCATTGGCCACAATTTTTTCAATGGATTCCTTGATCATGGTTCAAACTCCTTTCTCCTGCCCCGAAGTGGTTAGATTTGGTTTTCCGCGTATCATTTCCAAGAAAATCTTGAGGATCCGCTTTCCGTTTGGTGTGAGGACCGATTCTGGATGAAACTGGATGCCCTCCACCGGATATTCCTTATGCCTGATGCCCATGATTTCCCCTTCCTCCGTTTCAGCACAGACCTCCAAGCACGCGGGAAGGGAATCCCTCTTCAAGACGAGGGAGTGATAACGGCCCCCGATTAAGGGATTGGGGAGACCTTTGTAAATCGTCCGTCCATCGTTGATGATCCGGGAGGTCTTTCCATGCATGATCCTTTCAGCCCTGACCACCTCGGCACCAAAGGCATAACCGACTGCCTGGTGTCCAAGACAGACTCCCATGATTGGAGTGGTCTTATGAAATTGCTTAACCACATCTACGCTGATTCCCGCTTCCTTGGGCGTGCAAGGGCCGGGGGACAGGAAGATCGCATGCGGTTCGAGCTCCCCGATTTCATCGATGGAGATCCCGTTATTTCTGTGGACCACCACCTCCTCGCCGAGCTGGCCGAGATACTGAACAAGGTTGTACGTGAAGGAATCGTAATTGTCGATCATCAAAATCATATCTATCCCTCCAATACTGGTTAACGGCTGTTTTTGGTTATTTCGAGTCCTGATGCGGCCATACGAACGGCCTGCACCATCCCCATGGCTTTATTGATACACTCCTGATGCTCTTCGTCAGGATCTGAATCGGCCACGATTCCCGCGCCCGCCTGGACAAAGATTTTTCCATCTTTGATCATCATGGTCCGAATGGTAATGCAGAAATCCATATTCCCCGTATAACTGAAATACCCGACGGCTCCCCCGTAAGGCCCCCGTCGGGTTGGCTCTAGTTCATCGATGATTTCCATCGCCCGGATCTTCGGGGCGCCGGAGAGGGTGCCTGCCGGGAAGGTTGCCTTCAGGACATCGAAGGCATCCTTTCCATCGGATAGTTGAGCCTGGACATGGGAGACGAGATGCATCACATGGGAATACCGCTCCACCACCATGAATTGATCGACCTGAACACTGCCGATCCGGGCAATCCTCCCCAGATCGTTCCTTCCCAGGTCGACGAGCATGACGTGTTCCGCCCTCTCTTTGGGGTCCTGGAGGAGTTCATCGGAAAGGCTTCTGTCCTCCTGTTCGTTCTTTCCCCTCCTCCTCGTCCCGGCAATGGGCCTTAATTCAGCAACACCCTCTTCAAGACGGACCATGACCTCAGGGGATGAACCAATGAGGATGAGGTCCTCGAATTTGAGGAAAAAGAGATAAGGGGATGGGTTGATGTAGCGAAGTGCCCGATAAAGATCAATGGGATCCCGGGAATTTTCCATCTCAAATCGCTGGGAGAGGACGACCTGGATTACATCACCCGCAACGATGTAATCCTTTGCCTTTTTTACCACGGCCTTGAAGTCTTCCGGCGTCATATTGGATTGAGGCGGGATGTGGGCTTCTCCCTCCATGGGAAGTTCTCTGCTTTCAAGGGGGGACTGTAACATCTCGGCCATGCGATCGATCTTCTTGATTGCCTCGTCGTAGACCCCTCCAAGGTCTTGGCTTCCATCGGTAACCGTGCAGGCCACCACCTTGATTGTGTGCCTGACATTGTCAAAGATCATCAGGGTATCGGTAATGAGAAAAGTCGCATCGTCGGTCTCAATATCTTCTTCGGCTGCGGCGGGGAGCTTTTCAAAATAACGGACTATATCATAACTGAGAAACCCCACGGCTCCACCGTAAAATCGAGGGAGCCCGTCGACAGCAACGGGGCGGTAGGTGTGCAATAAATCCTTCAAGAATCTCATGGGATCTCCCCCGTGTTTATGGGAACAGATCTCGCCATTTTTCTGGATCAGGACATCCTCTCCCTTTACCCTGAAAATCACATGAGAGTCGGATCCCAGGAAGGTGTACTGCCCCCATTTTTCACCCCCTTCCACGCTTTCCAGGAGAAAGAGGTGGGGTTCGGAGTGGAGCTTCATGAGGGCCGAGACCGGGGTCTCCGTGTCGGCTAGGATTTCCCGGTAAATGGGGATCAGGTTTCCCTCCTTTGCCAATCTTTTGAATGTCTCAAAGTCCGGATAGTACATGGGTTTAGACTCCTTTTTTTGTGAAATAAAAAAAGCCGTGATGATTCACGGCCTTTTTGCAGTGGGAATAAAACAAAAAAGCCGTGGAGCCCGGAAGAGGCTTTCCACGGCTTTTTCCTTCTCTGATTTAGAAACTTAGCGGTGGACGAACCCCTCCCCTATGTTCTTCCACCACCACCAGCTGTTTCCTATGGAAAGTATCCGTTTCATCTTTACCCGTCTTTCTGAAATTTCAAGAATCTATAGCAAAGACTGGGAACTTTGTCAATAAAAAATTCTTAGTAAATCAATCAAGGGTAATCCATCATGGGGTCTCAAAGAGCGTAGACCTGAGACGCTCATGATTCCCATATGCTCGTTTCCTGAATCAGCTTCACTAAGGTCTCTGTCTTCCTTTTACTGATTAAGCTTTTCAAACGGGACAAGGTTTTCCCGTAGAGGTCCAGGATTTTGTGGATATTTGGGTTCAAGGTGATGATCTCGGCATAGAGCCTTGGATTATTTGTGAATACTTTTTCGATGGTGTCCAGTTTCGTGTGAAACATGGGCGTGGCAAACCTTTTTAACTCCACCAGATCTACCCCTGATCCCCTCAAAATCATCCCCATGGTTATGGAGTTCAGATGATTCAAGACCTGAACAAGGGCCATGAGCTCATCATGCCTCTCGGGGGTCGTCTCTATTATATCGGCGCCATTTTTTGTGAGGATCTCCTTCAGCCAGTCGAGCCATTTTCTCGTCCTCGCGGGACAGAGGACAATTTTATGTCCGGCTATGGAATCAGCAGCCGTTCCAAAGAGGGGATGGAGGCCAATGACCTCTGAGACGGAAGATTTAAGCATGGATTTGACCGGTTCTCCTTTGAGGGAGGTGAGATCCATCAAGAGGGACTCCTTTTTCATGTGGGGTCCAACCCGCCCAATAACTTCAGGGGTAATGCCGATCGGGACGCTCACGATAACCACCTGACATTTCTTACCCATTGTGGGGATATCGAGGCCCGTTTTTCTTCCTGATACAAGAACGGTATATCCCTCCTTCTTAAAGAAACCCGCAAACCACCTGCCTATCCCGCCGGTGCCACCGACGATCCCGATTTCAATATCCTCCATCTCACAAGCCCCCCTGACCTATTAGATTAGCCCTCTGTCTTAGTAAATGATCTGCCAGGACCATACTGACCATGGCCTCGCAGACGGGGATAATACGGGGTATGACGGATACATCGTGTCTTCCCTTAATTGATACCTCCACCGGGTTTCCGCCAACATCGATGGTCTTTTGGGTTTTTTCGATGGATGGAATGGGTTTGCAGGCCACCCTGATGACGATTTCGTCGCCGTTGGTGATACCCGCCAGGATCCCACCGGCATGATTTGTTGAAAATCCCTCCGGTGTGATGGGATCATTGCATTCGAAGCCGGTCATTCTGGCAACCCCGAACCCGGCGCCGATCTCCACGCCTTTAATGGTTCCGATACTCATGAGGGCCTTGGCAAGATCAGCATCGATTTTATCGAAAACAGGCTCCCCAAGACCCGCCGGGCACCCATTGATCAGGATCTCCACGATCCCCCCGAGGGAGTTCCCGTTCTCCCTCGCCTCCTCTAACTTTTTTTCCATTGCTTGGGCTGCTTTGGGGTCGGGACACTGGAGGCTGTTCCGGTGAATATCCGCAAGGGAAATCCGTTCCGCGGCGATCCCCCCCAATTCCTTGGTGTAGGCGATGGCTCCGATTCCTTCTCGGGAGATCACTTTTTTTGCGATGGCTCCGGCAGCCACACGTGCCACGGTTTCGCGCGCGGAGGCACGACCGCCCCCCCGGTGATCACGGATGCCATACTTCTTGTAATAGGTAATATCACCGTGCCCTGGCCTGAAGATATCCCTGAGTTCTTCATAGGCCGAACTGTCGATGTCCCTGTTTCTGACGATCAGGAAGATGGGGGTTCCGGTGGTCCTGCCTTCAAAGGTGCCGGAGAGGATTTCTACCTGGTCTTCCTCCTGCCTGGCCGAGGCTGATAGGAGCTGGCCCGGTTTTCTCCTCTTCAGATCTTTCTGTATGTCCGACTCCGTCAGAGCAATGTTGGGTGGACATCCATCCACCACCACACCAAGGGCCTTGCCATGAGATTCGCCCCAGGTGGTGCCCCTGAAGAGGACTCCTATTGAGTTACCTGACATATCTATTCCCTTCTTTCGTGGGCCGCAAGAGGTTAGACAAGCAGTTTAGGTTATTCGGACCCTTTCCCAGTCGCAAGGTAGAATTCGCCGAATAAAAAGGTTGCAGAACTCGTCTGCAATCGCATCGATCCCCCTTCCCGAAGTATCGATGGTGAAATCGGCTAACCCACGGTAGATCGGTATCCTCTGTTCCAGGATCCCCGAGGTTTCCCTTTCCGTACCTTTGCTGGAAAGGGGTGGCAGCCGTTCGTCTCCTGTCCTGTCGTTCCTCATCCTCTCGACGATTGTACTTACATCGGCGGTGAGCCAGAGGAAAAGCCCATTTCTTCTCAGGGCTTCCCTGTTTTCGGCATCCATGACCGCACCGCCTCCCACTGCAATCACGGTCTCAACCAAAGAGGAAAGTGCTCTGATAACCGCCTTCTCTTCTCCACGGAACAAATCCCAACCCCCTTTGTCGACGATTTCCCTGACCGTTTTGCCGGTATGCTTATTTATGAGCTCGTCCGTATCGTAGAAAGGAATTCGCAACCTTCCCGATATCTTTTTTCCAACGGATGTTTTTCCCGTACACCGGTATCCAATCAAGATAATATTCATGGTTTACTCCAGTTTTCTCAGTTCCTCCCAAAAGTGTGGGAAGGATTTATTGACGCAGTTTCCGTCCCTTATTTTTATGCCGGGTATCACAAGACCCAGTATTGCGAAGCTCATGGCGATCCGGTGATCATCATACGTTTCTATCTCAGCTCCCTGAGGCCTATTTCCATCGATCACGAGGCCATCATCCCTTTCTTCTGCCCTCACCCCCGCCTTCTTAAGTTCGGTAACCAGTGCCTCCAATCGATTACTCTCCTTTATTCTGAGGTGGGATACGTTCTTGATGATGGTTCGACCGGGCCGAACAGCGGCCAATACCGAAAGGGTAGGGACAATATCGGGCATATCACCCAGTTCAATGATGGTCTCACCAGGGGTCAACTCACCCCCCACAACCTCGACCCAACGATCTCCCCTCATGACGGTACAACCGAGCCTTTCCATGATCGGAAGGAGCCCGATGTCTCCCTGCAGGGTCTGGGGATTGATATTGTGG
>JAQYWG010000067.1:0-13341 GCA_030145085.1 Thermodesulfobacteriota bacterium
AAGAACTGATCCCCGATAGGGGGAAACCCATTGTGATGTACTGTGCCGCGGGGGTTCGTTCAGGTTTTGCCGCCAAGACATTAATGGATATGGGATATAAGGATGTAGCTTCCTTGCGGGGTGGAATTGAGAAGTGGAAAAAATCGGGTTTTGAGCTTCTCAGGGATCTGGATTTCACGCGAGAACAGTTGGATCGATACAGCCGTCAGATGATCTTGCCCGAGGTGGGGGAGCAGGGTCAGGCCAAAATCCGTCGGGGCAAGGTCTTAATTGTAGGCAGCGGACATTTGAGTTCAGCCGCCACCATGTACCTGGCCGCCGGGGGGATTGGGAAATTGGGGATTGTTGATTCCCATCCGGTAACCCGTGAGGATCTGAGGGGACAAGTTTTGCACACCGTCTCCTCCGTGGGGAAAAACAGGGCTGAATCGGCCGCAAGAATGGTGAAGAGGATCAATCCGGGCGTGTCAACAGAGGTTTACCCCCTCCAGTTAGGCGTCGAAAACGCCGTGGGTATTCTCAAGGATTATGACGTTGCCCTGGAATGTAGCGGCGATTCTCATACCCGGTATCTGCTGAACGACGCTTGTATGTTTACCGAGATGCCCCTTTTCATCGTGGAGATGGCGCGGGGTTGGGGCAGGGCGATGAGCGTCTACCCAGGAGAAGGACCGTGCTATCGGTGCGTCTTTCCAAAGCCCGAGGGCGACGAAATCGCAACGCGAGGGCCAGTTGATTCAAACGCCCTGGGAGGGATTGTGGGTTTGATCCAGGCCGCGGAGATCTTCAAGTATTTCCTGGGAAAGGGGGACCTCTTAAAACGCGACCTCCTCCTCTGGGATGGATTTGGGATGAGGTTTCGTCGGAAACCGATCGAGAGAGATAGGGAATGTCCCCTGTGCGGGGGACACCGTACCATTACCCGATTGATGGGAAATGAGGGTTCCTATGAGCAGCAGTTGAACCAAGGGAGGGTTAAGAGATGAGCGTTGAAGTGAGAATTCCCTCTCCCCTGAAATCCCTTACTGGTGGTAAGGACATCATCCAGAGCAAAGGGAGCACTGTGGGGGAGGTGATACAGGAGGTAATCTCCGCCTATCCCCAACTGAGGGAAAGGCTGTGCGACGAGAAGGGGGATGTGCGAAGATTTATCAACATCTTCCTCAATAACGAGGATATCCGTTTCAAGGAGAATTTGGATACTCCGGTAAACGATGGGGATGGCCTTTCCATCATACCTGCCATCGCGGGCGGGGCAGGATCTCCTCTCGTCCAGGATATTCCTGGGCAAGGCTATTCGTTCCAATCGGCCGGAATAGAGGACGAAGGACTAAGGAAGGGCAAGGCCTTCATTCTGGGAGCCGGCGGGTTGGGTTCCCCCGCGGCGCTGTTTTTGGCTTCGGCAGGCATTGGAACCTTAGGGATTGCAGATTCGGATGTTGTGGACCTCTCAAATCTTCACAGGCAACTCCTCCACTTTACGGAGGATGTGGGCAGGGAAAAGGTTCGTTCCGCAAGGACGAAGCTGAAGGCCCTCAATCCAGATGTGAAGGTTCGGACCTATAAAACCCGCGTGACCTCCGAGAACGTGCGGGAGATAATTAGGCCTTACGATGTGATCATCGATGGGAGCGATAATTTTCCCACGAAGTTCTTGATCAATGATGCCTGCTACTTCGAGAAGAAGCCCTTGGTCTTGGGGGGAATCCTGAAGTTCTACGGGCAAGCTACTGTCTTCCATCCTTGGTGCAAAGGGCCTTGCTACCGATGTATTTTCCCAAATCCACCACCACCGGGTGCTGTCCCCTCATGCCAGGAGGCCGGGGTCATCGGCGCCATCGCAGGGATCATAGGTATGATACAGGCGTTTGAGGCAATGAAGCTCCTTTCGGGTCAGGGTGATCCCCTCATCGGGCGCTTTTTGGTTTTTGATGCACTGGATATGACCTTCAACGAATTCAATATAAAAAGGGATGAGAACTGCCCCCTCTGTGGCAAGGACGCCTCTATCACCCAGTTGTTGGATTATGAGCAGGTGTGCCAGGCTTAGGAGAGCGGGTTTCCGGTGCGCCATGGGTCTCAAAGTCCAGCTGTATGCGAAAAGAGATTGTTCCCTCTGCGTTGTCGCCAGGGAGATTATCTTGAGGGTTCGGAAGGAGATGCCCTTCGATTTCCAGGAGGTCGATATCGAATCGAGGGGCGACCTCTATGAGAAGTTTAAGGAGGAAATTCCCGTTGTCTTCATAAACGGCGAGCGAGTCTTTACCTACCGGGTAAGCGATAAGAAATTGAGGAGGATTCTGAGGAGACATCAAACGAAGGAGTGATGATTCAAGAGGGGAGCATTGTTGAGATCAGATTTGGGGAAGATTTTTGACCTCCTGAATCCCATTACGGTCAAGTCCATGGGGGTTAACATCAACCGGAATACCGTTAAAAACATGGAGATCGTAGGCCTGCATGTTTTGGGGGAAAAATCTCTTTCTCGATGTCGTCAAACTACTCGTGGCCAATCCTTGAAACGGGGAAAGGGTGACCCTACGGCTACTGTTTTCATTACGTTCCTCGTTTTTTCCACGTATTCTCTATGAGGAGAATTGAGACTATAAAATCAACTGAGGAGGGTTCCACATGGAAAAATGGCTCATCATTTTGGGAATCGTGGGGTTGTTCTTCTTTCTGATGCGCCGCGGCGGAATGGGATGCTGTGGAGGTGGTCATTCTTCACGTTCAGAGGAAGGAAAAGAGGAAGAAAAGAAGAGGTCTAGTTGTCATTAGAAAACAGGAGGTAATCGCTATGGCAAGGGATCAAGTGTGCGGGATGGAGGTTAAAGAGGACAGCGCCGGTGCGGTCCTTGAGCATAAGGGCCAAATGTTCTACTTTTGCTCCCTGTCCTGCTACGATGCCTTTGAAAAGCATCCAGAAAGATACGTTTCGGATAGAAAGGAAGGGTGGCGGGCCCGGTTCTTAAACAGGCTCGCCCAGGCCAATCGGGAGACCTGTGGCGGCAAAGCTCCAAAATGCCACTGAAGGAGCATTGACCGGCTCTACTCGCCTCAAAGCCCCTGCATAAACAGGAAATCCCTGGGAACTGCGGGAGAAAAACCTCAAAATACAATATTTTTCCTCATAAAATACGTGATTTACCCTATTTCTTTATCTTGTGAGTTGTAGGATAATGGAATCGTTTGTTGGTTCCACTAATCACGAAACCTCTTACGAGAGAAATATTCTTGGATGATAACGTTGTTTTATTTTCGTTAAGATAAAGGAGCTGAAACAGTATGGCTATCGATCTGGTTTGCGGAATGATTGTTGATGAGGAGTCGGCCCCCGCAAAAACTTCTTACGGGGGAAGAGACTATTATTTTTGCGCCACTTATTGCCGGGAGGCTTTCGATAGAGATCCTCAGAGATTTATCCAGGGGACCAAGCAGTGGGGGGAGGCCATTGACCCCATTTGCGGGATGACCGTGGAGATCCCTCACGCTGCCGCTATGAGCGTGTATAAAGGCCAGTTCATCTACTTTTGCAACGTGGTGTGCAAGGAGAAGTTTGATGCCTCCCCTGAGAATTTTTTGAAGGCCGAGGAGGGGAAGGAAGAAGAAAAGAAACCGGAGACCGCCGTTCCCAGAGAGGGTTTGAAGAAAGTTGAGCTTCCCATCACGGGTATGAGCTGTGCCAGTTGCGTTGCCAAGATTGAAAAGGGGCTCTCAAAGATGAGCGGCATCGTGGATGCCAAAGTGAATTTTGCCACGGAGAAAGCCACCATTACCTTCGATCCATCCCGCGTCCACATGGGGGATTTTGTGTCCACCATCAGGGGTTTGGGATACGAGGCAGGAATGGAAAAGGCCACTTTACCGATCCATGGGATGTCCTGTGCCTCCTGTGTGAAAAAGGTGGAAGATGCCCTCAATGGGTTGGAAGGGGTGGTGCGGGCGAGCGTCAATTTTGCAACGGAACGGGCTGCCGTCCAGTATATCTCCGGCGCCGTTTCCCCGGGAGATTTTAAAAAGGCGGTCAAGGATGCTGGCTACGAGATTCTGGAAATGGAAAGGGTTGAAAAGGAGGATATCGTCGATCGGGAAAAAGCGGCCAGGGAGGCCGAGTATGGGAAATTGAAACGGAAGTTCATCACCGGCGTTGTCCTGGTGAGCCCCATCTTTCTCTTGGGCCACTGGAAAACGCTGGGTTTATCCAACCTGTATGACCTGAGCAGGGAGGTCAATTTTTACCTTCAGCTCATGTTGCAAACCCCCATCCAGTTCTGGGTGGGATGGCAATTCTATGTAGGGGCGTGGAGGACTGCCAAACACAAATCCGCGGATATGAATACCCTCATTGCCGTGGGAACCTCCGCTGCTTACGTTTACAGTGTTTTGGCCACCTTTTTCCCTTGGCTTTTCGCGGCACAGGGGCTGATGGCCGAAGCCTATTTCGACACGGCCGGGGCCATCATCGTTCTCATCCTCTTGGGTCGCCTTTTGGAGGCAAGGGCCAAGGGCCAAACCTCCGAGGCCATCAAGAAGCTGATTGGGTTACAGGCGAAGACAGCCAGAGTTGTGAGGGATGGCCAGGAGATGGATATCCCCGCCGAAGAGGTAGTGATCGGGGATTTCGTGTTGGTGAGGCCCGGGGAAAAAGTCCCTGTCGATGGTATCGTCAAAGAAGGTTATTCCTCAGTAGATGAGTCAATGGTCACGGGTGAATCCATCCCCGTGGAGAAGAATGTGGGAGATGAGGTGATCGGTGCTACCATTAATAAGACGGGAACTTTTATATTTGAAGCCACCAAGGTGGGTAAAGACACCATGCTTTCCCAGATCGTCAAGATGGTTGAGGAGGCCCAGGGCTCCAAACCTCCCATTGCAAGGCTGGCCGATATCATTGCGAGCTACTTTGTCCCGGCCGTAATAGGAATCGCCATTATCACTTTCATCGTTTGGTACTTCTTTGGGCCAGTGCCCGCCCTCACCTACGCCGTGCTTAACTTCGTTGCCGTGCTCATCATCGCCTGCCCCTGCGCCTTGGGGTTGGCGACCCCAACCTCCATCATGGTGGGGACCGGGAAAGGCGCCGAAAATGGCGTCCTTATCCGGGGCGGTGAGGCCCTGGAGACGGCCCACAAACTCAACGCCGTAGTGATGGATAAGACGGGGACTCTGACTAAAGGCGAACCCTCGGTGACGGATATTGTGGAATCCGATAGGTATAAGAAAGAAGATGTTCTTCGCTGTGCAGCCTCGGCGGAGAAGGGCTCGGAACATCCCCTGGGGGAGGCCATCGTCAACCGGGCCAAAGAAGAGAACATCCCCCTGATCAACCCGGAGAACTTCAATGCCATCGCGGGACATGGCATTGAGGCAACCATCGATGGAAGGTCCTTATTGCTGGGAAATGCGAAACTGATGAAGGACCGAGGGATACCGTTGGATGGACTTGAGAAAAAGGCCGAGGAGTTATCCAACCAAGGAAAAACCCCCATGTTTGTGGCCATCGATCAAAATTCGGCCGGCATCATAGCGGTAGCCGACACCTTGAAGGAGAATTCAAAGGAGGCCGTGGATGTGCTTCACAAGATGGGGGTTGAGGTCGCCATGATTACTGGAGATAACCGGAGAACGGCAGAGGCCATCGCAGGGCAGATCGGCATTGAACGAGTTCTTTCGGAGGTACTGCCAGAGGTGAAAGCTGATGAGGTGAAGAAGCTCCAGGCCGAGGGGAAGAAGGTGGCCATGGTGGGAGATGGCATCAATGATGCTCCGGCTCTGGCCCAGGCCGATGTGGGGATTGCCATCGGGACGGGCACGGATGTGGCCATGGAGTCAGCGGACATTACCTTGATCAGCGGCGATCTGAGGGGAGTGGTGACGGCTATCGCCTTGAGCAGGGCTACCATGAGAAATATCAAGCAGAACCTCTTCTGGGCTTTTGCTTACAATACCATTCTGATCCCCGTTGCGGCGGGGGTGCTCTTCCCCTTCTTCGGGATATTGCTCAAACCTATCTTAGCGGCGGCTGCCATGAGCCTTTCGTCCGTGACGGTGGTGAGTAATGCCTTGAGATTGAGGAGGTTCAGATGTCCAGTAGTTGGTGCATGAAAAAGGATTCTAAACAAGGGACATAGAAGGGAGTTAAAATATGGGAAAAATCTACGATGATATCACGCGGACCATCGGGAACACCCCCCTGGTGAGGTTGAATAGAATAACCAAGGGAAGTGTAGCTCAGATCGTGGCAAAGCTTGAGTCCTTCAATCCCCTGTCCTGCGTCAAGGACCGAATTGGGGTGAGCATGATTGAGGCCGGGGAGAGGGATGGTTCTCTAAAAAAGGATACGGTCCTCATCGAGCCCACGTCGGGAAACACCGGCATTGCCCTGGCCTTTGTGGCCGCGGCCAAGGGATATCGGCTGATCTTGACCATGCCCGAAACCATGAGCATCGAGCGGCGGAACCTCTTGCAGATGCTGGGGGCAGAGCTGGTTTTAACTCCGGGGCCAGAAGGAATACCGGGAGCCATCCGGAAGGCGGAGGAACTGGTCAAAGAGACTCCCAACGCCCTCATGCTCCAACAGTTCAAAAACTTCGCTAACCCGGAAATCCACCGCAAGACCACAGCAGAAGAGATTTGGAGGGATACTGACGGAAAGGTGGATATGCTGGTGGCCGGTATCGGAACCGGAGGAACCATAACCGGGGTAGCCGAAGTGATTAAACCGCGAAGACCGGAGTTTAAGGCTATTGCTGTGGAGCCTAAGGATTCACCCGTACTTTCCGGAGGAAAGCCTGGAGCCCACAAGATTCAGGGGATCGGAGCGGGGTTTGTTCCCGATGTCCTCAATACCAAGATCATCGACGAGATCATCCAGGTCACCAACGATGATGCCTTTGAGACGGCCCGAAGGCTGGCAAAGGAGGAGGGGATCCTCTGCGGTATCTCATCGGGTGCTGCGATGTGGGCAGCTCTCGAGGTCGCCAAGAGATCGGAGAACGAGGGGAAGCTCATCGTCGTCATCCTGCCGGATACGGGGGAAAGGTATCTGAGCACTCCATTGCTCCATTTGGAGAAGGACGTTTTATGATCAAAAAAATGGAGAAGGGAGGTAAAAACCATGGCAAAAGATCCCATATGCGGAATGGATGTCAAGGAGGAAGAGGCGGCCGCAACCTATGAATATAAGGGCAACACCTACTACTTCTGCGCCGTGGGATGTAAGGAGAAGTTTGCCCAGGATCCGGAGCGGTACTTGCAAAAGGAGTAAAACTCTTTTCCTTGATACGTGAAATATTCGGAGGTCCACGATGGTGGCTATGCCTGTGAAGCGAAATTAGTGACCAAGGATGATTCCCTGATAAAGGGAATCCCGGTCGAAAAATACACGGGGCGGATGGGTTCCATCTATTGAGCCATCGGGCACCCGCAGAGATCTTGGCTTTCGGGGTGCCTTTTGTTTTCTTTATATTCTAAGGGGAGCAGGGAAATGAGTATAGCTCTGACACTTTTTAAGGTTATTTTCGCTCAATGGCGCGGGTACGGAGGGCACATGGGCCCGGGAATGATGGGTTGGGGGTATGGCACGGGGTGGGTAGGAATGATCCTCATGGCCGCTTTTTGGATCGCGGTAATCGTGGGAATTATTTTTCTGATCAGGTGGGTGGTGATCTCGACGGGTACTGGGGGGCGCGGGGCAAGATCAGAAGAATCGGCCCTGGAGATCCTCAAGCGAAGATATGCCCGCGGAGAGATAAACAAAGAGGAATTCGAGGAAAAAAAGAGAGACCTAGCGTAATTCGAGGGGTTGGATTTCTCACTACGATTTCAGCTTCTAGAAGTAACCCCTTTGTGCGAAGAGGGAGCTAAATTATTCCCAAAGAGATCTGCTGTCATGGGAAGGGACATTTTCTGAAAAAAAACATAGGAGGACCCCATGCAACGAAGAAACCATACTATCTTGGTAAGCCTATTGCTATTAGGAGTCGTCGTTTGTAGTTTTTCTTTATTGATGGCCGGGGAAGTGACGACATTTGAGGTGAAGGCTGATGCCTACAAGTTCATCCCTGATACGATAACGGTTAACCAAGGGGATAAAGTGATCATCAAGGCCATTTCGATCGATAAGGATCATGGGATTGGTATCAAGGCCTTTAACATAACCGAGCCCCTCCCCAAAGGGAAATGGGTCACCATCGAATTCACGGCCGATAAGAAAGGAGAATTCCCCATTCACTGTACCGTTTTCTGCGGCTGGAAACATCATTGGATGAGGGGGAAATTGATCGTCAAGTAGCTGGAGCCATATTTCCCGGAACAGAAGCTATCGAATATTTTCACCATGCAATCATGGCGATTGCTATCGTGATATTGCCGGAAGGGGGCGATGATGAAGGTTTTCCGGATGGTTCCGATGGTTTTGATAACAGGTGTCCTCTCACTGAGCGGAGCTTGGTCATCTGATGTGAGGATTCCATCTCAACCCGTAGTCGTGAATTCCCATAGTTCTTTTCGCGACACAGTACGGAAGCTGAAGAGCGCGATCAAGGCGAGAAATCTATCAGTCATCTTTGAGGCTAGCCACGGAGAAATAATGGCAAGGACCGGTGTCGTGGGTAAAGACGGGATCACCATCGGATTTACTGGTCCCAAGATACGACATGAAGTCTTGAGAGCAGAACCCAGGGCAGCATTAGAGATCCCCTTTAGAATTGTGGTCAGGGAATTGGATTCTGGGCGCGTAGATGTCATCTATTTTCAACCCTCGTATCTATTTGCACACTACGGGAGTAGGGATCTCGACAAGTTGAGCCGGATGATGGATATTTTAGTTGGATCTATCATTAAAGAAGCAACCGAAAGCAATGGGTAGGTCTATACCCCGCGGGCATCTAACGAGGTTCCGTAAATAGGCGGATGATGATCGGCCTGTTCACCATGAGGAGGGAGAAGTGGTAGGGAAGCTGAAAAAAGGTTTTCCACTCGTATTGATTACATGGGTTTTTTTCTCCGCGTATAGCCTCATCTTTCCGAACCGCACTGATGCAGAAATACATTTCTGGGAAAATCTTGGGGTCGTTAGGATCAATGAGAAGCTTGCGGCCCCAAGCTTCAGACTGAAGGATCTCAATGGCAAAGAAGTGAAATTGGAGGATCACAGAGGAAAGATCGTTTTCCTAAATTTTTGGGCAACCTGGTGCCTGCCTTGTCGAGCGGAAATGCCATCCATGGAAAAGCTTTACACCCAATTTAAAGATAGAGATTTTATTATCTTGGCAGTGGACCTCCAGGAAGGGACCAACAAGGTGAGGGCTCTTAAGGAGAAATTCGAACTGCATTTCCCTATTCTTTTAGATTCTGATGGCAGGGTGGGTCTCATGTATGGGGTTCGGTCTATTCCCACAACGTACCTGATCGATCGAGAGGGTTATGTAATGGGGGGAGCCTTGGGTGCTCGTAATTGGGCAAGAAAGGAAGCATTTGCACTGATTGATCACCTCCTCATAACGAAGCCTGATTCTTAAAATTGATGAATAGTCATGGAATCTGCGGAAAATCTCTCCAGATTTGTTGCTTTGAGAGGAGTGTTACTCTCTTTTTTCCCCTTTGCGTTATCAATGCTACACCCTTACCGTTTCATTATCCCGGAGATGCCCTTTGATGTTTTCAGTTTGAAGGAGAAAAGGAGGTGTTGAAAATGGGAAAAGTTAAAAAATACAGATTCATTTTGGTTGCTTCGGTGATCTTTTTTGTGTTGGTCGGATATAGCTTGGGGGTCGCAAAAACCGAGGATGAGGAAAACAATATCTCCATCTATCGCGAGGTCGGGCCGGGTGTGGTCAATATCACAAGTGTCGTAGTCCAGCGGGACTTCTTTTTCAATCCGATTCCAAGGGAGGGCGCCGGGTCGGGCTCAATCATCGACACCAATGGTCACATATTGACCAATCACCATGTCATCCGGGATTCCACCAAACTGGAAGTCACCTTAAGTGATGGCAGCAAATGGCCTGCAAAGTTTGTTGGTGCCGATCCGGACAATGACCTGGCGGTGATTAAAGTTGACGCGCCCAAGGAGAAACTTACGGTAATCCCCATGGGGGATTCGTCCGAACTTCAAATAGGCCAGAAGGTGTTGGCCATTGGGAATCCCTTCGGTCTGGGCCAGACACTGACGACGGGGATCATCAGTTCCCTGGGGAGGAGTATTCGTTCGGAGGCGGGAACATTGATCGAGGACGTGATTCAGACCGATGCGGCCATTAACCCGGGCAACTCCGGTGGCCCCCTGCTGGACTCCAAGGGAAGGATTATCGGCATCAACTCAGCCATCATCAGTCCCACTGGGGCCAGTGTGGGGATCGGTTTTGCCATCCCGGCGAATACAGCTAAACGGATCATACCAGAGCTGATCTCAAAGGGACATGTCTCCTATCCGTGGATAGGGGCATCGGTCTATCCGCTCATTCCGGAATTCGCGAAGGTTCTAGGGGTTAAGGTGGAGCGGGGCGCAGTGATCGCAGAAGTTGTGGGGGGGGGGCCTGCGGACAGGGCTGGCCTGAGAGGGGGAAACAGGCGGGTTCAAGTAGGAAATTCCGTAATCCCGGTGGGAGGTGATGTAATTACCGAAATGGATGGGAAAAAAGTGATATCCTCGGATGACCTGATAAGGATGATCCGAGATCACCGACCTGGGGATAGGGTTGAACTGAAGGCTTTGCGGAGAGGGAATTTTCTTCGCATCAAAGTAACCCTGGGAGAGAAGCCAAGGAGAAGGTGAATTCTCGCAACACAGATGCCCTGATCAAAAGGCCTATCGCCCAGGCGTTGGAAGCGGATGGAGAGCCTTTGGATTGGACCATGCCCCGCTGGCAAATGTTTGAAGCCGATTTGAACGCATTGATCGAATATCT
This sequence comes from Thermodesulfobacteriota bacterium, assembly GCA_030145085.1. Classification (GTDB taxonomy): domain Bacteria; phylum Desulfobacterota; class BSN033; order WVXP01. The sequence continues at coordinate 10,911 of JAQYWG010000067.1, forward strand.
GAGGACCCTCGAATGAGAATGGATCTCTCAGAACTTTGGAACTAATCCTCACCGTGGGCAAGTATGCACCTCTCATGGTGAAATACCACCCTACCGATCGCAGGAACAGTCTACTCGCTTGCCCGTAATCTTAGCCAAATGGCCATCGTCACGGATAATAGTACTGGCTTATTACCCGAGACGAGAGGAGTAAACTGAAGGATTACCCCTCTTTTCTAAGGTATGGATTCCTCCGTTGAATTGCTTGTAATAGGAAAACGACTCAGAGAGTTTCCAGATGGGAGATTTGAGGCTTTGTATTTTCCACTCAAAGGGATAAATTAAGGCTAGGAAGTAACAACCGTCTACCTGTAGACAAAGCTAGGAGGTCCGGGCCATGCTAAAAAGGAGAAAATTTTTGAAGGCCATTGGGATGGCCTTAGCCACCGGCATCTCGGTATTTTCAACGCGGCGAGTCTTCTCCAAATCGGGGGGAATGGGAGCACATGGGCATGAAGCTCACTCCCAACCGGAGGGCCATGCCCATATGCCCATGGCGAAATATCCCCCCACGGCGTGGGCCAATCCCAGCATCCCGATCTCGCCTCCGCCGACCCTGATGGGCAAGCAAATGGGTCGGGTCCACACCCTTAACGTACCACCACTTGGCTATGAAATGGATGGAGGTGTGAAGGTCTTCACCTTGATTATGCAACCGGTGAAGCGGTTCCTCACAACCGGAGGACTACCACACCCGGTGGTATCGGAGATCTGGAAGCGCAATAACCCCTATGTCCACCTCATGAAGGTTCCCAAGGAGGTCAAACTCTGGGGCTTCAATGGATCGGTGCCTGGGCCGACCATCGAGGTCACACAAGGCGATCGGGTGCGCATTATGGTGAAAAACGAGCTTCCCGAGCCCACGAGCATTCACTGGCATGGTCTGGAGGTCCCCTTTGAGCAGGACGGGGCAGGCGGAGAGAGCCACCCCCCCATTCCTCCGGGGGGTACCTGGGCCTACGAGTTCACCGTACACCAGGTGGGCACATTCATGTACCATTCCGGATACAACATGATGAAGCAGGATCATATGGGCCTTGGTGGCTTTTTCGTGATTCACCCCGAGGAACCCAAGTACAAGATTCACAGGGACTTTGCCATTATGCTCCAGGCCTTCGCCCTATTGCCGGGAAATGATCGGCCCAATCTGGTCACCATGGATTTCAACTGGTTTACCTTCAACGGAAAAGTGGCACCTGACATCGAGGTGATGACCGTGAGGCAGGGCGATCGGGTGCAGATCCGATTTGCCAACCTCACCATGGATAGCCACCCAATCCACATTCACGGGCACACCTGGAAGGTTGTCGGGACTGAGGGTGGTCCTATCCCGAAATTAGCCCAGTGGCCCGGCAACACGATAAACGTACCGCCCGGGACTACGCGAGATGTGGAGTTTAAAGCTTTAGCTCCCGGCCTCTGGCGTATTCACTGCCATAAGCTCCACCACACCGTCAATGCCCATGCGGATATCCCCATGGGAATCATGCCCCATGGTGGTATGTTCACCTTTGTACACGTGACATAGAATGGACGGGAGTCGTCATTAATTGGAAGGAGATGACAGATGGAGGTTTTCAAGATAAGGACAAAGGGATTGAATATCCTCTCATTCCTCATCCTTTTGCTCGTTGGGTGCGCGGTTAAGACCGCCCCTGAATGGAAAAGGTTTCAGGAGATGGCGAAAGAGCGCACGGATCAGGAACTTCTTTGGGAGAAGTCCAAAGAAGAGCATACGGCCATTCTGACGGAAGTAGATGAACTCCTGGCCGATAGATTGTCCAGGCAGGAGGCGGTCCGAGTGGCACTTCTCAACAACCGCTTGCTCCAGAGCAGCTTTGAGGAGCTTGGCATCTCCAAGTCCGAGCTCGTCCAGGCGGGTCTCTTCTCAAATCCGAGCCTAAGCGCGGTTTTTCGGTTTTTGATAAGCAGCGGGAGCGGGACCAATATCGATGCCGACCTGTTCTTCCCCATTGCGAATCTCTGGCAGATCCCATTTCGGAAAAAGGCGGCTGCTGCTCAAATGGAAGCCACCATTATGCGCGTGGGACAGATGGTGCTGGATACGGTCGCTGAGGCCAAACACTCCTACAATACCGTCTACTATTTGGGCGAGGCCAAGGAGGAAACCGAGGAAATCCTCGACAGGTTCATGGCAATACGGGATCAGGTAGTTGTACGACGTGATTTTGGATACATGAGCGATCTGGATGTCTATCTATCCCAGACAATGGTAGCAGAGGCGGAAATGCAACTTGCGCGATTTGAGGGTGAGCTTGCCATAGCGAGATCTCACCTCAGCCGGGTTTTGGCCCTTGGGCTAGGGCAAATTGACTATGAGATTCGAGGGGAAGAGGTTGAAGAACCCGCACGACTTCCCGCCTCGAAAGAG
>JAQYWG010000067.1:13351-13605 GCA_030145085.1 Thermodesulfobacteriota bacterium
ATCGGGTTTTATCCCTTGAACCGAGACAGATCGGCTATGAAATCCAGGGAGGAGCGGCCGAAGAAAATTTGGAGCTTCCCGACCTGGGAAAGGCAGTCAGGTACGCCATGGATCATCGGCTGGACATCCAGATGGCCCGGTTCAAGGTCCAACGAGCCGAAAGGACGCTTGGGCTTGAGAAAGCGCGCATTGTGAAGCACGTGGCCGTGGGGGCATCCTACGAAAGAGAAGCCGATGGCGCTGATGTCTTCGGC
>JAQYWG010000068.1 GCA_030145085.1 Thermodesulfobacteriota bacterium
GAACGTAGTTACGTTGTTGAAAAATCAATATTCACTCGGGAATTCCGTAATTCCTGGATATTCCCCCAGCTAGATGTTCTTCACCTTCTGCCCTCCCATAGAAGAGTACGGGTGAGGGTCAGGCTTGCAATATACCATGTGAGGGAGGAGAGTTTCACGGAAAAACCGTTAAGAGGCATTGATAACTATATCTGTGGACATAATACCCATTGCGGTGCTTTCTGTTTTGGAGATCGGCCGGCCCGAGGAGGAATTCATTGGCTGACCCTGAGTCTTTCTGTTTGTCTGCTAAACTCGTTATCCTATTCTGGCATTTGGAATGGGCAGTGGATGAACAAGGAGGCCTTGAAATTTTTGCTGTTTGCACATATTGTTGTAATTGATAGTCTGCCGATCGCCACGAGCCCCGCTATTCCGACGACGGATCTACCCCTTGGCAAGTGTGTCTCGGCCTTCGGCCGAAGAAGCTTAGTAGCGCACTATTAGACCGGTAGGGCCACCCCACTGACGTCCTGAATACCCTATGAACATGAGATCGCTTTCTTAAGGTGTTCACATAAAGAAAGGATTGATAATGAAGATCGTAAATATCCTCGGTATTTTTGTTTTCCTTGTAGCTTCAATGTTCAACAGCGCCTGCACCATTAAAAGTGCGCGCGAAACTCCCGTAGTGAGGGTGGTCAGGGAATATGCCCCGACGGTGGTCAATATAAGAACTGAAAACATTATTGATTTAAGGGAACATCCCGAGTGGGGGCAATACGGCGAGGAGCTTGACCTGTTCTTCAAAGAATATTTCGGGGAAATTTATTCCGAAGGCACGTTAAAATACAAGAGTTTGGGTTCAGGTGTCATTTTGGGCAAGAATGGTCTTGTTGTCACAAATGCACATGTTATCCAGAAGGCAAGTAGTATTTATGTAGTTCTAAACGACGGCACCATATTGCGAGCAAAAGTCATAAGGATGAGCCAGAGTGACGATCTTGCCATAATTAAGACGGATCTTCCTTCTCTGGTGAAAGAAGTAAAAATTGCAGATATCAAGAACCTTATGATTGGGGAAACTGTCATAGCTATAGGGAATCCTCTTGGCCTAGAGAATTCCGTAACTGTAGGCGTGGTAAGCGGCAAGGATAGAGCATTCTCAAGCCCGGAGTGTGAATACGTTTGTTCGGGCTTAGTGCAGACAGATGCTTCCATCAATCCCGGGAATAGCGGTGGCGCTCTTTTGAACCTCGATGGAGAACTTGTCGGCGTAAATGTGGCGGTCGTGCAGGGTGCCCAGAACATCGGGTTCGCGATACCTGCTGGAAAGATAGTGAAGCTGCTGGGAGAATTTAAATAGCTGGCGGTTCTCTGCGACATACGTAGTAAAGGGACGTTCGTACATAAGTTGCCTTATACCCAAGAAAACAAGTGGGACAATTTTCAACGATGTCCCCCTTTCTATTGGCTGTCCAGCTTTGGGTTTCAGAACCCACTATGGACTTGCAGATCTTGAATTCCAGCCATGCTGTCAAGTGCTTTGCAACGTAGGTAACATGTCCCCTATTTCCCCTTGCAGGATCAGTTGCCCAACCGTTGTCTTCCCGCAACCGCTCTCGCCTACGAGCCCCCGGGTCTTTCCCTGACTGATTTCCAGGTCCACCCCATCAGCTCTTTCTCCTTTTCAATAACCTCGGCAGACCTCAATGGTCATCCGCAACGGGATGATGTGCGAGCATGCTCTCAGGAGTAATTTGAAATGGAATTCCAGCTAACGAAGATCGTGTCTTCCAGATGGGAGTTAATGGTATGATTTCTAAAGATTATGAGCTCGATGAGCTTGCCCTCATGGTCATACCTCTCAACGCGCAGGGGGAACCAGATCCTCTTTGAGACAAACACTCGATACTTCTCGAGGGATTTTCCCTCGATATAATCCATGGCCCAAAACAAGAATGTTATTCGCTCCTCGTCTTCGTGAAATTCATTCTCCCTTTGCTCAATCGACCTGAGATTATTGAAAACGAACCGAATGGAATACCCGACATCCGTCTGGTCGATTCGTTGCCCGCTGGGGGTTCTGGCGATGGCGTCATCGATGGAGAGGCTGAAGCTCAAAGCGGGGATGAATCGGAACGGCCTCACGGTTAATTTCTCACCACCACCGCGGTAGAATATGCTGAGCCCTTTATAGGGAGATGAGAAATCCACGCGGAATTGCCTTTCCTTTTTAAAGAAGAACTTGACCCGCCACCGCTGATCCTCCACCCCCTCATCGTAGTACGTTACCTCCGTTTCACAGGTGAAGTCCTCCACGTCTTCGAATACCGATACCATCCTTTGAACCACGGCCAGTATCTCGTTTTCATGAGGGACTTCGAGGGGGGCTGCGAGGCTTGTCACCTGGAGCAGCATCACAGCCGATACCAACAATATCAAAAGGCCCTTAATCATCTACTTGAAAACGAAGTTCTTCTCGAAGAGACTTGGGTCATCGAAGTGGGCCCGCCCGACGAGGACGAGGGGGTGGTTATCTCTTTGACGCATGCTTCCAACAGATGGCACCCCCATGGAGAAGAAGAGGACTTCCTCCTTCCACCTCCCTGATCCCTTGGCAATTCCATCTTCATCGAACATGCTTTCAGTTTGGTCACCCTCCCTGGGCAAGGCCTCCAGAACTTCGTAAGGCACGAGTTCATAGGGAATCGATTCCAAGGGGATTTCTGAGGCGAGTATACGCTCCACCTGATGGTATCCCGAATTCACGCGGATACCAAGGCGCTTGCCGGGACCAACCTCCGGGAGCCATTGCGGCACGAAGGGGTCAAGCCCAAGGGATTTGGAAATCACTCGATCCAAACTCGCTTTTTTGGGGACGAAGAAGTGATAGCATCCGCAGTTGTTCGTCACATCGACCATAAAAGGATGCCCCCTCGAGTCCAGAGACACGCGAACGGTCATTCCGTCCAAATGGCCCCGTTCGATCCAGGGCGATCTCTTCCCGGCTCGCTCGGGATACCAGATGGCATAATTGATTTGTAAGATGGGCTCTCCTTTTAGGAAACCATGGGAGATATAATAGTACACGAGGGGTTTTTGCCCGTCGATCGTCAACCGCTCTCCTTCCCAGATAATACGCCCAAACCGATCATATGGAGCGGCAACATCCTGGAAAATGATGGGCGCAAAATGCGCAACAATCCTTTTCTCATCTTCCCCGCTCGGCAAAGGCACGTCCAAGGGGTTTTTTCGGGAGTTCTCGAGTAGCCCTTGAAGCTCTTTTTCCCCGAGGGGAACCCCCTGAGACGGAACAAAGGCAATAAGGTCTCCATCGACGGGCAGGTCGTCCAGGTTCATGACGTACCAAGATTTGAACTTACCGCGAGAGCTCTTCGTGGCGATTGTTAGCGGGATTAAAAACAACGGGTAGAGCCCTATGGCCCTCCTGGAAAAGGAATATTCATCCGGCACTCCCACAAGGGGATGAAGGGTTTCATAGAAACCCGGTTGCCTCATATCATACTTCAGAAGCCTGTGAGAACAGGATTCCACCCGGGCAAATAATCCCCCTCGATCCGGCCGGCCATTTCTTTTCGACCCCAGTGAGAGGATCGCCTCATCCGGCAAATTGCGAATCTCCTTCCACCTGGACTCGAGGTCTAACTGCTGCATCCACCAAACCCACTGTTCTCCCGCCTCGTCGTCCTTGACATCGGTCCCCAAGGATGCAAGAAAACGATTTGTTCGAAGGTAGGGGAAACCTGAAATGGGGAAATTTGAGGCATCCCTCATACCGGCTTCGCTTACCTTTTTATCCAGGACATTAAGGAATTCCTGACACTCCTGCGGTCTCTCAGACAGGAAAGGGATTCGGCGTGGCGAAAGGGCTGAACACGCGAGCAGGAAAACGAGGAAAAGGGAAATCAAGTAACTCCGATATCGTCTTATCTTCATCCTCCTTCGGGCTGCGTGGGTTCTACAAAGCTCGTTTGTCCCCACCAATAAGAATAGATGAATGGAGCCTCAAAATTCAATATGGTATTTTTCTCTCCGGATACATATAATGAGCTCTTACCGGAATTTCCTCGATTTTGTCGAGAAGGCGGTTGTACATGAGCGTAATCTGCTGGAGTAGTGTCGCAGTCCATAATTATAGAAGCACTCAAAAAGGAATGAGGGGGATTCACCATGGCACGATATAGTAAGGAGTCTCAATTGCAACCTGACGAGGTCCTTCGGCGAGCCGCGGATTTTTTCGGGACCGACCTGGGCCTCAAGGTAGCCGAGCGAACTGAATGCTGTGTGAGCTTCGAGGGCGGAGGGGGACATGTGACCGTTTCGGTAGCTCGTTGCGAGCCGGACCGAACGGATGTGGACCTTGAAACCCGTGAGTGGGATTATCAAGTGAAGAAGTTCATGGAAGAGATTTGATAACCTGCAAACCACCGTGAACCAGCTTCCGCATAACCCTTCTACAAACCACAAAAATGGGGGACATGCTATATTGCTCCTGTCAAGAAAAAAATGAACAATTAAAAAAGGTCAATGATTACAATATGATAGATAATACCCCTTTTCGTGAACACACGTATCCATAAAGAATCCCTCCACGGACTCTCGCTCGTTTATTCGGCGAGTCTCTCACTTGTGGTCCTTCGTCAACCTCAGGATAAACCCTTCGACAGGCTCAGGATAAACCCTTCGGCTGTGCTCAGGATAAACCCTTCGGCTGTGCTCAGGATAAACCCTTCGGCTGTGCTCAGGATAAACTCTACAGCTATCCGCCATACCACACAGGGGGCCTAAAGGCGGGGCAAACTGATCGGTTACTTAATAGAAGCACATAATATGAAACGATTAGGTTTCATGTTTTAAGATGAATTAATTCCCTTGCACCGATGAGCTATTCTGTTGTCAGGAATCTTGGATTTCTTGCAAAATGAGGAGAATTGCAATAGTTCAGTTAGCAAAGGTCGCACACAACACTGCGTTGTGCGTTATACGCGGAAGAAACTGTTTCAGTTTCTTAGGAGAACTCAACAATTCAATAATCATTATTTGAGGGGGTAGGAAAGAAGAATTAATTATTTCTTCTTCCCGTGATGCATGCACAACGGCCCTAAGTGTTTGCCAGCAGAGTTCCCCATTATTGAACCCGTACCGCAACGAGGAGATTCCCAAAGTACCGTTTCTATGGTAAGGATGAGAGAAGGCTATGGAGGACTGGGTCAGTTTATACTGGATTTTCATCCATTTCCCAAAGCAACTCTTTTCGCCTCATGCCCCGGCGGGGAACCCGATGGATAAAGACCGTTTTTTTCACGGGTTGAACCTCACATCGATTGCGGCTGCTCACGGTTTCAGTGACGGCTTCAATTATGTATTGATTCCGGTTTTGCCCATGATTATGAAAGAACTGGATCTTTCGATCCTACAGACGGGGATGATCGTTTCGGCCGCCGGGCTGTCCCTCTTCTTGATGCAGTTGCCCGCCTCGATCCATTCCGATTTTCTGGGAAAAAGAAAGCTCATTTTCTGTCTTGGTCTGATGTTCTCATCAGTGTGCTTTTTCGGGATCAGCTCGGTGGGCAAAAACTATTATCTCATCTTGGCTTTGAGCTTTCTTGCGGGCTTAGGTAACAGTACATTCCACCCCACAGCTACTGCCTTGGTCTCCGAGGGTTTCAGGAGCAGACCAGGTTTTTTCATGGGAATATTCAGTTTGGGTGGGAATGTCGGAAGCGCCGTAATGCCTGCGTTGATCGGGACAATAGCCGTTTCACTCGGATGGCGGGTTGGCCTCCGGGTGATAATTCTCCCTATGATCTTGCTACTGATTTATGTTTACTTTTCTTTTCCAGAGGCACAAGCTGACCGACAGACTGTGCAAGGCCTTCTTTCAAAAATATGGCGCAAAGTTTGTTGTAACCGCCCGGTGGTCACCCTCATCGTAATCTATGGGCTTCGAGGTATCGGATATCGCGGAATAATCATCTTCTTCCCTTTACTTGTGACCTCAACCATGGGGGCAGATGCCCGCACTACTGGTATCCTGATGAGTGTTTATTTCGTGCTGGGTGCCATCTGCAAGCCGATCCTGGGGGCTCTTTACGACCGATTTGGCATGCGGCTCTTGCTGGCCATGCTCTTTTTCGTCGGCGCGGCCCTCTCTTTAGTGATGCATGCTGTGGTATCGGTGCCGGTGATGGCAGTCGTAATGGGACTTTTAGGGATGGTAAGCTTCATCAGCCCCATATTGATGACAGCCGCCACCACGCTGGTGGATCGGTCGGTGCGAAGTAGCACCGTAGGGATGATCTACACCTCTCAAGCACTCCATTTTTTATCTCCTATAATAGGAGGTTGGATCGCTCAACGCTTCTCCTTGGAAGCGTGCTTTACGTTTTTCGCAGCCATCTTGGTGCTGGGGGGCGGTGTGTCCCTCTTGCTTCAAGAAAAACGCATGCCAAAGTTGGATACGATCTAATCCGGAAAATGAAGGCGGAAAAGAACGGCCATATGTTTTAGGGATCGTTCATGCAGAAGTTGCCTAAAACCTAAAAAGGAACCCTTGACATTGGACAAGAATTCTGGGGGCATCATACCTGTTTTGGAGGTTGGCTACGCGGAAGAGGCCCTTATTGTCTGCCCGTAGGTCTTTCTGCTCCCAGCAGAAACTCATAACCTCCACAAGGGTATCCGGTTTACCCATTCTCCCGCAAAATCCGCAGAATTGATTATTTGTGGTTAAAATCTGGTATGTAGTAAATAGGGGACGTCCATGAAATTATGATTTTCTCTCGGGGACTTCCGTGATTGCTGCCCATCAGACCTGTTTTGATATTTCTCCTTCTCGAGATCGCCCGGCCTGAATAGGACGTAATTGCCTGCCGTAAGTCTTCCTGTTGCTCGCACAAGCTTATAATTCCCACAAGGAAGTCCTGTCCGCACTTTCTCCCGCACTATCTCAATCTCAGAAACATCTCTCCACGGAAATTCCTTCAATTAAAACCCTCGTTTAGGATCATGAATCAGGAAACCTCGAGAATGGCACCGTCTTTTAAAAGCCTGGTCCTGAGTCGATCCACATCAAGTTTCATTGGAGAAGTTCTTTCCTGAGAGGCCAGTGCAGCCGCCGCTCCTGCCGCCTGGCCGAGGGCCATGCAGCAGGCCATAAGGCGAACACTCCCGAGGGCCTTTCCCGTTGTGGATACACACCGACCAGCTACGAGGAGATTCTCCGATCCTTCAGGTATGAGGCAGCGGTAAGGGACCGCGTAAGATCCTCCTTCCTTGATGAAACCAAACTGGGTCTTTCCTCCCTTTGGGTCGTGGATATCGATCGGATAAGCACCCCGAGCAATTCCATCCCGGAACTCGCCGCGCCCGATTACCTCTTGTTCGGTGAGAGCATATAGCCCCCGGATTCGTCGTCCCTCTCGGATCCCGACACGCGTAGAGGTGCTCACGAGATAAGCCTTCTCAAGGCCTGGAACGCGTTCCCTCATCGCCTCTATCACGGCAGCCACGTTCCTTCTTTCGTTAATTTCCGCGCGATTGATGTCCTCGGCTTTGGTGGGGTCCACCTCCGTTGTGCGTGTTATATTGAAGGACATTTCCTCCTTTCTCCAACTAACGCCCGTGAAGGTCAAAGGCGGCTTTCCTTCCCAAAGCTCGGCGTGGCCTGCCACGTGAACAAAACCCTCCTCCCCATTGAGGAGCGGCCCCCGAGTCAGGCGGATGTGCCAGTCCCAAAGTCCTTTGATTGCCCCGTCGGCCTTGAGGCACTCCACCATCCGGTCAGAATCAACGTTTGCCACCCGAATGATGTGCGTGACGTTCTGCATATTTCCACGTCCTCGCATTTCCGTTGGAAAACCCGCCAGCCAGGTAAGCATCGCATCGCCGGTGGTGTCGACAAAGACATTTGCCTCCACCTCTTGCCTACCCTCCGGAGTCATTGTCTCTATTGATAATACTTTGTTCCCTTCAAGTTGAGCCGAAATCAACACTGACTGGAACATCAGCTCTACACCAGCCTCGAGGACCATCTCCTGGGCGACGAACTTCAGGCATTCGGGATCATAGGGAGTCAATGAGAATTCATAATCGTATTCACCGCTTCCCGTGTTCCAGGTCCCTCCACGTACGTGGCCCACAGACCCACGAAGGGCAACCATACGGTCCACGATTTCCTGGGGCACACCCCCAACAACTCTGGTCCCGTCGCCGGAGAAAAATCCCAAGAAGGGAATGCCGTTAGTCGCCGTCCCACCCAGAAATCCATCGCGCTCCACGAGCAGCGTCCGTGCCCCTAGCCGTGCAGAGGAGATGGCGGCTATAGTCCCTGCCGTACCGCCACCACAAACTACTACATCATATTTCTCCATGTCTTTCCTCCTCTAGTGTTTCAGATCTTGATTGAAAATCGCCCTCCTGTGCCCCCGGCCCCTCATTCATTCCGCGTAACCGAGAAGCCTGGGAATGAGAAGTACGAGGTCCGGTGTGAATGCAAGAAGAAAGAGGACAACGATCATGGGGATCAAATAGATCAGCACTGCTCTGACAAGCCTTTCAAAGGATATGGAAGCCACATCGGCCACGATGTACAGGGAAGTGCCTATGGGAGGTGTGATGAGGCCGATCATCAGCGCAAATACGGTTACAAGGCCTAGATGGACAAGATCGATGTTCAAAGTCAAGGCGATCGAGACGAGAATCGGGGTTACAATGATGAGGTTGGCGGATGCGCTCTCCACGGTCCCTATTAAAAGGAGCCCTATGCAAATGAAGACTAATATCGCGCTTTTATTGTTCGTGAACTGAAACATGACCTCCGTCAGGATCTCGGGAACACGCTCCACAGTGATCAGCCAGGCAAAGGATTTTGCAGTAGCAAGGAGAAACATGACAACCGCTGTTGAACGTACCGTGTTCGTCAATGCCCGGACTATCTTCTCCCTGCTAAGCCCTCGATACATAAGGCCTAGAAGCGTGGTATAAAAAACCGCAATTACCCCTGCCTCCGTGGGCGTCACCACACCAATCAGGATTCCTCCGAGGATGATAATGGGTGCCAAGAGCGAAAAAGAGGCCCTCCGGAACGATCGCCAAATTTCACCCGCTGGTTGTCTTGGCCTTGTAGGGCAAACCTCCATGCCTGTCACCGCCATAATGTAGATGGTGATCATCATGGCTATGCCCAGGAGGATTCCAGGGATGATACCAGCCATGAAGAGATCCGCTACTGAGACTTCGGCGATAGCACCAAAGATGACAAGGTGAATACTTGGAGGGATGATAGGTCCAATAGTGGACGATACGGCAGTGATGGCGGCTGCAAAGGGGATGTTGTAACCCTCCTTGCGCATGGCTTCGATCTCAATTCTGCCCAAGCCCGCTGCATCGGCACTGGCAGACCCGGATATTCCCGCAAAGATCATGCTCGCCAATACGTTCACGTGGCCGAGGCCTCCGCGGATGTGTCCTATTAACGCCATGGCGAAGTTGAAGATGCGCTCGGTGATCCCTGACACATTCATGATTTCGCCGGCGAGAATGTAAAACGGGACAGCCAGGAGGGTGAAGCTCTCAGCACCCCCCATTAAATTCTGGGGGATCATGGTCAGAGGAAGACTCTTTGCCCAGAGGGTGAGTATTGAGGAGATGAGAAGAGCGAAGGAGATAGGGCACTGAATAATGATAAGAGAAAAAAAGGAGATGAGGAGAACAGCTAGACCCATGCGTCAACTCTAACCCTTTTCGGAAGGTGTACCGATCTCATCGATCAGGTGGCGAATCGTTGTGAGGAACATGAGGATTCCGGTAATGACTATTGGCGAAGAAAGAACACTTCGCGGAATCCCCAGAGCCACGATATCCTGGTACCACTGAACCCCCACGAGGCGAATGGCTTGAATCACGGTGATAACCAGGGCCGCAGCGATAATTATGTAAACGAACGAAAGTGCGCCCTTCTTAAAGCCTATGGGGAACCGATTTACTATGAACTCGATGGCGATATGGCCTTTCTGTTTGTAGATGGCGCTGGCACTGAAGAAAGTCATCCACACCAGCATCAATGTGGCCATGTTCATCCCTGCAATCAGGGGACTCTTCAGGATGTAGCGCAGAAAGACGCTCAACCCGACGACGAATACCATGAGAACGAGCAGGACACAACAAAACCCCATCTCAACTTTCCCGATGAATTCGTCCAGTTGGTCAAGTCTTTTACGATTTAACATTTTCATTGAAGGCCGTTTTGAAGAAGGATCCCCGGGAGCCAGTTTATTTCTGGCTCCCGAGGGCAAACGTCAGGCTCACTGCGATTCGAGTATTTGCTTGAAGAGGCCCTTTTTCCACATTCCATCGGCCTCAAACCGCTCCGCCACCTTCATTGCTTCTCGAGCAAAGGAAGCCGTATCCATTTCGATGAACTTGACTCCAGCCTTCTCCATTTTCACTTTGTCCTTTTCAAACATATCCACAACCAGTTTGGTGTAGTAGTCTCCGGCTTCCCTTCCCGCTTTGAGGAGTATTTTCTTGTGGCTTTCCGGGAGCTCTTGGTATTTCTTCTCATTGGTCAGGAGATCGAAGGGGGCCACCAGATGATTGGTCATGCCGATGTAGCTTGCTGCCTGGTAGAACTTCATTCCATATACGGATCCCAGGGGAGAGTCCATGCCATCCACCACTCCCTTCTTCAGGGCGAGGAAGGCCTCCGCCCAGGGGATAGTTGTGGGTTTTGCTCCCAGGGCTTTCCAGGTCTCGAAATACGTCTTTAAACTGGGCATCCTCATCTTCATTCCTTGCAGATCATCGAGGGTTCTGACAGGTCGCTTTGTAACGAGAACCTTGGGCAAACGATACCAGTTATCGGCAATGATGCGGACCTTACGTTCCTTGATCATACGTCCCTTCATGTCTTGATAAATGCTTCCTTTTTGAAAACCCCTGACAGCATCCAGGTCCTTGAAGAGGAACGGCATTGCGAGAATGGCGAAGTCCTTTACCAAGTGCTGATTCCAGTCCATAACGTTTCCAAACATCTCGATTGAGCCCATCATGAGGTTTTCGACCAATGCCACGGCATTCTTCCCCAACTGGCCGGCTGGATACACATGGATAGTAAGGTCTCCTCCGCTTTCCTTCTTGACGAGTTCGGCAAAGTATTTGAGCCCCTTTGTCTCCGGTGTGGTCACAGCGTGGACCCCGGCTAACTTCCAAGTTACCTTCTCCGCCCCAAGAGCCATGGCGAGGAAACAAAAAATAAGAGTGAAAATGAAAAGAATTGATAAACTTTTCTTCAACATGATCCTCCCTCCTTTTTTTGGGTTGCTATTTTGTGTTCTTACCCTTTAAACTTCTTAAAGCCTTTTTGTCTCACCCCCTTTCTATGAGACTACGGTCTCTGACAGCAGGGCGCTGATCTCTTTGGAGGCGCGCAAACCTTCTCTGATAAAGATCTTCTTTGTCTTTTTCGTCAACCGGTTCACCGTGCTCTGGATCGAAAGACAGACCACCCCCTCTCCTCCTCCCGTGAGGACGGGAAAAGCCAAAGCCGCTGCATCCTTGCCATATTCCTCTCGACTTTCCGCGTATCCCCTTTTTCTTACGTTTTCCAGCTCTATCATTAACCTGTCTTTGTCGGTTATGGTGTTTGGTGTAAACTTTGGAAGACCGTGGTTTTTGATGATCGCATCGATTTCTTTCCCGGGTAAATAGGCCATGAGGACCTTTCCTGCTGCACTGCAGTGAAGAGGCAGAGCCTTCCCAACGGGAACGAATTGGCGAACGAAATAGCGGCTTTCAACAAGAGCGATGCATACCCTTCTTCCCTCGACGAGGATGTTCAACGCCACATCTTCCTCGCAAGTTTTTGACAATTCCTGCATGATAGGGAGTGAGAGATCTCTCAGATCGTGATTGGATCGAATCCTCCCCGCAAGTTCGAGGGGTTTAAACCCCAGGGAGTATTTTCTCGCCTTGGGGTCGTAGGTGATGTACCCTTCTTCCCTCAAGGTGGCAAGGAGGGCGTGGGTGGTGCTCTTAGGCATGGAAAGTTTAGAAGCAATTTCGGTGACGCCCTGGCTCCGGACATCTCCAGTGAAGCTGTCTAATATTGCCAAAGCTTTTTTAACGGTCTTCAAGAGGAAGTTCCAGGTTTTTAATGAAAAGGAAATCGTTCGGTTTATCAGAAACATGTTCGACTATTCCGAAATAGCAAATAATTGCGGACCTGTCAAGGAAAAAATTACAAAGCCAGAAAAATGATCAAGAATTAGGGGATGTCCGTGAAATTGTGATTTTCTCTATCAGACTTCCGTAATTCCTGGGCATCATACCTATTGTTTTACTCAATTGAACATAGTGAGATTACCATTGACAAGGTTTTCCAAATCCGAGAAGATAGGTCTTGATTTCCGATAAAGCCAAACCATCCGTGAGGGTGGGGCGGAAAGCCACGGGTCTTTGAATCCCAGGTCTGGTAACTGCGAGTGGCTGTTACCTAATTTGGTGAGTGTTTTAGCAGGATACTTGGCAGAACCGTTTTAGCGAAATAATCGATATATTGAAAAGACAGCCGGGTTGCCGAAGTGGATGGGTGATCCGGCTTTTTCATTGGTGGAAATAAACTGTTCCCAGGGTTACAATATCAAGAAAGAGAGGAGAAGAAATAGAAGAGAGCAGATAGGTGAAATAGCAGGGTAGATGGCAAAAATGAAAGCAAATGCCTTGGCGGTTTTGTCAAAGAAAGGAAAAAAGCCCTAAAATAATTAAAAAGGAGGTAAACTTATATGGGACTTCAAATGAAAATGTGGTTATTGGTGGTGCTGATGTTTGGGATCCTCTATGGAGTGATCACTGGCATCGGCAGCTACATGGGAGTGGGGAGTGCAACCAGCTACATTATCTTGGCAGTTTTGTTTATGGGCTTTCAGTACCTGATTGGACCTTCAATGGTTTCACTTATGATGAGAGTTAAATGGGTTTCTGAGAAAGAAGAACCAGAGCTTCATCATCAAATAGCTGAGTTAGCCCAAAGGGCAGGAATTCCCAAGCCCAAAGTAGGGGTTTCTCAACTTTTCATTCCCAATGCCTTTGCCTTTGGAAGAACAATAAGAGATGGCAGGGTTTGTATTACCCAGGGAATTCAAAGACTGCTCAGCAAAGATGAGCTAAAGGCAGTGATAGGCCACGAGATTGCCCATCTTAAACACCGGGATATGATGATTATGACTCTGCTTTCGGTGATTCCCCTGATCCTCTATTGGATTGCCTTCTCACTGATGTGGGGAGGGATATCTGGTGGAAGAAGGCAGGGGGGAGGGTATGCTGCTCTCATTGGCATGGGAGCCTTTTTGCTTTACTTCCTAACCAACCTCCTGGTTATGTATGGTTCGAGGATCAGAGAGTATTACGCTGATGAAAGAAGTGTGAAGCTAGGAAACCCTCCCCAGCATTTAGCCTCAGCTCTTTACAAACTCGTTTATAGCTCAGCTCAACTGAAAAGAGATCCGAGAGCCCAAGAACAACTGAAACGAGC
>JAQYWG010000069.1 GCA_030145085.1 Thermodesulfobacteriota bacterium
CACCTGGTGTGCACGCAATCGTTCGGAGATCTTGGTGAAATCGCGAATATCCGCAAAAAGGATAGTCACGTGTAATGCTTCACCTCCCAGATCCGGCCACTGGCCTGTGGCGAGAAGTTTTTCCACCACTTCGTCGGAAACATATTGTCCGAACATTCGCCGCAAGCGCGTCCTTTCCCTTTCTTCTCCGGTGAGTCTAAAGCCCAGGGTCCCCAGATAACTAATGGCGAGTGCGAAATGGATGCTTGTGACAGGGAGAATCCGGTTGATCCGGAAAGAGAAATATGCCAAAACAATGCAAACCAGGCCGAACAGAAGGCCGCTCCCCAGGCCCCGCCATGGATTCAGGCTAAAAAAGAGGATGGTTCCTAATATGAGCACTGCTACCAGGTAGATGAGGCGAAGCAAGCTCGGCACGGACCGGGGGAATTGTCCCGTGTGCAAGGTCTCCACGATATTGGCATGGAGTTCTGCACCGGTCATGACATGCCCCCCCATACCCAAGAAGCCCTGGGCATAGGGGGTCAAATGAATGTCCTGGCTTCCTGCGTGCTCCGCAGCGATGATGACTGCCTTGTCCTTAAGACGTTGGATATCCGGGTCATTATCCGTCGCAGTGTTGAGTAACCGACCCAAGGAAAGCCGGGGGATGGTGCCGGGAGGGCCAACGAAACCGATTCGGCGCGGAAGAAAAGTGTTGAAGACCCTCTGATAACCCAGCGGCCAACTGCGGCTTCTAGGATCCAAACCTGCGGCCCGAACGGCCAGGAGGGTAGCAAAGGTCACCCTTGGCGTCGTTCCTTCATCAAACCACGCGGGCACAAACTGGCGGACTATCCCGTCTGTATCCGAGTAAAAATTGCTCAGCCCCACATCTTCCGTGCCGCCTGGCAGGACGAAAAGGTAATCGAGGACGGGCAAAAGGATTTCATTTTCTCCGGAATCATTACCAGCCACGGTTCCGGCGAGCACCACCTGCCCAGATGCAAGCTGTGTTCTCATCGGGATGTCATATATGCGGCTCTTCTCGCCCCCGGGCAAATCGAGCTTCTTGAGCCATGATTCGGCACTGACGGTAAAGACATAATCTATCCCGATGATTCGGGTTCCGGCCCGGCGTAAGGCCTCGATCGCCCGGGCGAAGTGCGGGCCCCAGAATGCTAGAGGTTCGTCCTTGTGAGCCAACAAAGTCTGGTTATCTACGGATACGATAACCACGTGCTTTGGCTCAGCCCGAACACCTGCCAGATTATGCCAGAGATCGTAATACGTATTCTCCAGAGTATTGAACCATCCTGCACGGGCTGCGACCTCTGCGGCAGCGCAGGCAAAAACCACAAGCAGGGCGCCGATGATTGCCTGCCGTCTATGAGTTGCGCGATGGTTGCCGGTGCGTTTTGTCACCTTATGGATCTCCGCCTCTATTGGATTTTTCCCAGAACAAAAAAGGCTTAATCTAATTCCCTCACGAGGCGAAAGCCTTGGTAGCTATAGTTTAGAGACATCGAAACGAAGTACCGAGCCGCCGAGCGGCAATAGCGAGCATTGCTGTACCAGCTCCCACCCCGACTAACCGGAAATGAGCCGGAGGATGGCCCTTTTGGGTCATTAACATGACGCCAAGGATAGCTTTTCTTATACCAGTCCTGGCACCACTCCCAGACATTGCCATGCATGTCATAGAGACCCCAGGCATTGGGTTCCTTCTGACCCACGGGATGGGTTTGTTCGCCCGAGTTAGCGACATACCAGGCATATTCACCAAGTTTGCGGTCATCGTGGCCGAAGTAAAATCTTGTCACACTCTCCGCCCGACACGCATATTCCCACTCCGCCTCGGTGGGAAGGCGGTATTTATCCGTACCTTCCATTTGATTGAGCCTGCGAATAAACTCCTGGCAGTCATCCCATGAAATATTCTCCACGGGACAGTCCTCCCCGCATCCCTTAAAATAGGAGGGATTATCACCCATCACCGCCTTCCATCGGCCTTGTGTCACCTCGGTGGTCTGCATGTAAAAGGATCTGGTTATGGTTACCTTGTGCTGTTTTTCGTCTTCATCCCTATCCCTCTCCCTTCTCGGGCTTCCCATTGTAAAATTTCCCGCCGGGATCAGGGCAAACTCCATCCCGATACTGTTTGTGAAACTTTCCACGCCAATACCTGGTTCAATAACCTCCTTTACCTCCTTCTTCAGATTCGCCTCCAAATGCACCATTTCCCCGGCAGCCACCCTCACTTTTTCTACCCAATCACTGTATCCGTTTTTTTTCACCGTCAGGGTGTGCCTTCCGGGCTCCACCTGCTCAATAGTGCATGGAACACTGCCGCTGTAATAACCCTCCAGATACACCTTGGCACCTTCAGGCGAGCCAGAGAGGGAGATGCTTCCTTTAGCGGCCACCCGTTCAAGGTAAGCCCACACCTCAAGGACTTTGCCAGGGCTGACCAATACCCGCTCCTCGTATGGGACGTATCCCTCCTTGACAACCTTTACCTTGTAACGGCCGGGCTGAATGGTTTCAAGGGTGACTGGGGTCAGACCCTTGTCCACTCCATCCAGATAGACCCTTGCTCCAGAGACATTCGCCCTGATTCTGAGAGTCGCCTTCATGCCTGGGTGACTAGGCTCCTCAATAATGGCACCGCCACTTTCGGCCAGAACGAAGACAAAATCCCCTTTGTCAAGCCTGGGATCCCGGATCTTCCCATATTGGGGGTGTTGCATGGGGTTGTATTCTGGAACCTTGCTCTTCAGGTACAAACCCAGTTCCTCCCCGGTCAGGTACCCGTCCGGAATAGGCTCCCGATCCCTCCGTTCCAAAATGTCTAAGAAGGTCTCCTTGAATACGCTTCGATCCGGCACCGCCTCGTTGGCTCTCCCTGCCGTGATAAATTGCCTTACCGGGTAGCGCACCTTGTCCGAAATGGCGCTGGGGGTTACCCTGTCCCTCAGATTCAGTACTGTTCCGGAAAAACAACTGTCAAACATAAACAGCACATGTTTGGACCGGATCATCTTGGCCTGAGTAATCAGGGCCTGCATGTCAATGCTTGCGAGGCTGAATCCCACTGGGTCTTTTTCAGGTGCCGGAGCATCTATCATCACCAGGTAACCCAATTCCTCGTCAGTGGCCATCTTCTGCGTGTGACCGTGCCCGGCATAGTAGAGGAGAAGTCGGCTATCACGGTCTTTTCCATATTTGATCACAAATTCGCCCAGTGCCCTGTTGAAGGCTTCCCTCGTAAGATCGGTTTTAAGGGTGACCCTGAAACCGTTTCTTCTGAGGGCAGCGGCTACTTCCTCGGAGTCTCGAATCGCACCGGGGAGAGGATCCCAATCCTTCTTATAATTACCATTTCCGATGACGAGGGCATAGGAGTCCCGATAGAGATCGATTCTTTGCCCTTCAGGAGTCTTGACGGCAACCTTAATACCACGCGTAGCGGCAATGAGATGCGAAGGGATTGTCAGACCAAAGAAAAGGTAGGCCAAAAAGAGAATACAGGCAAATCCTTTCATTGCCCACTCCGCCCTTCTGATTGTCGTTCGGAGGCTGGACGGCGTTGTGCAAAACCTACGAATGCCGTGCTCCAACTTTGACCAAACTGTGTATCTCACTTTAGACATTCTTACCAGGATTACCGGATACTGATTGTACAGCTATTTTCCGCCCAATTGAAGGTGGGCAGACTATCCAAGGCGATCCTCGTGGTCCTCATGCCGCGGGTATTACTTCTTTCAACTGTAGGAAAGGGGTTTTTCGCAAAATCGAGTTCGAAAAGGGAAAGGGGCTCGGTAGTGGCGATGGCCTTGACCTTTTCGATGCCGGGGGGAGGCTCTATTTTGAGCTTGAAACCATATTCGCTGCCAGGGATGATATAAGTTCTGCCCGCCCTTATGAAATTATTCTGGCAATAACGATTAGGAAAAAGAACTTTTACATTTCCATTTGTATCATAGTCGATCAATATCAGGTAACAGTCCCGGTCTGTGCGAAACAAGAAACGAATAACTTCGCCTGCGCGATACCTTTTTTTATCCGTCCAGATATCTATGTTGAAACTTGGCTTGTCCTGTTTCAGGTTGAGAATTTTTGTGAGGAGATCTGGTTTAAGATCAACCGAAGTAACAGGTTTTTCCGTTCCCTTTGGGATGGATTCCTCAACTGTCACCCCATTCTGCTTGGCCACGCATGCAAAAAAGACGGACAGAAGAGATAAGACAAAGACATATGGTCTTAACCTAATGTGCCAGCAGTGGTTACTCAAACCCAGTAAGCATTCCATCGCAAAATACTATAAATAGAGTTTATGATTCATAGAAATGAAGTCCCTGCCATTACCCCTGCTCGATCCAAGTTATCCCCCATTTTAGCAACCTGAATTGAAAAATCAAACAAAATTTCACAAGACAGCAAAGTCTTTGATTCATCAAGGAAAATTCTATGGAGATATTGAAGAGTTGAAAGTTGGAGGGACGTCCTGAAAGTTGGAGGAGTTGCATGGATTCAGACAAGAAATTCAAGAGAGTCTGGGACGGAAGCAGGGCCACAAAATTACCAGCGCGATTTAAGCAGAGATGACGCTAAATACGCGAATTCCGTTGAGGGCCATGTGATACAGAAACAGCGCGTGGAGCAAGTCGCCATCATGGGGAAGGGCCCCCAACCCTTTGGTATCTTCCAAGGAGAGGTGGTAGGTCTGAACACAGTTGCCGGGAAGGAGTATTTGGTGGCCTTTCAACCCGAAGGCGTTGGCCCTGAGACGTAGATAGAGGGCCAGGTTATACACACAGAGATCGGTGCAATCCCCCACAACGATGAAGGTTCGAAGGTCCTGATGCTGTTCCAACCAGTCGTCAAAGGACGTCCCGATGGCCGGGTGGAGGGAGTTCTTTGGGATGACGGTGAACAGATCAGAAAAGGGCAGTTCCTTCAATTCGGGAATGGTTTCGGATTCTCTCGAGTCCTGGGTGGCATGGGGTGGGAAGGCCTCAAATTCAGGGGTATCCTGGGAATGGGTATCCTGAACCAACACGAAATTCCGAACCCCAAACTTGTGGGCCTCTTTGAACAGGCCCATGATGTCTGGGATGATTTCCTTGACTCTGGGGCTGGCTAATGGACCCTCATGGCAAAAACCGTTTATCATGTCGACGGAGATGATGGCGGTCTCTTGAGGCGATGTGACCTCCCGTTTGAGGACCAAAGCCTTAAGCCCATCCGTCCATTCCTCCAGAAACCGGATGAATGCCCTCGACTTTTCTCCAAAACGCATCCTCGACCTCCCGGTGGATTCTATGGATATGGTGAGAAGTTACTTTAAACCAAGTTAGCCGCTTAAGGGCAAAGATGTCAAGAGCTTTAATCGGATGAACCGGTAAGACCTTGGTTTCATTCTCGTGGCTTTACCTCCCACCGTAAAAGCCTTATAATATCATAAAGATTGTGAAGGCAAAGAGGCCTTTAATTATCTAAAGGGAAGTGCCTCAAATTGTCTTTAACACACAAGCAGGAGGGAAAATGAGGGAAAGGGAGGGCGTCATAGAATTTATATGTGAAGGGGGAATCGGGGCCACAGCGACGGTCCGCGTAGAATTAAGAACTGAATTTCCCGGTATAGGTGGGACAATCATTACCCATGAGGGAGTGGCTTCCGCCTTTCGAGAGGAATTTAACCCCTCCCCTAAATCTGCCCACAGGTTGTTTTTGAGACATACGATTGTCAAGAAACTGGAAGATTACTTTTTCAGAAAAGATGTATACATGTTCGCCCATATTCCAAGGCCGTTAGGGTCAATAAGCAAAGATGGCGAGAAGCCATCCGAAGCATACATCTATGAGTGGGCTTTTGGTTCAGAGAGTTTCCCATGGGAATACGTCGATCTTGAGGGGAACCGGACCCTTATTAAACTCCATGATTGGGACAACTTCATAACGCATTTCCACCATGCTGGAATAGATCTACAGATGGATACTTCAGATCCAGACGACGGGAGGATTTCAAAAAACATTATTCACCCGTATCCCCAGCCTATTGCCAACGGGACGGAGATAAGCTCTTTATGGAAGAGAATCGATTTTGGTTATGAAAGCATGAAGATCGATTTTGACAAGCTCTCTCAATTCTTGCATGATAAAAGAGAAGATTTGGAAAGGGTATTGCGGACAGAGAGATATGAAATGATCTTACTCGCAAAGGAATACCTTGCGAAGGGAAAAGAGATGAAGGAGGTAGACATAGGGAGGTTGGATTCCCTTGCAGGAGAGTATAGGCGTTCCAGCCTGCGTCATCACGTGTCAAGGGGGTCGGGTATTGATGGACCAGAACAAGTCTACATCGCAACAAGGACTGAGTCTTTAATGTAGAAGGGAGGAAACGCTTGTTCTTTATGATTCTATTGGATAATCACATGATCTTGGATCATGGAATCAAAGAGGAGGTTCAAAAAGGCTCAAGGGCGTTAGCCCCGCAGGTGGTTGACGAAAAAAAATTGCATTTACCCCTTGACAAAACCGAATAGTTATTTTAATGTAAATAGAAATTTATATTGTTGGACATATTTTATGCTCCCTTTTTCCCTTAACGATAAGGCTCAAATAAACGTGGCTATCCCGACGATCATAATTAGCATTATTATAGCCATTATTATCTGCTCCGGGATAGCCGGTGCAGGCGGAGGGCCATAAGGGGTCCATAATAAACGCCGATTAAGCCCGCTATCCTGTGTCAATTGAGGATAGGGGGCTTTTTTTATTCCGAAAGTCCTGACATTTCTACCTCTCCCGGGAAGAAATCAAAGATAGCGGGAAGAGGGAGATGATAAAATGCATAACGGAGGGAGGAACCATGAGAAGTGATTCAATGAAAACCGGGGTAACCCGAGCGCCACACCGTTCCCTTATGAAAGCCCTCGGTTTGACGGATAAGGAGATCGCCCGTCCGATTATCGGCATCGCTAACTCATTCAACGAGGTTGTTCCGGGGCATGCGGGCCTTGAGTCCATCGCTGAAATGGTTAAAGCTGGGATCAGGAGAGCTGGCGGGACACCAATGGAATTCGGCACCATAGGGGTCTGCGACGGCATTGCCATGGGGCATGTCGGGATGAAGTATTCCCTTGGAAGCAGGGAGCTCATAGCCGACTCCATCGAGGTGATGGCAATGGCCCATCCCTTTGACGGAATTGTTCTCATCCCCAACTGCGACAAGATCATTCCGGGGATGCTCATTGCGGCCATGAGGCTTGACATTCCCGCTGTAGTGATAAGCGGGGGACCGATGCTCGCCGGGTGCTTTCGGGGCAGGGCGGTTGGCCTTGACAAGATATTTGAGGCTGTGGGAGAAGTCGCGGCCGGGAGGATGACGGAGGAGGACCTGAAGGAGCTTGAGGAGGTGATATGCCCGGGAATCGGATCCTGCTCCGGACTCTTCACCGCCAACACGATGAATTGCCTTGCCGAGGCCCTCGGCCTCGCCCTCCCCGGGAATGGAACGGTTCCGGCGGTGGCCGCGGAAAGGTTGAGGCTTGCCAAGCTGGCCGGTGAGAGGATAGTTGAGCTTACAGAGAAAGGGATGATACCCCGGAGGATCACCACCCGGCGTGCCTTTGAAAATGCAATCAGCGTTGATATGGCCATCGGGGGGTCTACCAATACGGCGCTCCACCTGATGGCCATCGCTCACTACGGAGGGGTTAAGCTCTCCCTGGATGATTTTAACACGATAAGCGGGCGAACCCCGCACCTCTGTAACCTCGCCC
This sequence comes from Thermodesulfobacteriota bacterium, assembly GCA_030145085.1. Lineage (GTDB taxonomy): Bacteria > Desulfobacterota > BSN033 > WVXP01. The sequence goes on from JAQYWG010000069.1 coordinate 7,767, forward strand.
CCGGAGGAGATGACCACATGGAGGATTTACATCGTGCCGGTGGGATCGCGGCCGTCATGGCAGAGCTTTCCCGTGGAGATCTGTTGCATCTGGATGAGCTCACCGTGACCGGTTCCACGGTCGGAGAGAATATCCAGGCAGTGGAGGTTCTCGATAGGGAGGTAATCGCATCACTGGATGCCCCCCGCCACTCCGACGGTGGCCTTGCGATTCTCAAGGGAAGCCTCGCTCCCGATGGAGCGGTGGTAAAGCAGTCGGCCGTTGACCCGACAATGCTTCGCCACTCAGGGCCTGCGAGGGTCTTCAATTCGGAGGAGGAGGCCATGGAGGCCATCCTCTCCAGGCAGATCAAAAAGGGTGAGGTTATTGTGATTCGCTACGAGGGCCCTCGGGGGGGGCCGGGTATGCGGGAGATGCTCTCCCCGACATCGGCCATCGCCGGGGTCGGGATGGATAGGGAGGTTGCCCTCATTACCGACGGGCGTTTCTCCGGGGCGAGCAGGGGGGCTTCCATCGGGCATATCTCACCGGAGGCGGCGGCAGGCGGGCCGGTTGCCGCCATAAGGGATGGGGATGAGATAGAGATTGATATCCCGGGCAAGAGGCTTGACCTTAAGCTGTCCGACGATGAGATTGGGAGACGGCTTTCGGAAATCCCTCCATGGGAGCCCAAGATAAGGGAGGGGTATATGGCCCGTTACGCAACCCTTGTGAGCTCGGCAGATAAGGGGGCGGTTTTTCCCCGATGATCATGGGGATTAAAGCTGGGGAACAAGGGATTACTACCTTCCCCATAGAACCTAAACCGGTTCTTGTGGCCGGAGTAAAAAATCGATAGGGGGTATTTGTCATGAGGATGCCAGGGGCAAAAATGGTTGTTGAAGCGTTAAAAAGAGAAGGGGTGGAGGTGGTTTTCGGCTACCCGGGGGGCACAATCATGCCCTTCTTCGACTTCCTGCACCGGGAGGATATTCGCATGATTCTCAACCGCCACGAGCAGGGGGCGGTTCACGCCGCGGATGGCTACGCTCGGGCTTCCGGGAGGGTGGGTGTAGCCGTCTCCACGAGTGGTCCGGGCGCCACGAACTTGGTAACCGGGATAGCCACCGCGAACATGGATTCAATCCCTCTCGTCCTCATCACCGGTCAGGTCCCGGTAGATATGATAGGGAATGATGCTTTCCAGGAGGCAGATATCATCGGCATTAGCCGTCCGATCACCAAACACAGCTACCTCGTTCGGGACGTGGAGGATATCCCGAGAATCGTGAAGGAGGCCTTCCACATTGCCAGAACAGGACGTCCCGGCCCTGTCCTCATCGATCTCCCCAAGGATGTGAGCGTGGCCGAAGGGGATTTCACCTACCCCGAGGAGGTCAACATCCGGGGGTATAAACCGATTCTGAATGGTAACTCTCAGGCGATCAAAAGGGCCATGGATTTCGTCCGGCGTTCGAAGAAACCGGTGATCTACGCCGGAGGCGGGATAATCACCTCGGAAGCATCGGCAGAGCTCACCGCTTTCGCGAGAAAGACGGGGATCCCGGTTACCCTCACGCTGATGGGCCTCGGCGCCTTTCCCGGGACCGATCCTCTCTTTCTGGGGATGCTCGGGATGCACGGGACGGTCGCCGCAAACCAGGCCGTATCCGAATGTGATCTGATAATTGCCGTCGGGGCGAGGTTTGACGACAGGGTAACGGGAAGGGTAAGCAAGTTTGCCCCGAAGGCCAAGGTTGTCCACGTAGATATCGATCCCGCGGTGATCAGCAAGAATGTGCTCGTTGATGTACCCGTCGTCGGGGACGCACGGGAGGTCCTCCAGGAAATGCTCAAACTTGCGGAACCCCTCCCCATCGATTCCTGGCGCGAGGAGTTAATGGCGTGGAAGCGGGAAAATCCCTTGACGTACCGTCAGGATTGCCCCGTGATTAAGCCCCAGTACGTTGTGGAGAAGATCTACGAACTTACCGGAGGGGATGCGATCATTACTACTGAGGTGGGACAAAACCAGATGTGGGCCGCACACTACTTTCTCTACGACCGTCCCAGAACCTTTCTCTCCTCAGGCGGTCTTGGGACAATGGGCTATGGCTTCCCGGCGGCCATTGGAGCCCAGGCCGCCTTCCCCAATCGCGTAGTCTTCGACATCGCCGGGGATGGGAGCATTCAAATGAAGATCCAGGAGCTCGCAACCGCTGTGCTGAATGAGCTCCCGGTAAATATCGCTATCCTGAATAACGGCTATCTCGGGATGGTCCGGCAGTGGCAGGAGTTCTTCTTCGATAAGGCTTACGCCTTCAGTTGCCTGGGACAGCGCCCAAGCTGCCCCCGACATTGCAACACCCCGAACGAGGAATGCCCCCCTTACGTACCGGACTTCGTCAAGCTTGCCGAGGCTTACGGGGCAATGGGTGTTCGGGTGGAGCGTCCAGAGGATGTTGAGGGAGCGCTCCGTGAGGCTATTCAGTCTCCCAGGACGTTCATCCTGGAGTTCCTCGTGTCGCGGGAGGAAAACGTATTCCCCATGGTGTCGCCCGGAGCCGGGATAAACGAGATTATGATTGGTTAGGTGGAGGACTGCATGGATTACACCCTTTCGGTTCTGGTGGAGAATCACCCCGGAGTTCTAGCCAAGATTTCCGGGCTCTTGAGTGGCAGAGGATTTAACATCCGGAGTATTGCGGCAGGGGAGACCGAGGATCCCAGCGTAACCCGTATCATCATGGTGGTGGCGGGGGATGATCGGATCATAGATCAGGTCAAGAAGCAGCTGGACCGCCTCGTCGATGTGATAAGGATTACTGACCTAACCGGAATTCCCTCGGTGGACCGCGAGCTTGCCCTCGTGAAAGTATCAAGCTCAGTTTCACGCCGGGCCGAGGTCTTTCAAATTGTGGATGTATTCCGGGCGAAGGTCGTGGATATAGCCCATAAGTCCCTCACCGTTGAGGTCACCGGGGAGTTGGGGAAAGTTGAGGCGTTGATTGAGATGCTGAAACCTTTCGGTATCAAGGAGATTGTTCGAACCGGGAAGATCTCCATGGGTAGAGGCGAGGCCGTGGCCGAGAAAGGAGGTGAAAGCCGAGCTTAGGGGAAGTGGATTTGGTTTTCCAACCCGGTGAGAAAAACGAGAAAGGAGAGAGAGAATGAAAGTATACTACGACAGCGATGCTGACCTGAATCTGTTAAAGGGGAAGAAGGTGGCCATCATAGGGTTCGGTTCCCAGGGACATGCCCACGCTTTGAACCTGAAGGATAGCGGCCTTGATGTGGTTGTTGGCCTGAGGAAGGAGGGTACTTCCTGGAAAAAGGCGGAAAAGGCGGGGGTAAAGGTGGTATCCACGGCCGAAGCTGCCAAAATGGGGGATATCATCACCATACTCATACAGGATGACCGTCAGCCGGAGACCTTCGAGAAGGACATACTTCCCGGGCTCAAAAAGGGAAAGTTGCTCATGTTCGCCCACGGATTCAACATCCATTACAACCAGGTAGTCCCCCCGAAGGATGTGGATGTTGCCATGGTTGCGCCCAAGTCTCCCGGACACGTGATGCGCCGTGAGTTCGTGGCGGGAGCGGGAGTTCCCTGCCTTGTTGCGGTCTATCAGGATGTGAGCGGCAAGGCTAAGGAGATAGCCCTCGCATACGCCAAAGGCCTTGGTGGCGCACGGGCGGGGGTGATAGAGACCACCTTCGAGGAGGAGACGGAAACGGACCTCTTTGGGGAGCAGGTAGTCTTATGCGGAGGGGTTACGCACCTGATCGCTGCGGGGTTTGAGATCCTGACTGAGGCGGGTTACGCTCCGGAGATGGCCTACTTCGAGTGCCTCAATGAGCTCAAGCTCATTGTTGATTTGATTTACGAGGGCGGTCTTTCCACGATGCGTTATTCGGTGAGTGACACCGCCGAATACGGGGATTACACCGCCGGCCCGAAAATCATCACCGAGGAATCGAAGCAGGTAATGAGGCAAATCCTCAAGGATGTTCAGAGCGGCGAGTGGGCCCGGCAGTGGATCCTGGAGAATAAGGCCGGGAGACCAATGTACAACGCCATGCGTCGTCAGTGGGCTGAACATCCCATAGAACAGGTGGGGAAACAGCTTCGGTCGATGATGAGTTGGATCACCAAGGATCGGGCGGTCGATATGGAGAAGAACTGATATCTCCGGGATTGCTCATTTCAGTTACGGCGGATGTTGGATGAGGGTGCGGGAAAGACTTGAGAGAGAGCCTGTACCCTCCTTCTACAAATAGCTCGATACGGCCTCGGCAACTTCCAGGGTTGTGTTGTTACCACCCATGTCGTAGGTACGAACCTTACCTGCCCGGACGACTCGGGCAATAGTTGCCTCGAGGCGGCTGGCTATTTCCTCTTCGCCGAGGTAATCCAACATCAATTTCGTGGTTAACAGCATGGCCATAGGATTGACCTTATAGGTGCCTGCATACTTAGGTGCGGACCCGTGGGTTGGTTCGAATAAGGCGTACTTGTCTCCGATGTTGGCGCTACTGGCAAAACCAAGCCCTCCTACCAACTGGGCGCAGAGATCGGAGATGATGTCCCCAAACATGTTGGTGGCAACCAGCACCCCGTAATCCTGAGGATTCTTCACCAACCACATGGCCATGGCATCGATATTTGCTTCCCAGAGTTCAATATCCGGAAACTCCAATGCCACCTTTCGGGCTTCTCGAACCATGAGACCACTCGTCTCCCGGAGGATATTGGGCTTTTCCACCACCGTAACCGATTTGTACCCATACTTCTTTGCGTATGTGAAAGCCTGACGCACAATGTTTTGGCAGGCTTTTCTCGTCAAAAGTCTCAGGGATATAGCAATGTCTTCAAGGGGAACCTCGGCAAAACGTTTCATCTTGGGATGAGTCTCCGAGAGAAGATGCATCACGTTTTCCGGCAAGGGATGATATTCAATCCCAGCGTAGAGCCCCTCGGTGTTTTCCCGAAAGACTACCAGATCGATATCATCGCGATAATTCAAGGGGTTTCCAGGAAATGCCCTGCAGGGGCGCAGGTTGGTGTGTAAATCGAACATCTGGCGTAAGGCCACGATGGGGCTGCTGTAGTTGAAACCCTTTCCCCGCAACTGCGGCGCCAATTCTTTCTCCGTTTCTTCCTTGGGTTTGGACGTAATGGCCCCAAATAGGCAAACATCCGTCTCTTTCAACAATTGGATGGTGCGGTCGGGCAGAGGGTTGCCCTCCTTGCACCAAAATTCCCAGCCAATATCACCGAATCGCAAATCCGCATCCAATTTTAGCTTTTTCAATACGATCATCGCTGCATCCATTACATCCTTGCCCACACCGTCGCCGGGTAACACGGCAATCCGATACTTTGCCATAACTGCCTCCGTTATCCTCTCCGATTATGTATTTTGACCCTTTTCAAGCAACTTCTTGGTGTGCGGGATCAATCCCCCATCCCCAATGATTCCCAAGACGAATTCGGGCAGTGGCGAAAAGCTAATTAGGCCTGCTTTGCAGGTCAATTCTCCCTTTTCGAAATCAACCTTCACTGTTTCCCCGTTTTCGATCGCATCTACCGCCTCCGGTGACTGGACAAGTGCCAGACCCGTATTGATGGCGTTGCGGAAATAGATTCGCGAGAATGATTTAGCCACCACAGCTC
>JAQYWG010000006.1:0-3032 GCA_030145085.1 Thermodesulfobacteriota bacterium
AGGGATTTAAACCTCTTCACATCGGCGTCCTTGAGCAGGGTGGGATAGCTCCTTACGAAGTTGTGTTTCAGATCGGACATGAGCATCCCCGCGGCGCAGAAGATGGAGGATTCCCTAGGGATAATCATGACCGGGATTTCCAGCTCAAGGGCAATCATACAGGCATGGTTTGGCCCGGCTCCCCCGGCCACCACCAGGGGGAAATCCCTTGGGTCCTGGCCCTGTTTAACTGACACCTCCCTTACGGCAGCGGCCATATTGACGTTGATGACATTGTACATCCCCAGGGCAGCCTCATAGAGGTCCAATTTGAGCTTATCGGCTATTCTCTCCTTTATGGCATTCTCGGCCTTGGCCAGGTTTAAGGGCATCTTGCCGCCGGCAAAGTAGTCCTTATCCAGGTATCCCAAGACCAGGTCTGCATCGGTACAGGTGGGGTCTTCTCCACCGAGATCATAACAGGCGGGGCCGGGCTTGGCCCCGGCACTTTTGGGCCCCATTCGGAGCAATCCCCCCTCATCAATCCATCCAATGCTTCCTCCTCCCGCCCCGATGGTCACTACGTTGAGCATGGGGAGGGCCAGCCGAAGCCGATTGATCTCGCCAACGGTGGTAACAAAGGGAGTTTTATCCTTGATCAGGGCGGTATCGAAGCTGGTTCCCCCCATATCCATGGGGATACAGTCGTCGTAACCCTGGATGGATGTATACGCGATACCGGCAATGGGTCCGCCGGCTGGTCCGGACAGCAAGGTCACGGCCGCATTATCGATGGCTACCTCAGGGGAGATAACCCCACCGTTGGACTGCATGATCAGGACTACCCCCCTGTACTCCTCACCCTTCAGCTTGTCCAAGAGGGAATTGAGGTATCCCTTGAGAATGGGCCCCACATAGGAGTTCAAAACGGTGGTGCTGACCCGATCGTAAAACCGGATGGAGGGAAGCAGATTGCTGGAGATCGTGAGATACGCCTCAGGCACCCTTTTCCGAATAATCTTCGCCGCCACCTCCTCATGGTTCTTGTTGGCGAAGGAGTTCATGAAACAGATAGCGATGGCCTCGACTCCCTCCTCCAGAAAGAGGTCCGCCGCATCGTTGACATCCTGGTCGTTGATGGGAACGAGGATATCCCCCTTATAATCGAGACGCTCATGAATGGGATACCTGAGATAGCGTTCCACGAGGGGGTCCACGTTCTGATATCGGTTGTTGTATTGTTCCTCCCTGATCCCCCTCCTCATCTCCAGGGCATCCCTGACCCCTTCGGTCGTCAAGAGCGCGGTTTTGGCCCCCGTATAGGTCAGGACCGCGTTGGTTGTAACGGTAGTACCGTGAACGATGACGGTTACATCCCTCAAGAACTCCTTATTTGAAATTCCCCTGTCCCGCGCCATCTCCCGAATTCCCTCCATGGTTGCAATAGAGGGATCGTCAGGGGTGGATAGCACCTTGTAGATCTGCGCAGTCCCATCCTCCATGGCCAGCAGGAAATCCGTAAATGTGCCCCCGACATCGATGCCGATCTTGTATTTCATATATGATCCCTCCAACCGCCAGGGGAGCTTTGAGGGGCCCTGCCCTAAGGGGCGCCCAGGATGGTGAGGGAGGTAATGGCACAGGGGCCGCCTATGTTATGGGCAAGGCCTAATTTTGCGTCCTTAACCTGTCTTTCGCCCGCCTTGCCCTGCAGGTGTCTCGTAATCTCGCAGATCATCCTAATGCCTGAAGCCCCAACGGGATGGCCGCAACTTTCCAGGCCTCCGCTGATGTTCACTGGAAGATCCCCCTCGGCCGTTGACCGTCCCTCCTCGATGAAATACTTTCCCTGGCCCTCCTTGCAGAACCCCAGGTCCTCGTAAACGATTAATTCAACGGGGGCGAAGCAATCATGAACCTCGGCCAGGTCAATCTCATTCACCGGATCCTTGATTCCAGCCATACGATAAGCCCTCCGGGCCGCCAGTCGGGTGGAGGGGAAGTGGGAGAATTCATAGCGCGGGTCGAAGAAAGGCAAATCCCAACCGGTGTTTACGATCAACTCCTGGGCCTTGACCAAGACGTAGTCCTTATTGAATTTCTTGGCATCCTCGGCCCGGACCAGCACCACGGCGGCCGCCCCATCGGTGGTGGGGCACGAACACAGGAGATTGATGGGATAGGCAACCATGGGCGAATTCAAGATGGTCTCCATGGGGATTTCCTGCCGATACTGGGCAATGGGATTCCCTATTCCATGCTTGTGATTCTTGTAAGAGACCATGCAGAAGTGTTCAAGTTTCGTCCCGTATTTCGCCATGTGCCGGGTGGCGTAAACGGCAAATTGCCCCGCCGCCGTCTCCCCTTTCTGAAGGAACTGGTGTTGCGCAACCACCATCATCTTAACCAGGCTTTTCTGGGGCGGGCGATCCCTCTGCTTCTCAACCCCTGCCGCCAAAACGACGTCATGTACCCCGGATAGCAAACCCAAACAGGCCTCCCTGAAGGCGTTACCCCCTGAAGCACAGAAGTTGGAAACCCGAGTGATGGGGATATCGAACAGGGCCACCGGTTCGGCAAGATCCATACCCGATCTCCCCTTCATGGCGCTTCCGTCTACGAATGCCGTGGAAAGCCACGCCCCGTCAATATCCTCTGGCCCACCCCCTACCTCCTCGAATGCCTCGAAACAAGCTTCCGCCAGCATGTCTCCGTAACTCAAATCGAAGTTCTCGGCAAACCGGGTGCACCCTGTACCCACAATTGCTATTTTATCCTTAAAATCGACGCCCATGATCCCCCCATATATAACTTCTCCTCAAACCCGGCGTATGCCCTTTAAACGAAACATCCCCACACGGACACGGAAACCGGACACGCCTCACGTATATACAGGCTTGCATTTCCAGTAGTAGTGGGGCAAATCGATGGCCTCGTGATACTTCCTCACGGTCATTTCAACCGGCATTCCGATCTTGACCATCCCCGGGTCCGAACAATCCGTCATCTGGCAGTAGATCCTTCCCCCACCCTTCAGGTCAACGACTGCAAGG
>JAQYWG010000006.1:3042-37896 GCA_030145085.1 Thermodesulfobacteriota bacterium
CCGGGGAAGGATAATACCATTCCTGGGTGAAGGTGAATACGACCCCCTTTCGAGCGAGTTTCATATTCTCAAACTGATCCTTCCTTCGACAGTTGGGGCAAACCCGTAACGCCAAGGTGGTGATATATCCGCAATTCTTGCATTTTCCCCCCAAGAGCCGCGAAAATCGGTCCCTTTCCCTAAAGAGTGCCGCTGTTGACGAATAATAGTCCTGGGATTCCGCCTCAAAAGTCTTTTTGAAGGCCAGATATTTCGTATAGCTTGATATCAATTCCTTCCGATCTAGGAGGACTGTAAAATCATCCCTTTCCTGAAAGGCCGGCAAGGCATCGGTAGCCTCGAAGATGAGAATATCGCTCCCGTCACCATAGCTTGCCAGGAGAATCTTATCTCCGGGCTTGACCCCGCCCAAAGCCGCCACGAGCATTACGAAGGGGTGGGCCGTCCCGAGGGAACCGGTAAAGCCAAGGAGAGGATCCTGCACCTGGGTCTCCCCATCGAACCCAAACTTCCTCATGAGGGCCTGGTGGCTCCTGAGGTCAGGTGTATCCACCACGACCTTGGCGAAATCAGCGGGCTTATACTGGGTTTTTCTCAGGATATTCCCTATGGACGCCTCCATGATGCGGGCGTAGCCCATCACCTGGGGAAACCGGATATCCTCGTATTTCATGTAGCGGTCATCCGCCCGGCGCCAGAAGTGGGTGAGCCCATCGGAGTAACAGTAGTGGTGGAGAAGGTCCAAGATGACATTCTCCTTCCCAATGGCCAGTGCTGCAGCGCCATCCCCCCATGTTGCCTCGTTTGGGCCACCGGGTATTTCAAGCCGGCCACAATCCGACGCTACCACAAGGGCACTCTCACGGGAACCCGCCTTCACGGTCTCCATGGCGGATAGAAGGGCGCTCGTTCCTGCCCTGGTGGAATTTCCGATATCGAGGGTGCGGGCTTCTGGGGAAAGGTTAAGGATCATGGCCATTTCCGTTGAGGTCAACTTTTCCCTATAGGGAGAGGTAGTGGAAGCGAAGTACAGGGCCTCCGCCTTTTCGATGGCATCTCCCGAAAGGCAGTTATATACTGCGGAGAGGCCCATGGTTAGACTATCCTCGTCAAAGGAACCGACGGCCTTCTCCCCTCGACCGCCGGGCTTCCCCCAGGCCTCGTTAATCATCCTTGCCGTTAACCGATATCGCGGGAGGTAGGCCCCGTAAGCCGTTATTCCGGTCATCTCTTACCTCCTTCCGCCGCTTCACCGTGTTCCGGGGGTATCCCATACCCGTGCGCGCTAAAAAATTCTTGGTTCCTTGAACTCCCCATACACCTCCTTGAATACCCGGGTCATTTCCCCCATGGTGGCATAAGCCCTGACCGATTCAAGGAGATAGGGCATGAGATTCTCCCCTTTTCTGGCAGCCCTTTCCAGATCCCTAAGGGTACTGACAACTTTTCTCTTGTCCCTTGTTCTGCGGACCTCATTGAGGGAGGTTATCTGCGCCTCTGCTGCTGCAGGCTTATATTCATGCAGCTGAACCTCTTCTTCGTCCTCTCCTTCGCTGTAGATGTTCACCCCTACCTTATGAACCTCTCCCTCTTGGAGAGCCTTTTCATAGAGGTAGGCCTGCTTGGCCACTTCTCGCTGGATATAGCCCATCTCCACAGCGTGGGCCATCCCCCCCATTTTTTCAACCTTCTGCATCTCCTCGGTTATCCTCTCCTCCATCTGGTTGGTAAGGGATTCTACATAATAAGATCCTCCCAGGGGATCCACCGTATCCCTCAGGCCCATCTCCTCCTGCAGGATTTGCATGGTTCGAAGGGAAATGATGGCAGCTTGAGGTGTTGGAATCGTGTAGGCCTCGTCATAGGAACAGAGGGCCATGGTTTGGGTTCCGCTGAGGGCCGAAATGAGGGCGTAATAAGCCCCTCTGGCGATGTTGTTCAATGGCTGTTGTTTCGTCAGTCCTCCGCCGCCTCCCCCAAAGAGCCCCCGCAACCACATGGACCTAGGATTTTTGGCCTTGTATCGCTCCTTCAGCAACTTAGCCCAGAGCCTCCGGGCAGCCCTGAACTTTCCTACCTGTTCGAAGATATTTCCGAAAATATCGAGGTTGAAGGAAATCCTGGGGGCAAAATCATCGATGTCCATCCCCCTTTGGAGCACATGGTCGATATAGGTCATGGCGATCTCGAAGGCATAGGCGATCTCTTGAGCCGGGGTGCATCCAGATTCCCGCATGTGGTACCCACAAACGCTCACAGGGTTTGTCCTGGGCATAACCTTTGCGGAGTATTCGATAGTATCGCCGATGAGGCGAATGGATGGTCCCACGGGAAAGATCCAGTTTCCCCTGCTAACCATCTCCTTCAGGATATCATTCTGAGGGGTAGCGCTAACTTTGTCCAAGGCAAACCCATACTTTTCCGCCGTGGCCTGGAACATGGCGAGGATGATGCTGGCAACGGCGTTAATGGTCAATCCGGTACCGATTTTATCGAGGGGTATATCGGCAAAGGCAATCTCGAAATCCCGCAGGGTATCCACGGCCATGCCGACGCGACCCACCTCTCCTTCGGCAAGGGGATCATTGGAATCCAAGCCCAATTGGGTGGGCAGGTCGAAGGCTACGTTCAACCCCGTCTGACCATGAGCGATGAGCAATTTGAACCGCTCATTGGTCTCATAGGGGGTGCCAAAGCCGGAATACTGGCGCATTGTCCAAGGACGCATCCTGTACATACCTGGATGAATACCCCTAGTGAATGGATACTCCCCGGGATTGCCCAAATCCCTTCTATAGTCGAGGTCCGCAAGGTCCTCCGGCCCGTACACCGGCTTCACCTTCACCCCTGACTGGAGGGTGACTTCCTCTATTTCCCCCCTCTCATTCTTGACATAGGTAGCGCCGCCCATGGTAACGATCCTCCCTCCATTACCTCCCTGAACCTTCCATCACCGCCCGTTGAAGGTAATTCTATTTCACGTTCTCACGAATAAATCGGATAAATTCCTCAAAGTTTGTGCCTCCGGGAAATACCCCCCCTATTCCCATATCTCTCAATTTTTGGACATCCCTTTTCGGGATAACCCCTCCGACGACGACCATGATATGGGATAGATTTTCTTCCCCCAGTCTCCGCATCAATTTCTCACAGAGGGGGATGTGGGCCCCGGAGAGAATGGATAGACCTATAACATCCGCATCCTCTTGGATGGCAGCGTTGACGATTTGATCTATGGTTTGGTGCAAGCCCGTATAGACTACTTCCATTCCGGCGTCCCTCAGTGCCTGGGCAACCATTTTAGCTCCCTTGTCGTGTCCATCGAGCCCGGGTTTGGCTACCAGTACCCTTATCCTCTTTCCCTTCACCAAAACCCCCTCCCATCGCTCAGACGGTCCCCTTCTCGAACCCCCTCAGGACGATCTCCTTTCCCCTCAGGATGTGCTCCCTTACCAATCTCTATCCAAAAAACCGCCTCCACTATACGAATAGGACAACCCCACTGTCAAGGAGATTTTGGTCTGAAGATCCCTCCCTTTTATGGGAAGTATTTTTGTAACTTGTTGATTATATAGGAACTCAGGGGCTTTGACCCAACTGGAAGACTCGAATGGTAGGGTAAGAAGAAAAACAAAAATCCTGTTGTTTCCGATTTTGATGCCCATTATTCCACTATTGCAACAATCCATCATTCCAATTCCCCAAAAGATTACGCTCAGGGACAACGGGATTCCCCAGAACATCAGAAATTCCAGTCCCGATACTGTTGACATGCCAGGTTCGTTATGATAGGGGGGATTGTAAGAAACGGATACACTTAACGGAGGATTTGCCATGACTATTCGGAAAATCGGCGTAGTAGGTGCGGGGACTATGGGCAGCGGGATTGTTCAGGTGGCGGCTCAAATTGGGTGTAATGTGCTTATGCAGGATGTCGCGGATGAGTTCGTGCAAAAAGGGCTGGACGCCATTGACAAGTTTCTCACTAAAGGCATCGAGAGAGGGAAGGTTACCGAGGGGCAGAAGAGGGAGGTGTTGGGCAGAATCAAGGGGACGACTCAGATCGAGGAATTGAAGGATGCCGACTTCATTATCGAGGCTGTCCTCGAGGATTTAAAGATTAAACAAGACGTCTTTGAGAAACTTGACGCCCTCGTTGCCCCTGAGGTCATCATCTGTACCAACACCTCTTCCATCTCCATCACCGAAATGGCCTCGGCTACCAAACGCCCGGACAAGGTTGCCGGAATGCATTTCTTCAATCCCGCTCAGCTCATGAGGCTCGTGGAGGTTATTCGAGGTCACTATAGCTCCGATGAGACCATTAAGACCGTTATCGATTTGGCGAAGAAGATGGGAAAAGAACCTATTGAGGTCAAAAAGGATTCCCCGGGCTTTGTGGTTAATCGTATTATGATTCCCCACTTCATCGAGGCCATTAAAATCGTGGAGGAGGGCATTGCCACGGCCGAAGATGTCGATAAAGCGGTCAAATTGGGATTAAACTACCCCATGGGCCCCTTTGAACTGATGGACTTAACCGGCAACGATATCGGTTACCATGTAATGGAGTATCTCCACAGGGAGCTCACCAAGGAATTGAAATGGTCCTCACCTAGCTTGCTCAAGACCCTCATCAGGGCCGGCCGCTTGGGAAGGAAAACGGGGGGTGGGTGGTACGACTACTGAGGACAAAAAGCTCACTTCATGACGACAAAAATTTCCGCCTGAGGAATTGACCCGTATGTGACTGCTCGCAGGCCATCACTTCGTCTATCCCTCCGGAGACCACAACCCTTCCTCCGTTGTCTCCTCCTTCCGGGCCAAGGTCAATAATATAGTCCGCATGGAAGATCAAATCTAAGTTGTGTTCGATTATGACCAGGGAGTGACCCTGATCCAACAGTCTGTTGAAGGTTTTGAGCAACGAGTCGATATCCGCGAGGTGGAGCCCGGTTGTGGGTTCGTCGAAGATAAACAGGTTCTGGGATTTCTCGGCATTGGCGATATAATGGGCCAACTTCAGCCTCTGTGCCTCGCCCCCGCTGAGGGTGCTGGTAGGTTGCCCAAGGGTCAGGTACCCTAGTCCCACGCCCGCAAAGACCCGGAGCTTCGAGGCAATCTTCTCATTATCGCGGAAGGATTCAAGGGCCTCATCGACGGTCATATTAAGGACGTCATGAATGGTTTTATCCCGATAGCGGATTTTGAGGATGTCTGGGTGGAAACGTTTCCCTTGGCACTGCTCACATGTTACCGCGACGTCCTCCAAGAATTGCATGTCCAGGATGACCATTCCCGCCCCTTTACAGCTTTCACACCTCCCCCCCGGAACGTTGAAGGAAAAATGCCCCGCTCTTAAGCCAGCCCTTCTGGCCGCCCTGGTATTGGCAAAGAGGTTTCGGATCTCCCCAAAGGCTCCGATGTAGGTTGCGGAGTTGGATCTGAGGCTCTTGCCAATCGGCGATTGGTCGACCATGATGATATCCTTAACCTGGTTGAACCCTTCAATGGCGTCGAAGGCACCCTTTTCGTACCTGCCGTCATTGAGGCCTTTGACTCCCGCGTAAAGGATGTTATTGACCAGGGTTGTCTTCCCGGCACCCGAGACCCCCGTTACACAGACCATTACCCTTAGAGGAATCGTAACATCCATATTTTTCAAATTATTCTCCCTGGCGTTGCGGATATGGATAAATTCCGTGGGCTTCCGTACGGGCGGTTTATTTGAGAGGCTTCTCCTCCGCCTCAAATACTGGGCGGTTTTCGACTTCTCCTGTCTTAAGAGTTTCCGGTAATTTCCCTGAAACATCAGGGCTCCGCCATTTCTCCCGGCTCCAGGGCCCAAGTCGAGGATCTCATCGGATTCCCGGATGATATCCGAGTCGTGTTCCACGACGACGATGGTATTGCCCCCATCCCGCAGGCTCTTGAGGACCTCCAAGAGCCTCCAGTTGTCCCGGGCATGAAGCCCTATGCTCGGTTCGTCCAGTACATAGAGTGTATCCGTGAGGGCGCTCCCGAGGGCCCTGGCGAGGCTAATCCTTTGGAACTCCCCGCTGCTTAAGGTCCGGGTCTGCCGGTGAAGGGTGATGTAACCCAATCCTACATGGTAGAGGTATCGGATCCGATTTCGAATCTCCTTGAGGATTCTCCCCGCGACCTCCCCCTTCAACGGATCCAGCTTCAGCATCGTAAAGAAGTCGTGAAGATCTTCAATGCTCATGTGGCAGAGTTCTGCAATGTTCTTATCGGAAATTCGGACATTCAGGGCGTCCTCCCTCAGACGGGTCCCGTGGCATTGTTCACACGTCGTGTAGGCCCGGTATTTGCTGAGAAAAACTCTCACATGGACCTTGTACCGTTTGGTCTCCATCCACTGAAAGAAATCATCGATTACAGATATAACCACATCCTGTTGCTTTCGGGACAACTGGCTGAAAGGCTTTCCCATCGGTACCCGGTTTTTCCGACACCTTTCCCAAAGATAATCGTAGCCTTCACAATAGGCGGGCGAGTTCCACGGGGCAATGGGCCTCTCCTTGAGGGCCTTCCCCTTATCGGGGATAACCTTTTCCAAATCAACACCGATGACCCTGCCGAACCCCTGACAGGCAGGGCATGCCCCCAATGGGTTATTGAAGGAAAAGAGCAGTGGCTCCGGCTTGGGAAATTTCCTGTTGCACCGGTTGCAGACGAATGCCTGGTTGAATCTGACTACTACCCCCTGTTCCCCAACTACTTCGGCCACTCCCTTTCCCTGGACAAAGGCGTTTTGCAAAGCTTCGGCCAACCGCCCTTCATCTCCCTTCTTGACCGCAACACGATCAATCAGGAGGCGAATAGACCCCTCGGCCTTCAATTCATCGACGGATAATGAGGTAATATCCCCCACCCCGCCTTCATCAAAGATCCTGAAAAAGCCACCCTTGGCCAGTTGCTTCATCTCAACAGCAGGGTCGCACCCTTTTTTGATCTCCCGCGGGGAGATGATGTGGACTCGCTGATTCTCGAATCGGTCGATAATCCGCTGAACCGATGTGGGGATAGTGTCGGAAGAAATCGTTTCTCGACAATCGGGACAGGTGGTATCGCCTATTTTGGCAAAAAGGAGCCGAAGATAGTCGTACAGCTCCGAGGCCGTCCCCACCGTAGATCGGGCGTTCTTTACCGTATTCCGCTGCTCGATTGCAATTGCTGGTGGAACACCCACAATGGCGTCCACATCGGGACGATCCATCTTCTCCAGAAATTGCCTGGCGTAGGTGGAGAGGGATTCGACATACCTCCTCTGTCCCTCGGCGAACAGGGTATCAAAGGCCAGGGTGGACTTCCCCGACCCCGAGACTCCCGTTATTACCGTGATCTTTCCCCGAGGGATCTCGCAATGAATGTCCTTTAAGTTATGGGATCGGGCCCCGATGACCCGAATAGATCTCTCCACAACGGCCTTCCATCCCCTGAATCTCTCGACGAGCTTCACAATGGGGTTCTTGGGGAACGTCAATAATTATACCACGAAAAAGCCCTCAGTCCATTTTCCCCTTGATGTCCAAAGCGGTTTATAATACCTTATCGGGGCCCATGGAAACATCGATCCTCGCAAATCACCACGGGGGGAAGCCTGTCTTCTAAAATGGTCTTCCTTCGAAGACCACATGGGCTTTTCTCCAGAATTCACGCATCGCGAAGGGCTGGACCCGCTTGAAACGGAGAGTCTTCGTCGTCCTCTTTTTCTCCATTTTCTCATCAATGTTGGGGATCGGAATCATCGTCCCCCTCCTTCCCATTTACGCCGAAAGCCTGGGCGCATCGGGCCTTTGGATCGGGGTCATCTTTTCTGGATTTTCTATCTCCCGCTCCCTTTTCATGCCTATTGTGGGTCGATGGTCGGACAGAAAGGGAAGAAAGATCTTTATCGCCGCTGGTCTGTTTATTTACGCTATCATTTCTCTCGGGTATGTCCTTTCCGATAGCGTGGCCGCCCTTGTAATGGTTCGGTTCATCCAGGGTTTCTCCGCTGCTATGATCATTCCCATTGCCTTTGCCTATATTGGGGATATCTCTCCAAATGGCAGAGAAGGTGGTTACATGGGGATTTTTTCCGTATCCCTCTTTGCCGGGTTCGGTTTAGGCCCTGTGCTGGGGGGGGTTATGAAGGATCGGTTCGGCCTCAATGCCGATTTCTATGCCATGGGAGGGCTCTGCTTGTTTGCCTTCTTCTTGGTGTTGCTTTACCTTCCAGAGCTCCACCTCTATAGGAAGTCTGAGCAGTCCCGACCCTATAGGGAAATTATGCGAAGTCCAGTGACCAAGGCGCTCATCGCCTTTCGATTCGGCAATGCCTTCGCAAGGGGTATCCTCATGAGCTTTGTTCCGCTCTTTGCTCATGGAACCCTTGGGCTCACCGCATCCGAGATCGGAATCATTCTATCCTTCAATATCCTGTCAACCTCCCTGCTTCAGGCTCCCTTTGGCTATATCGCGGATCGCTTAACGAGAAGAGGTCTTGTATTTTGGGGTAGTTTTTGGTTTGGCCTCTGTATCGCACTGATCCCCCACATGAGGAGCTTCGCCCACATTTTTGCCTTAAACGCCTTCCTTGGGACAATGGGTGCGCTTGCCCTTCCGGCTGCCAATGCCCTCGTCGTTGAAGAGGGGAGGAGGTTCGGCATGGGAGCCATGATGGGGATTTTTAACCTGGCAATGAGCCTTGGGTTGGCAGTGGGTCCCATCCTGGGGGGTGTAATCGCCGACCGATGGGGTTGGCCCGCCATTTTCTATTTCGCCAGCCTCGCCGGTTCAACTGGGGCTGCGGCTTTTGCGGGATTCTCAAAGCGAGGGTAGGATCCATTCCCTTTAACGGTGCCGTGGAGGCAATCTGGGTATGAACGGAAATTCGATACGTGTTGTGGTGGGAATTTACGTGGCCCTCAGGGTCGACGTAACAGGAGGTGGGCTGATCATCAACACGGAAAGAGGATGAGCTGTTTTTTCCCTTGAAGCCGCCCCGGGATGGCTTTTCTTACCCTTGCGGGCACGCAGATCTCCCCGTTTAGATCCGGGTTCTTACACCTACAAATAACCGCTGAAATGCCGTGCGTCTGGGCGCTTGTCTTCATCCTTCCATATCCGTTCTCCCTCACCCTCTTCGGGAGGAGCTTTGTCTTTGTGGACAACCCCACCTCAACCCAACTTTGATTTTCGAAGCAGCTTTCCAGGAGTTTCCGGTGGAGGGACGGGAGTTCCGCCCTGAGTTGTCTTTGGATGGCCGGACGGAGGTGGAGGTAGCTGACCGAAGCATTTCGAATTCCCCTTTGACCGAGGGCTTTGAACAGGACCTCGACTTCCTCTCGGGTATCGCTCACAAAGGGTATGATGGGATCAATTCGAACCTGTGTGTCTATTCCTCCTGCAATGAGCCTTTCGATATTTTCCAGTTTTTCCCGGGGCGATGCAACACCGGGTTCATAGGTCCTCCAATACCCCTCCGAAAGCGAGACTAATCCGATTTGAGCGTGGACACTCTCCCGATATCCCTTGAAGAGCTCGATAAACCGCTGAGGTATGAATCCCTTGGTGAGAAAAGAGATGTTGATTCCCCTCTCCAAAAGGATGGTCATGCTCTGGTACGTGACCTCAAGGATATCCGGGTGCGGCTGGAAACAGTCGGTGGCAGTGTTGAAAATAACCATGCCCGGAAGCCATCTGCGTCTATTACGATCCAGTTCCTTGCGAAGCAACTCGGGGACATTAATGAAAAGGTAAACATCCCCCCTCGGGGGTGCAGTGGCATACCCCCGTGCATAACAATAAGCACATGAGAGTCCACACCCCTGGGTGACATTTATGGTAAAAGCCCCCTGGAGACAGCCAAATGTCCCAGGGCTGAGGGCCTTGCTCTTTCTCTCCCTGGGGATAACTCGAAGGGACATAAGGAGAATCCAAGGATCATTTTATGGCAAATGCTTGAAGGGCTGAGGGATCATGGAATCTCCGTGTTCGCCTCGGCCTCCCAGCAGTTAAAGCGGTTGACGAGAACCGATTGATCACCTGTTTCCCGGAGGTGTAGAATACGAAACGTTATCCAAAGGGGAATCGTTGAGCCTCAACCCCCCCTCGGAATTCCTCACGCGCAACTTTAACTCTTGTAGGTCTTCCCACGTAAACCCCTCCCAACGACAGGGGAGTATCGAATTGTTGTGAAAAAGGGGTTCACCCTGCAGATCGAATTCTGAAACCCTCGAGGCGACTCCCCATAGCGGGGTTTGGGGAATGGGGGAATATTCGGCCAATTTGGGAGTCGCCCCACATGCCCGGACAAATCGTATGCTCTCCTCCACCTCTGATACCCGTTGGCCCGGCAGACCTGCCAGAACATAAACCCCTATGTCCTCTCCTGAAAATCCGGCTTCCCTCAAACATGTAATAGCCCTCTCCATCTCCCTGTTCGTAATTTTATTCCCAATTCGATTTTGCCTGATCGGATCGCTTGTCTCTAAACCAAGGCGAACGGTTTTGAATCCCACCTCGTACATCAAACTCGCGATTTCATCGGACACCTCCCTACCATGGATACCATTGGGGGTATGGAAGCGGCATCGCATGCCCCTTCGTAAAAGCTCCCTTGCCATGGGCATGAAATGCTTTTCCGAATCAACCAACAACGCATCGTCGTAAAAAGCGATATCATGGATCTCGAAGGTGCTCGTCCAGTGTTCAATTTCATCCACTACCCTTTTGGGATCACGGTGACTGAACCTACCGGGAAGCTTCCATGCCGCACAATAGTCGCATCTGTACGGGCATCCGATGGAGGTTAATATGCAGCAGTAATCGAGAATTGAGTAGAGATCGAAGGCTGGATAGGGCAGGTTATCTATATCGCAGCCCTGGGGAATCCGGTGTGATGGAACCCCCAAGAGTTCGTCTACAATGGTCAAGATCTTGGCGAATCCCTCTCCCGGCAAAACATAATCCGCCTTTGAGTATCTGCGGGCATGATCGGAACACAGAGTCGTATAGATACCCCCGATTACCACGAAGGATTTTGGGAATCGCTCTTTGACCAGGCGAATCACATGGAACGGCCCCGGATACCAATACGTCATTATGGATGTGACCAAGACAACCTTGGGCTCGTTTAGGGCCTCCAATTGCTCTCTAAATGTCTCCTCGGAGATGCCGTACCGACTATATTTCCTGGGTATATTTTCAAGTGTTGGGGGTTTATCGACATTCTCCTTCAGGAAATGGCCCTGGTGGTATCGTCTCCGTTTCGGAAGTCCTTTTTCCCGAACCATCGTGGGGTGGTGGATATCCAAACAGTCGATATATTCGACCCCATGCCCCCCATGCCTCAGCAATGCCACGATATAGAGAATTCCCAAGGGTTTCGCCCAAAGGTCAAAGGCGGCAAAATCGTAAATCCAGGGGTTAATGAGCAGTATCGATCCATTTTGTTTCACGTGAAACATCTCATTTCCCGATACAAAACTCGTTAAAAATACACTCCAACACTTCTTCCGCCGTTGTCTCCCCCCCTATCTCACCTATATCGTCGAGACACGACCTTAATTCCAAGGCCACAAGCTCAAAGGGAATCTTTCCCTCCATCCCTTCCCGTGCCCTTCGAAGGCATTGCAGTGATCCTTCAAGCGCCTTCTTGTGTCGGGCATTTACGACCACCACTTCTCCCGTATCGAGTCCAATCCCATCTCTTGTTAGCATAGAGTAAAGGCATTCCTTCAATTTGCCGATTCCCTCGTTCTTGAGGGCGGAGATTTCCACTGCCCTTGTCTTCGGAAGGGCCCCTTGAATCTGCTCCACGGAGACCTTGATGGGGAGATCCCTTTTGTTGAGGACCACAACCGTCTTCTTCTCCCTAACTTCATCGATGATCTCCCAATCGTACCTATCTAACCTTCTGCTACCATCAATCACCAACATCACCACATCTGCCTCGGCCACCTTGCCCTTGGCCAGTCTTACACCTTCCCTCTCAATGGGATTGGATACCCGCCTCATCCCAGCCGTATCCACCAGCCGAATGGGAATGTCATGTATAGTAACGATCTCCTCAATTACATCTCGCGTAGTTCCCGGTATGGGTGTAACAATAGCTCTATTCTCTTGCAGGAGGACGTTCAAGAGGCTGGATTTCCCCACATTGGTCTTTCCCGCGATGCTAACTGATACACCATCCCTGTAGATTCTCCCCTCCTCATAGGAGTCGATTAATCCCTTCACTCTCCTCTCGCATTCCACCAGATTCATCCCTGTCATATCCTCGTCCACTTCGATATCTTCATCCGGAAAATCTATTAAAGCCTCAACGTGGGCCAAACTTCTGACCACCCTCGCCCTCAACTCCTCAACCTCATGGGAAAGATTTCCCCTCAGCTGTTCATGGGCCATCTTAAGGCTTTTTGCCGTCTTTGCCCTTATCACGTCGATCACGGCCTCGGCTTGGGAGAGATCGATTCTCCCATTCAAAAAAGCCCGCTTGGTAAACTCCCCAGGCTGGGCCAGCCGGACCCCTTGCCCCAGAACTCCCTCCAAAACCCTCCTTAACACCAAATATCCACCGTGGCAGTTAATCTCTAAGACATCCTCCCTGGTATAGGTCTTCGGCTTCCGCATCAGGGTAAGGAACACCTCATCCAGCGCCTTTCCATTCTCCGGATCGACGATTTCTCCGTAATAGAGTTGGTGGGATCTTAAGCGAGCAGTTCTCTTCTTGGGGCGAAATAATCTCGCGGCCACCTTCTCTGCCAAGGGACCACTGATTCGTACGATACCAATTCCGGATTCACCGAGTGGTGTCCCGATAGCCGCAATGGTATCCCTTTCGCCATTAAGGAACATTGTGTGAGATGGGAACAGCCTGGGGAATTCTTTTAGTCCTTGCGTCCCGTCGATTTGGGCGTAATTACGAGTTTCTTGTAAAACCCCTCCCCTTCGCTTTCCGTTCGAACATTTTCATCTCCGCTCAAGGTGATATGAATGATTCTTCGATCCTGGGGATTCAGGGGTCCAATGGTTACGGCCTTCTTCAATTTCTTGACCTTTTCCCCCATGCGAAGTGCCATGTTCTTAAGAGCCTCAACCCTTCTACCACGATAATTCTCCGTATCCAGAATAACCTTTTCCTTCAACTCCCTGTACCTATTTGCGGCAATTTTATTCAGGATATATTGCAGGGCATCAAGGGTCTGACCCTGCTTCCCAATGATGAGGCCACCTCCATCGCCTTTGATTTCGAAAAAAATCTTCCCTTCCCTTCTTTGTGCCTCTACATGAGCGTTGATCCCTATCAACTCTATGATCTCAGTTAGGGTCGTTCTCAGCCACGTCACCCTCTTCTCCCTTTCGTCCTCTTCCTTCCCGGGGATGGACTTCTCCCAATACCCTTTTTCCTCAAAGCGAAAGGGCTTTTCAGGGCTATTCAAAGATCCCTCCCCTTCCCCCTCCCTATGAACCTCGTCTTCCCTTCCTTCTTCCCCTTCCAAATCCTGGTCTTTCCACTCCATCTTCTTTGCTCTCTCATTTCAGCATCTTGTTGGTGAGATGCTGTTGACCTATCGTTAAAACATTGCTAACCAGCCAATAGACAACCAGCCCCGAAGGGAAACTCAAAAAGAGAAAGGTAAAGATGATGGGCATGAACATCATCATCTTCGCCTGTCTCGGATCTCCCATTGTCGGGGTCATCTTCTGCTGCCAGAACATTGATGCACCCATCAAAAGGGGTGAAACGTAAATGGGATCCCGGTAAGATAAATCCTTGATCCAAAAGATAAAAGGGGCGTGTCTCAATTCAATAGAACCCATCAGGCCCCAATAGAGGGCGATGAAAATCGGTATCTGAACCACCATTGGAAGGCATCCGCCCACTGGGTTAACCTTCCTTCTTTTATAGAGATCCATCATCTCCCTATTGAGGCGGGCCTTGTCGTCCTTGTACCTTTCCCGTAGCATTGCCATTTCCGGCTGTACCTTCTGCATCTCCTTCATCGACACATGGCTCTTTTTCGTCAAGGGCCAAAATAAGATCTTCAATAAGATGGAGATAATGATAATATCAACTCCATAGTTCTTGGTAACCTTGTGGGTAAGATTCACAAAGTAAAGCAATATCTTGGCAACGGGCGTAAACCATCCATACCGGACAACCTCCTCCGCCCCAACGTTCAATTCCTTGAGAAGGGCAATAACCTTTGGGCCGAGATAAAGCTCGTAGGAATATACCGCCTCTCCTCCGCCGGGGATACTGCGGGCAGGAGAGACGGCCCGGCTATACATGACCTTCTCATCTTTCATCCCTATTTTCAGGTTTAATCCCTCGCTCTCCTTCGGCACGATGAGGGAGAGGAAAAAGGGTTTTCTCATTTTCTCGTCTTCCACGTTCCCTTCAGCCATGGAACTCCCAAACCACTGAATATCACCTGATACCAACACCTCTTCGCCTTTCTCGAACTTCTTCTTTATTTCCTTCTTCTTTATTTCCTCCACCTTTCCATTTACCATCGCCACGGGACCGGCAAAAGCCCGAGACCGGGACACCATCATCCTTTCAAGCCACACCAGTGCTACCTTCACTTTCCTGGACTCTGCCCGTCGGTTTTTGATTCGAACTTCCATGTCGACCCGATACTCATCATCGAAAAACCTATATTCCCTGGATACGTCGAGACCCCCGGGAGAACTTCCCCTGAACAAAAGCGTCCCCTCCCTCACATTACCCCTCAAAAAGATCGAATCAGTGTCAACATCCATAGGGGCAAAGTGGACATTCCCGCCCTCATCCGCGATCTCGATTGTTAAAGGAAGGTTCTTTACCGCCTCTGTTGTCACCAGCTCAACCGGTTCGGGCTTCCCCTCGGCAAGCGCTTTTCCTCCAAATCCCAAGAGTCCCTTGACCTTTCTTTCCGTCTCCTGAAACCACCGGACGAACCGCCCGTATTCAATTACGTTCATATAGTGATTTAACCTCCAACTCTTTAACCGTCCGCCGTAACTCGAGAAGGTAGCCGAATATAATCTCGTTTCAACGGTCACATCCCTGACGCTTTTCCTTTCCTCTTCCTCTGCCCTCTTCGATACAAATCCTTCTCCTTCTCTTCCTCCCGGCCCCGGGTGCAAGTGCCCTTTACCTCCCCTTTCGGTCACTTCTGGACCGCGCGCTATCGGTTCAACTCTCTCTCTCTCCGTTGGCTCCACTCGCTTCTTGGGCTGTTCTTTTAGAAACCATTTTTGATAAAAAATGAGAACGAGCATTGATAAAACGATGGCTATAATCGCCCTTTTTTCCATGCTGTAATGATCCCTCTAGGTTTTTCCCCTGCCACCCCGAACCGGATCATAACCGCCAGGATGAAAGGGATGGCACCTTAGAATTCTCAGCAACCCAAGCCAAACGCCCTTTAGAAGCCCACATTCCTCAATGGCATCAATGGTATATTGAGAGCAACTTGGCATAAAGCGGCAGGTAGGCCCCAAAAGAGGTGATAATATGTATTGATAAAGCCGAATTGAAAGAAATGCTGCCCTCCTCATCCTCAATTCCCTAGCTCCTTGCGTAATCCCCGGCTAATTGAATATGACTTTCAATTCCTCAAATACCTCTCGATAACCCTTGATTGAAATTTTCTCCTTCGCCAAAACAATGAAATCTGATGATTCGGGCATCTTCTCCTTGTTTAATCTAAAGAATTCCCTGACCAATCGTTTGATCCGGTTTCTCGAAACCGCCCCCCCCACCTTCCTTCCCACGACAAGCCCCAACCTCTTCGCATCCTTATCGTTTTTCCTCAAGACGAGGGTAAAATGCTCGGTCTTAAACTTCTTTCTTCTCCTAGGATCTTTCCAAAAATCGATCTTTCCCGCGATTCTATTTTCCCTTCCGTATGACCTCCTCATCGCCGAACGAGACCCATTTTAGTGTTTTCCCTATATCCATCAAACGGCTAACCGTTTCCTCCCCTTACTGCGTCTCCTTCTTAAAATTTCCCTTCCATTCTTGCTGCGCATTCGAGCCCTAAATCCAAACCTCCTTTTCCTTTTCGTATTGCTCGGCTGGTATGTCCTCTTCATGCCCGCTCCCAAAGGCTCAAAGTCATCACCAAAAAAGTGCCTAAATGTCCTAAATAAACACAATTTTCACTTTTTGTCAATACCATTGGTCCCCCAAAATTGGACACAGAAATTGGAATGGTCGCTGCTTTGGCTACTCAAGAGTACTTAAGCTCCTTGATATCCACAGGTTAACCCTTGTCGAGTCAGGCAAAGTTACTTTTGAGGGCAAACCATCGATTTTCCCCCTTCCCGGGTCAAGCAGCAGGATACCTCGATGGAACGAATCCGAACCCTAGCGGTTCTATCTTAGGGGGGGGCCCCAATGCGGTTGACAATCATGTCTTTCTATTCTAAATTATTATTTACTGATTCAAATTTGCAGGGTTGAGGAGACAAGCCAGTGGAGCAAGCAAATATTCCTATAAACATCGAAGATGAGATGAAAACCTCTTATATGCAGTATGCCATGAGCGTCATCGTGGGCCGCGCATTGCCGGACGTCCGGGATGGCCTCAAACCCGTTCACCGGCGAGCCCTATACGCCATGTATGAATTGAAAAATCATTGGGATAGACCCCACAAGAAGTCGGCCCGCGTTGTCGGCGATGTAATCGGAAAATATCATCCCCATGGGGAAGGAGCTGTCTATGATTCCATCGTGAGAATGGCACAGGACTTCTCGTTACGCTACCCTCTGGTGGACGGGCAGGGGAACTTCGGCTCCATCGATGGGGATTCCCCTGCCGCCATGAGATATACCGAAGTGAGGATGTCCAAACTCGCTGCGGAATTGCTGGCAGATATCGACAAGGATACGGTAGGATTTATTCCAAATTATGATGAGTCCCTCAGGGAACCCCTCATCCTACCCGCGAAATTTCCAAACCTCCTCGTCAATGGATCTTCGGGAATTGCGGTAGGGATGGCCACGAATATTCCCCCTCATAGCCTTTTTGAAACTATTGATGCCGTCATCGCCCTCATCCGCAATCCTCAGATTGATATTCACGAGCTTTTGAAAATAATCCCCGGCCCCGACTTTCCAACGGGAGGTCTTATCCTTGGCCACCAGGGCATTAGATCGGCATATGAAACGGGAAAAGGTATTATGAGAATAAGGGCTCGGGTTATTATAGAAAAGCCAAAAAAAACGGATCGCCCCTGTCTCGTGATCACCGAGCTTCCATACCAGGTAAATAAATCCCGCCTTATCGAGCGGATTGCCGAGTTAGTCAGGGAAAAGGTAATCGAGGGTATCTACTCCTTAAGGGATGAATCCGATCGAGAAGGCATGCGTGTCGTTATCGAATTGAAGAAAAATGAGGTTCCCCAAGTCACCCTCAACCAGCTCTTTAATCATACTCAAGTAGAGATCTCTTTCGGAATCATCATGCTCGCGGTGGTCGACAATCAGCCAAGATTACTCAACATTAAGGATATGCTTTCCCTTTTTATCGAGCATAGGAGGAACATTGTAACAAAGAGGTGCCGATTCGAACTCGATAAGGCTGAGTCCAGGGCGCACATCTTGGAGGGCCTAAAGCTTGCTCTTGAACGACTCGACTCCGTGATTACCATTATAAAACAATCCAAGAATCCCCAAGATGCTCGGGATGGATTAGTGAGGAAGTTGTCCTTATCCAGAGAACAGGCTCAGGCCATTTTGGACATGAGGCTCCAAAGGCTTACCGCTCTAGAGAGAGAAAAGATTTTGGAGGAATACAAGGAGGTAATAAAGAACATTGCCCGA
Source organism: Thermodesulfobacteriota bacterium (assembly GCA_030145085.1). Taxonomy (GTDB): domain Bacteria; phylum Desulfobacterota; class BSN033; order WVXP01. The sequence goes on from JAQYWG010000006.1 coordinate 20,870, forward strand.
TTGAGGGAAATTTTGGCTCACGATAACTTGATTCTCAACATCATTGTTGAGGAACTCTCGGCAATTCGGGACAAATTCAGCGATGAACGCAGAACGGAAATTATCGGGGAAATCTCGGAAATTGATCTAGAGGATATGATTGCAGAAGAGGATATGGTGGTAACGATTAGCCACAGGGGTTATATAAAGAGAAATGCTCTTAGTCTTTACCAATCTCAGCACCGGGGGGGAAGGGGAAAAATTGGCATGACCACAAAAGAAGGAGATTTTGTGGAAAACCTGTTCATTGCTAGTACACATAGTTACATCCTCTTCTTCACCAACTATGGAAAGATTCATTGGCTTAAGGTCCATGAACTTCCCCGGGGTGCAAGGGCTTCGCGCGGGAAGGCAATAGTCAATTTACTCAATTTGGCCCCAGAGGAAAAAACTACCGCCATCCTCCCGTTAAAGGATTTTTCATCGGGGAAATATATCGCCTTCGCAACTAAGCGGGGATTCGTCAAAAAAACGGAACTGTCAGCCTTCAGCAAACCAAGGGCGGGCGGGATCTTAGCAATCCACTTAGATCAGAACGATGAACTTATCTCCGCTAAATTAACCGAAGGAGACCAACAAATTCTTTTGGGAACTAAATCCGGAAGGGCTATACGCATGTTGGAGAAACGGATCCGCTCAATGGGAAGAACGGCAAGGGGGGTCAAGGGAATCGCTGTCAATGGGAGCGAGGTCGTGGGAATGGAAATCGTTAAAGAAGGTACAACTATTCTGACCGTTACGGAAAACGGCTTCGGAAAACGGACAAAAACCTCTGCATATAGGACACAGAACCGGGGAGGCAAGGGAATCATTACCATCAAAACAACCGAGCGAAACGGCAGCGTAATGGGAATTAAGCAGGTTGATGATGATGATGAACTTGTCCTCATAAGCACAAAGGGTAAGATTATTCGGCTCCGGATTTCGGATATATCCGTAATGGGGAGAAATACGCAAGGCGTTACATTGATCGGTATGGATGCTGGCGAGACTGTGGTCGGCACCGCAATATCTTCCTCAAAGGAGCTGATTTAGAAGGGACTTTTTATTTCAGAAAGGAGAAGCACCCAGGTGTTTGTGAACCCCTGTGAGTAGATCCTTGTTTTCCTATCTGATTGAAAATAATGGTCTTTCTCAATTTCGAGGCCGGACCCTTTGGGAAATTGATAGGGGTTATTTCAAAAAGGCTTGATCTCCGATTTATTTTGTGGTATCTTGTTTATTATCCTTCTATCCTCAAGTCCGTGCTGGGCATTCTTTAGAAATATCAGATTTCCTTTATTTATCCCTCTCTTTCTCCACAGGGAGGATTTTACTTATCCACAATTGTGGATATTTCTGTTGAAAACCTAAATCAGTCCCGTTTTACCTTTCATTGACCAATCCATCGTATGCAACCCGTCATTATGGAAGCCATCTGGAACGCGGTCCTTAACTATGTCAAGGATAAAGTCGCCCCTAGCGATTACCAAGTGTGGATTGAGCCCATTACTCCGCTTTCCCTTGGGGAAAAAACCATGGAGGTTGGGGTTCCAAACAAATTTTTTGAAGATTGGCTTAGGAAGAATTACCTTTTCCTCATAAGGGAAGCTTTATTGCTCGCAGTGGGGAGGGAATGTGACGTCGTTTTTAAAGTAAAAAGGAATCCTTTACCCCAAGGCACCAAAAGACCATTATCATCAATAGATAAACGAGTTCAATCAGAGCATGTTCAGTTTAATAAAAAATATACCTTTGATAATTTCGTCGTGGGACCTAGCAATCAATTCGCCAATGCTGCATGTCAGGCCGTCGCCAGCTTACCCGCAAAGAATTACAATCCTCTCTTCATTTATGGGGGTGTCGGCCTCGGTAAAACACATCTCTTAAACGCTATTGGAAATTATCTAATACAGAATCCAATTATTCAAGATTTCAGCAAAATTTGCTATGTCTCCGCCGAGGAATTTACGAATGAGCTCATCAATTCAATCCGATATGAAAAGATGGATGAATTCCGAGAAAAATTCAGAAGCATGAACATGCTCCTCATAGACGACATCCAATTTATTGCCGGAAAAGAGAGAACCCAGGCGGAGTTTTTTCACACGTTTAACTCTTTGTACGAAGCAAGGAGACAGATTGTAGTAACAAGCGACAAATTTCCAAGGGATATCACCGCTTTTGAAGAACGCCTTCGTTCACGATTCGAATGGGGGCTCATAGCGGACATTCAACCCCCAGACATTGAAACAAAGGTTGCAATACTGAAGAAAAAGGCTCAATTAGAAGCAATCTCAATTCCCAATGATGTGGCTTTCTTCTTGGCCTCGAATATCTCTTCTAATATAAGGGTATTGGAGGGATCCCTTATAAGAATAGTTGCTTTTTCAAACCTTACGCGAACTGATATAACATTGGATTTGGCAAAGGATGTTTTAAAAAATATTATCAAAACAGAGGAAAAACCTGTTCCCATTGAATCTATTCAAAAGGCCGTTGCTTCTCATTTTAATCTCAAGGTTTCGGATTTGAAGGCTAAAAGGAAAACCAAGCAGATTGTTCTTGCACGGCAAATAGCAATATATCTGTCCAGGAGACTCACTAAATCCTCCCTCGTTGAAATAGGTGAACGTTTTGGAGGAAAGGATCATTCAACAATTTTACACGCGATTAATAAGATTAAGGAACAAATGCAAATTGATCAAAAGATTGTCCAAATCATTCAGAGAATTGAATCAAGACTAAACACCTAAAAGATTTTTACAATTCTCTTACACTGAAAAACTTTTATTTATCAACTACTTATATTACTTTTAAACAATTCTACGATCTTATATTACTATTATTATAAGAATATATAAGGAGGTTAATAATGGAATTCCAAATTGAAAAGAAACACTTTTCGCAATCTCTCAGTATCCTCCAAGGAATTGTTGAAAGACGGAGTAGTATTCCTGCTCTAGGCAATATCCTCATGGAATCGGAGAATAATCAACTCCGTCTATCTACAACTGATCTTGAAACTGCCTTAATCTGCGATCTTTCCTGTTCGCTTAAACAAGAAGGGAAAATTTGTGTGTCTGCGCGAAAACTGTATGATATCATTAGGGAACTTCCCGACACGGAAATTTCTATAGAGGGAATGGAAAACAATTGGGCAAAAATAACTTGTCAAAATGCGATCTTTAACCTGAGTGGGCTTGATCCGATGGAGTTTCCCACTTTGCCATCATACTCCGATGATGCTCTTATTGTAATAAAATCATTTGATTTGAGGGAAATGATCGACAAAGTTATTTTTGCTGCGTCAACAGAGGAATCGAGATATAATCTCAATGGAATCTTCTTTGAAGTCAATGCTTCCGGGGATAAAAATATTGCGAAAATGGTAGCGACGGATGGCCACAGGCTTGCTCTCATTGAGAGAGAAAGTCCGGAATTCTCAGGTATTGAAAAAGGAGTAATAATTCCGAAAAGGGGCTTAAACGAGGTTAAAAAAATAGTCGCCGAAAATCCAGGAGAAATGAGAATCGCTATAAGTGAAAATAGTTTTGTACTCAAAGCGGGTCCATTTGTTGTAATCATTCGGTTGATCGATGGGGAATTTCCGGATTATAAACAGGTGATACCAACAGAGAATGACAAAACACTAAAGTTGAGCAACAGAGAGTTTTCCTCTTGTTTGCGGAGGATATCTGCGATATCTACTGATAGGGTTGAAGGGATAAAGTTTAGCCTTAAACAAGGGGCTATAGAATTGTACTCTTCTACTCAAGATATCGGTAATGCAAAAGAGGTATTTCCAGCAATTTATGACGGAAGCGAGGTAAATGTTGGGTTTAACGCAAGATATATTCTTGATGCCCTAAATGCAATCGATGAAGACGAAATTTTGATGGAATTAAAGGACGAAACAAACGCGGCTGTTATCAAGCCAGCCATTGGAGAAAATTCCTTATATGTAGTCATGCCAATGAGGGTTTAACGGGTGCAGAAAAAAATGGAAGATATGGCAATTCGTTACAGTGCCGAGCAGATAAAGGTGCTGGATGGATTAAGTGCGGTAAGAAAAAGGCCCGCGATGTACATAGGCAATACGGGGATAGAGGGCCTTCACCATTTAGCATACGAACTGGTTGATAATAGTATCGATGAGGCCTTGGGCGGCTATTGTACAAAAATTGATCTTATCATCCATATAGACAATAGCATCACCGTAGAGGACAATGGCAGGGGAATACCCGTTGACTATCATAAAAAGGAGAAAAGGCCTGCAGTAGAAGTTGTTATGACGAAACTCCATTCCGGGGGCAAATTTGATCACTTGAGTTATCGGGTATCCGGGGGCCTCCACGGCGTAGGGCTTTCGGTCGTTAATGCCCTATCTGAATATATGGATCTAGAGATTCGCCGCGATGAAAAGGTCTACCACCAAGTATATGAAAAGGGTGAGGCAAAAACACGTCTCGAGGTCGTTGGCAAAACGAAAAAGACCGGGACCAAGATAAGGTTCAAGGCCGACAGGGAAATATTCGATACACCCTCGTTCAGTTTTGAACTCTTATCGCAGCGGTTAAGGGAGCTCTCTTTCCTGAACAAAGGTCTTTTCATCAGGGTCGCAGATGAAAGAACCGACAAAAAGAATGAGTTTTTGTACAAGGGAGGCATTGTCTCTTTCGTCGAGTTTCTGAGTAAGAAGAGGACCTGTGTCCATCCAAAGCCAATATATTTTAACGAGAAAAAGGATTCGGTGGATATCGAGATCGCCTTTCAATATAATGACGGCTTCGCGGAAAATCTCTTTTCCTATGCAAACAATATTAGAACCCAAGAGGGCGGAACACACCTTGTCGGATTTAAATCCGCTCTCACACGGACGATTAACTCCTATGCCGTCAACAATAACCTACTAAAGGGGTTAAAGGAGAATCTCAGCGGAGACGATGTAAGGGAGGGCTTGGTAGGAGTTGTCAGCGTTAAGATACCCGAGCCGCAGTTTGAGGGTCAAACGAAGACAAAATTGGGAAATAGCGACGTAAAGGGGATGGTCGAGGTTTTCGTAAACGATAAACTCGGCACCTTTTTCGAGGAAAACCCACAAATTGCGAGGAGGATTATAACAAAGGTGGTTGATGCAGCAAGGGCACGGGAAGCTGCCAGGAAGGCCAGGGAATTGACACGAAGAAAGGGTTTCTTAGAAGGGGACACACTACCTGGGAAACTGGCGGATTGTCAGGAGAGGGACGCCTCTCTAAGCGAGGTTTATATCGTTGAAGGGGATTCCGCGGGAGGATCGGCGAAGCAGGGGAGGAACCGCGTGAACCAAGCGATATTGCCGATACGGGGAAAGATCTTAAACGTTGAAAAGGCCCGTTTTGATAAGATGCTCAGTAATGAAGAGATTAAGAGCATTATAGCGGCGTTAGGCGCGGGAATTGCAAGCGAGGAGAGTGATATCTCCAAACTGAGATATCATAGGATTATAGTCATGACTGATGCCGATGTGGATGGATCCCACATAAGGACCTTACTGCTCACGTTCTTTTACAGACAAATGCCGGAGATTGTGGAGAAGGGATATCTCTATATCGCTCAGCCCCCTCTTTACCGCGTGAAAGACGGAAAGAAGGAAGATTACATAAAGGATGACGCTTCCTTCAATCGATATTTATTAGAACGTGCCACACAGCAGATAGCAGTCTTCGTTAAGGATTCTGGCATTCGATTAACGGGGCGCAAGTTAACTTCATTCTTGGATAAACTATCACAATACAATTACTTAAGATCAAAGCTCATTAACAGGGGGTATCAGAGGACCGTAATAGAGATACTGCTTCAGAATAAAATTCGTTTTAAGGCGAGTTTTGAGGAAACGGGAAAAGTAACGGCCCTAAAGGAAATTATGGTCAGGGAGGGCTTTACGTCCCCCCAGATCACAAAGGATGAAGAGCACAATCTATTCGAATTGATTGTGACTTATCCACACAATGGGCACGAAAGGGCGAATAGAATAAATTGGGACCTCATCTCCTCCGTGGAATACAAAAACCTCTTTACCCTCCACAAAGAGATTGGTCAGCTTCAAAATTCACCCATCTTCGTATCATCAAAGGGGAAGGAGACAATGCTCAATTCCGGCGAGGAACTGCTCGAGTACATTCTGGCGCTCGGGAAAGAGGGTTTAATCATCCAGAGATATAAGGGCCTTGGGGAAATGAACCCGGAGCAATTGTGGCAAACGACAATGGATCCCCGAACTCGGACCCTCCTGCAGGTGAGGATTGAGGATGCGGTTGGAGCCGATGAGATATTCAGCATTCTCATGGGCGATCAGGTTGAAGAAAGGCGGCGGTTTATACAGGATAATGCCTTGATAGCAAGGAATCTGGACATCTGAGGAAAACGTTCCAACGTAACTCCCACCTGGAACAATTCGAAGGAAATGTTGACCATTGGATTGACAGGAGGCATTGCCAGTGGCAAAAGTACCGTATCTATGGAATTTGAGAAGTTGGGCGCCATTGTTATTGATGCTGATCAAATCGCAAGGGAATTGATCCGCCCCCATGAACCCCTTTGGAGGGAGATTATCGCCTACTTCGGGAGGGAGATTCAGAGAGAGGACTTGACCATTGATCGGTTTAGATTGGGCGAAAAGGTCTTTGCCGATGAAGCCGAAAGGGCAGTATTAAATAAAATGATACATCCCGAAATTAAGAGGGAGATAGACAGGAGGCTTAAAGAGATTGGGAAAGAGCATCCCGATGCGGTGGTCTTGGTCGATGCCGCCCTGTTAATCGAAACGGGAACCTTCAGGGAAATGGACAAAATAATCGTTGTTTCGGCCAGTAAAAGAAACCAGATAGAACGGTTGATGGATAGAAATAGTCTCAGCATAGAAGCGGCGAAGGGTCGGATAAGGGCACAGATGCCGTTAGAGGAGAAACGGAAGTACGCCGACTATGTGATAAATACGGACGGATCCCGGGAAGAAATAAGGAAACAGGTGAGAAGGGTTCATGAGAAATTGATGGCGATAAGGGCAAAAGGGGGCGTTTCATCACAGTGTTCCCATGCCCCAACTCGGAACGACTAAAGATGAGGGTAAAGGAGCAACAGATGAATTTGAATGAGTTAAAAAAGAAGAAGATTGGAGAACTCACAGAAATCGCCAAAGAGCTCAAGGTAGAAGGTGCTGGTGGAATGGTGAAGCAAGAGCTTATTTTCTCCGTTTTGCAGGCTCAAACGGCAAAAAATGGTTTGATTTATGGGGAGGGAGTTCTGGAAATTCTGCCCGACGGATTCGGGTTCTTAAGGGCCCCCGATTACAGCTATTTGCCCGGACCTGACGACATTTATATCTCACCTTCCCAGATACGGCGATTCAACTTGAGAACGGGAGATACGGTATCGGGACAGATTAGGCCGCCGAAGGATACGGAGAGATATTTTGCAATGCTCAAGGTTGAGGCCGTCAATTTCGAAAATCCAGAGGTGGCAAGGGAGAAGATTCTCTTCGATAATCTGACTCCCATGTATCCCGAAGAAAGGATTAAATTGGAGACGGGCGAACCGGAAAACCTTTCCGCGAGGGTAATGGACCTACTCACCCCGATTGGTAAAGGACAGAGAGGATTAATCGTCTCGGCACCAAGGACGGGGAAAACGATGCTCTTGCAGAATATCGCCAACAGCATTACCAAAAATCATCCGGAGATCATCTTAATTGTATTGCTCATCGACGAGAGGCCCGAAGAGGTGACGGATATGGAACGATCGGTTGATGGAGAGGTGGTTAGCTCGACTTTCGATGAACCAGCCCAGAGACATGTCCAGGTGGCGGATATGGTCATTGAGAAGGGAAGGAGATTGGTAGAACATCATAAAGACGTGGTAATCCTCTTGGATAGCATTACGAGATTGGCACGGGCCCATAATGCCGTCGTTCCCCCCAGCGGAAAGGTCCTTTCTGGCGGGGTGGATTCCAATGCCCTTCACCGGCCGAAACGATTTTTCGGAGCAGCAAGAAATATCGAGGAGGGGGGGAGTTTGACGATAATCGCAACGGCCCTGGTCGACACGGGCAGTCGAATGGATGAGGTTATCTTTGAGGAATTTAAGGGAACGGGGAATATGGAGATTCTCCTAGACAGACGATTGGTTGACCGAAGGGTTTTTCCCGCCATCGACATTCAACGTTCAGGAACGCGAAAGGAGGAACTCCTCTTGGACGAAAATGACCTGAATAGAGTTTGGCTTTTACGAAAGGTATTTCAACCGATGAATACCGTGGAGAGCATGGAATTTCTGCAGGAGAAGATGAGGGATACCCGGAACAACAGGGAGTTTCTTGATAACATGAATCAATAGAGCTATGAGAGGCGGAAAAGGGTTGAAATAGCCGGCTTATTTGATATAGTAACACGCGTTTCAATTCCATATGGAGGAGACGAATGAAAAAGGAGATTCACCCAAAGTTATTTAAAACCACCATCCGCTGCGCATGCGGAGCTACCCTTGAAACTATGACCACGAAGGAAAAGATTAGGGTCGAGATCTGTTCCCAATGCAACCCGTTCTTTACCGGGAAACAGAAATTCCTCGATTCGGCGGGGAGGATCGAGAAGTTTGAGAGAAAGTATGCGAATACAGGGGAGAAAAAGCCGCGGAAGAGCAAGTAAGATTGGGAAAGGGTTGGATCATCCCTCCGCCCACGTATTTCCGGCTTGAGATGGAGTGGAAATAATGCAACAAATGCTTGAAGAAGTCGAGCAGCGTTTTGCTGAATTGGATCGGATGCTGGGCGACCCAGAGATTACCAGGGACCAGAAAAGGCTTCATAAGATCGCGAAAGAACACGCTGATCTAAGGAAGGTTGTTGATTTTTATCGGAAATTGAAGAGATTGGAAGCAGAGATCGAGGAGAATAGACACCTGCTTTCGGAAAAGGATGAAGAGATCAAGAAATTGGCAAAGGAGGAGATTAACTACCTCACTCAGGAGAGAGAGAGAGTCGAGGGAGAAATAAAGAACTCCCTCATACCGAAAGATCCCAATGATGAGAAAAATATACTTATCGAAATTCGCGCGGGAACAGGAGGAGATGAAGCTGGCTTATTCGCCTCCGATATGTTTCGCATGTATGCTAAATTCGCCGAAGTGAACGGGTGGAAAGTTGATATTCTCAGTCGAAATTTTACCGGAGTCGGAGGATTTAAGGAGATTATTGCATTGATTGAAGGGGATAAGGTCTATAGTAAGCTGAAGTTCGAAAGTGGCGTCCATCGCGTACAGAGGATTCCGGAAACGGAGTCTCAGGGGAGAATACATACCTCGGCGGTTACGGTAGCTGTTTTACCAGAAGCCGAGGAGATTGAGGTTGAGATTGATCCGGATGACCTGAGGATAGATGTCTTTCGATCTTCCGGCCCCGGAGGACAGAGCGTCAACACAACGGACTCGGCAGTTCGTATAAGCCATATTCCCACCGGGCTGGTGGTAACCTGTCAAGATGAGAAATCGCAACACAAGAATAAGGCCAAGGCGATGAAGGTTTTAAGGGCCAAGCTCCTCGATAAGTTCGAGAGGGATCAGCAAAGGGAGATATCGGAGAAGAGGAGAGGTCTCGTGGGAAGTGGCGATCGATCCGAGCGTATCAGGACGTATAATTTCCCCCAGGGAAGAGTGACGGATCATCGGATCGGTTTGACCTTGTATAGACTGGACGAGATCTTGGAGGGCCATATCCAAGAGCTGATCAGCTCTCTCAATGCCCACTACCAAGCAGAAGCCCTTCGAGGTCAACAGGCGGAAAGAAAACCGAGTTCATGATCTGCAACTTTTCAGATTACCTTCCGAATCCACTGTTAAACACGTCCTTATCATGTCAAAGGCCGAGCGGACCATTTCAGGGGCATTAAATTGGGGAACCCGCCTCCTCAGGAGAAGGGGGATCGAAACCCCCCGGGTGAATGCAGAACTTCTCTTGAGAAAAGCCCTGGGGATCGATCACGTCGAGGTATATCTTTACAACGATCGGGTCCTAACCCAGCCCCAGTTCACCTCCTATAAATCCCTGATGGATAAGAGAATCAAGGGTGAACCGACCCAGTATATTCTCGGGAGCCGGGAGTTTTGGTCGTTGGACATTAGGGTGACCCCCGAGGTCCTCATCCCGAGGCCCGAGACGGAGCTCCTGGTGGAGGAGACGCTGAAGATATTCAGCGACAAAAGAGACCTCAGCCTCCGTTTCTTAGAGGTGGGGACGGGGAGTGGGGCAATTGCCATTGCGTTGGCAACGGAGCTAGAGAGGTGTTTTATTTTGGCAGAGGATATATCTTGGAGGGCCCTTCTTGTTGCGAGGGAGAATGCCAGGATTCAGGGGGTATCGGGGAACATCCATTTTTTTGCTGGAGACCTTTTTTCGTCCCTTAGGGAGGGCAGCTCCCATTTCGATTTGATTCTATCCAATCCACCCTATGTTCCGAGTACAAAGATAGGAACTCTACCGAAGGAGATAGCGGAATTCGAACCCAGAATCGCCCTGGATGGTGGTCCCGATGGGCTCGAACTTTTCAGGAGAATAGTCATGGAATCTGGATCATTTCTCAAGGATGGGGGGTGGTTGATGCTGGAATGTGGTGAAGGTCAAGGGGAAACTGTTGCGGAGATGATTCGGAATACCGGTTTTTTCGCATCCCCTTGCATCATTAAGGATCACTCGGGGGTAGATAGGGTTATTCGGGCTCGCAAGGGATGAAGAAGGCGTGATTCAAGGGGAGGGCCGGTTTGGATAAGATCCTCATTCAGGGTGGGGAGAGATTAGTGGGTGAGGTAATCGTTAGCGGATCCAAGAATGCCACTTTGCCCATCTTTGCATCGAGTCTCCTCGCAGAGGGGGAGAATCGATTTCATGGGGTCCCGGATCTCAAGGACGGTAAGACCATATGCGAGGTCCTAAAGAAGTTGGGAGTTAAGATTGGACGTGGACAAGAAGGGGAATATTTGCTCGATGGCACGGAGCTCGTTGGATACGAAGCCCCTTACAACCTGGTTAAGACCATGAGGGCCTCAATACTGGTACTGGGCCCATTGGTCGCCAGGGCGAAAAAGGCTATAATATCGCTGCCCGGAGGATGTGCCATCGGAGCCCGGCCCGTTGACCTCCATCTAAAGGGCTTGGAAAAATTGGGGGCCGAAATTCAATTAAGGCACGGCTATATTGAGGCCAAGACAAAGGGATTGAGGGGTGCAGGCATTTACCTCGACGGGCCAACGGTAACAGGAACGGAGAATCTCATGATGGCAGCAGCCCTGGCTAAAGGGGAAACAGTGATCGAGAATGCTGCCGCGGAGCCGGAGGTAGTGGAATTGGCAGAGGTGCTCAATAAGATGGGGGCCAAGATTTCAGGGGCTGGATCAAATATTATAAGGATAAAAGGGGTAAAAAAGTTGACGGCAACGGAACACACCATCATCCCGGATCGAATTGAGGCGGGAACGTTTATGATAGCCGCTGGTGTTACCAGGGGGAATGTCCACATCCGAAACTGCAACTTGGATCATATGGAGGCCGTCGTCAACAAATTGAGAGAAGCGGGTATGGAGATACAGCAAGAGGATGATGGGGCGAGGGCGATTGGAAGTAAAAGGATTAAGAGTGTCGATGTTAAAACCCTCCCCTATCCAGGTTTTCCCACGGATATGCAGGCTCAGATTATGGTCCTTATGACATTGGCTAAGGGATTAAGCGTGCTCTCTGAAACAATTTTCGAGAACCGATTCATCCACGTTGATGAACTCAGGAGGATGGGGGCCGACATCAAGGTTGAGCGAGACAGTGCCATCGTCAACGGAGTCAAAGGCCTCAGCGGGGCTCCAGTGATGGCAACTGACTTGAGGGCCAGTGCGTCATTGATCCTCGCTGGGCTGGCGGCTGAGGGGCAAACAGAGATTTCCCGGGTTTACCACCTAGATAGGGGCTATGAGAAGCTGGAGGAGAAGTTAGCAAGGCTAGGGGCTCATATCAGGAGGGTTAAGGGGTAGATGAGGATACTCAGGAGCGGGAATAAGGACTTCGAGAAACAGTTCGAAATGGTGATCAATAGGGGAAGGGAGGACCCGGAGGCGGTGGAACGGTTGGTCCAGGGCATTTTGGGGGCGGTGAAGGCCAAAGGGGATGAGGCGGTTCTCGAATATACGAGGCGTTTTGACGGCGTGGAGCTTTCTCCTTCGCAGCTCCGGGTCTCCCGAGAGGAGATCGAAGAGGCCTATGAGAAGGTTCCGAAGGAGGATTTGGAGGCGCTGAAACTGGCCTCAGAGCGCATAGAATCCTTCCACCGAAGGCAGTTGGTGAACTCTTGGTTTGAATCAACGGCAGATGGGATCGTACTGGGCCAGATCGTAACGCCCCTTAAACGGATAGGGGCGTACATCCCGGGAGGGGAAAATCCCTATCCTTCCACCGTGTTGATGACTCTCATTCCGGCTAAAATTGCGGGCGTCAGCGAATTAATCGTGGCTTCTCCAACCTATGGAGGCAGAGGAAGCGCCCATGTATTAGCGGCAGCGGGGTTAGCTGGGGCTTCCTCAATCTTTAGGGTGGGAGGTGCCCAAGGAGTGGGGGCCCTCGCCTATGGTACCGAGTCTATCCCCAAGGTGGACAAGATAGTGGGTCCGGGAAATGTCTATGTAGCCACTGCCAAGAAGATGGTCTTTGGTGAAGTGGGAATTGATATGGTGGCGGGCCCAAGCGAAATCTGTATTTTTTCGGACGGGCATACTGCTCCTTCCTCTGTCGCTGCAGACCTGCTTTCCCAGGGGGAGCACGATGAGAAGGCGTTATTGGTTCTGATTGTGCTATCCGAGGCTTATGCCCACGCTGTTAATGGTGAAGTTGAGAGGCAGGTGAAGGAACTAAAGAACAAGGAGGTGGTTGAACGATCATTGAGCAGTTGTAGCGCCATCATCATTGTGCGGAGCTTTGGTGAGGCCATTGATCTCATCAATGAGCTCGCCCCTGAACACCTTGAGCTCATAGTGGAGACTCCATGGGATTTGGTTGGCAGAGTTCGGAATGCCGGAGCGATATTTTTGGGTCCCTTCACCCCGGAAACGGTTGGGGATTACCTGGCGGGGACAAATCATGTACTGCCAACCGGGGGGACATCGCGCTTCTCTTCCCCCTTAGGGGTTGAGGATTTCTTGAAAAAATCTAATATAATCTCCTTCTCTCAAGAGGCACTGTCGGAATTTAGGGAACACATCCTGAGAATGGCAGCGATGGAGGGTTTTGATGCCCATGCCAGGGCTGTGGAGATGAGATTTTCGGAGAAAAAGGGTGACGGGAGAGGAAAGGGTCGGAGAAAAAAGGGATTAAGGAGGAGGAATGGGCAGGAAGGGAGAGGTTACTAGGAAGACGAAGGAGACGAGGATCATCCTCAGGCTTGACCTCGATGGGTTTGGCGAGCATTCCATCTCTACGGGGATTCCCTTTTTCGACCATATGCTGAGCCTATTTGCCATGCATGGATTTTTCGACCTTCATATCGAAGCCGAAGGCGATATCGGAGTTGATTTTCACCATACCGTGGAGGATGTTGGGATATGCCTGGGGGATGGATTCAAAGAAGCCATAGGGGATGGGAAGGGATTGCGGAGGTATGGAATGGCTATTATCCCCATGGACGAAACCTTGGTCTCCGTGGCATTGGATTTATCAATGCGGCCCTACCTGGTCTACCACCCAGGGTTGAAGAAAAGGAAGATTGGGTTATTCGATTTGGATTTGATCGAGGAATTCTACAGGGCTTTTGTAAACCATAGCGGCATTACCCTCCACATTAACACGCTGTACGGGAGGAATACCCACCATATTATCGAGGCAATTTTCAAGGGGGTCGGGAGGGCCTTGGATATGGGCAGTTCACTCGATCAGAGGGTAAGGGGGGTCATGTCGACAAAGGGGAGGTTGTAGGGAAAGGGATGAGATATGGGTGGAAGCAGGCTCAGGACATTCGTCTGGATTTTTCTCGGTCTCTGTCTGGGCAGTGGTTGCACGAAGTCTGTATTGCGGGTTGAACGGCCCGTACGATCGGTCGCAGTTGTCCCCTTTTCCATAAAGGGCCCCTCAGGAGAGGGAAGAAGATTTGTCGAAGACCCCATCAGTGGCCGGAACTTTGTGGCAGGGGAAATCACCCCCGGTGCACGGGGGGACCTAACGGGTCTCCTCTATCAAAAAATGACGGAATTTCCCCAACTGGATGTCGTTCCCCTGAAGGAAGTGGAGAAGGTCATGGAGAGGGGGAATTTCAAGAAGGAGCCCATAGCCTCAGCGCGAAAGACAGGGGAGACATTTGATGTGGACGGAGTTGTGTTGGGGTGGGTTTTTCGATACGAGGAGCGAATTGGGAATGCTATTTCGGTGGAACGGCCTGCCTCGGTCTCCTTTGTCATCCATTTAGTTGGCGTGGAAGAGGGCTCTATGCTTTGGAGTGGCCGATTCCAGGAGACCCAACAACCCTTAAGTGAAAATGTATTGAAACTCGGCTCCTTTTTCCGCAGGGGAGGAGTTTGGCTAAAAGCCAAGAGCTTGGCGGGCGTGGGGATGGATGAAGTATTGGTTTCCTTTCCGGCCTCGAGGGAAGGGCCGGAATCCGAGGGGGAATAATGGACATCATCCCGGCCATCGACCTTAAGGGGGGTAAATGTGTTCGGCTTGTTCAGGGACGACGGGATCAGGGGACGGTTTTCTCGGATCGGCCTTGGGAGGTTGCCCAGAGGTGGGAAGACGAAGGGGCAGGGAGGTTGCATGTGGTCGATTTGGATGGTGCCTTTTTCGGGAGGCCGATCCATGAGAGGGAGATCGAGCGAATCGTAACATCGGTTGGCATCGCCGTCCAGGTAGGAGGAGGGATGAGAAGCCTGGAGGCGATGGAGCGTTATTTGTCCGTGGGGGTGGATCGTTTTGTCTTGGGGACTATGGCCCAACGATTCCCTGATTTTGTGAGACAGGCCTGCTCCGCATTTCCGGCCAAGGTTATGGTGAGTGTCGATGCGAGGAATGGAAAGGTGGCCGTTGAGGGATGGAGGGAAATGACATCAGTTGAGGTGATACCCTTGGCCCATCGTTTAGAGGGAGAAGGCGTTGCGGCCATTGTGTTTACGGATATCGGGCGGGATGGGACCGAGAAGGGGGTCAACCTTAAGCAAACACGAAAACTCGCGGAATCTATTGATATTCCCGTGATTGCAGCGGGAGGGGTTTCTAAGCTCGAGGATATTGAGGCCCTGTTAAAGATGGAACAGCTCGGGGTGACCGGTGTGATCATAGGAAAGGCCCTCTATTCAGGCAGTATTCATCTCAAGGAGGCTTTGGCGCTGTCATTGGGCGCAAGGCCGTCGGAGAGCAGCGGATTTCCATAAGGGGCGGTGTTGAAAAGGATAGTCGTCTTCTTAGCCACGGGGTGCTATGTTGGTTATTCTCCGTTAGTTCCGGGAACAACGGGGACACTGGCATCGATTCCTCTCTACTTAATCCTCTCCCATCTCTCCCCGCTTTATTACATGGCCATCCTGCTAGGTTCCATATATATTGCGATATGGGCATCGGATGGGGCGGAAGTGCTCCTTCAATCCAGGGATTGCAAACATATCGTCATTGATGAGATGATTGGATTTCTCGTGGCCATGTTTATGATTCCCCCAACGGTGAGGAATATCATTCTGGGCTTTCTCATGTTCCGTGCCTTCGATATCATTAAACCCTTTCCCATTAGGACCCTCGAGGAGAGGGTGAGGGGAGGATACGGGGTGGTCCTTGACGATATTCTTGCCGGCATCTACACCAACCTCATCATTCATGTTCTTCTCTTTACCATGCTCAAGGGGTGACATGGCAATACGGGAAGGCAAGACCCCCGAAGAGAAAATCGGAATTCTCTTAAGGAGAAGAAAGCTTAGCCTTTCCTTGGCTGAGTCGTGTACGGGGGGATTGATTGCCCATCGGATAACCAATGTATCGGGAAGCTCGGATTATTTTAAGATGGGAATTGTGAGCTATAGCAATGGGAGCAAAGTGGGGTTCCTGGGTGTCCCCTCGAGAGATATTGATTGTTATGGAGCGGTGAGTCGTCAGGTGGCGGAAAAGATGGCCCAGGGGATCCGTTTGAAGGCTAAAACGGACATTGGGTTGGCTACCACGGGCATCGCTGGCCCCCAGGGGGGGACTTGGGAGACGCCGGTGGGGACCGTCTTCATCGGCCTGGATCACCAGGGGGGAACTGAGGTTAGGGAATTCCGGTTTGACGGGAACCGGGAGGAGATTAAGGAAAAGGCCTCCCAGAAAAGTCTTGAGATACTCATGGACTACCTCATGGGAAAGAATACGAGCAAATAGTAAATTCTAAACTCTAAACAAATTCAAATGACCCAAGGTGAAAAATCAAAACAGCGTGATATGGAGGAGCGAATTTTGCTACAGAGCTTATGAAAAATTTGGGTTCTATGGTAGAAAAGGTAGAATAAAATTTTGGTCATTTGGGTTTAGATATTGTTTCGCGTTTAGTGCTTCGGATTTAGGATTTGGCCTTCTTTGAGATATTCACAACTACTTGAGGCACTACAGGTAATTTTTATTCCAATTATTTTCCCTTCATGATGGAACGTGTTCACGACTTCCGACTGCTTTCTCGCTGCCATGCTCTAATCGAGGAGATACGGGCAGATCCTCATCCGAGGATCCTTCTTATCTCGAGGTCCAAAGGAGCGGTGGAAAGGCGGGAGAAAGATGTTGGAATTTTCCCCTCCTCCTTCAACCCCATTACTCAAGGACATATGGCGATTCTCCATAGGGCAGCCGGGATCAAGGGCTTTCAGGAGGTTTTCGTGGTCCTGGATACGGAGGCGATGGATAAGGAGATTTTGGGGGCCACCCTGGTAGATCGGCTCTTGATGTTACAGTTCCTCTTTGAAGATGAACCCTGCTTTTCCGTTGGGGTGAGCAATCG
>JAQYWG010000070.1 GCA_030145085.1 Thermodesulfobacteriota bacterium
TGTATTACGAGCCGCTCGATAGAGGGGATGAATCTGCCCCTGACATCGCCAATCGATCGTGATCATTCTATCCAGATTTTCGCCAATCAGATCCGTAATCTTTTTCTCAATCTTCCTGTCCATCTGTCTTGATCTCCCTATTGATCTTAACCATGGATTCGTCTCTCTTGTCCATGCCCTTCTCCCTGGGCAATTCAACCAATGCCTCAAGTCAAGGGATAATACGGTGGTAAAGGTTAGAGAACCCTTCTTAACTTTTCGCTTCCTTCATGAGACATTCACACTTCACTCCTAAGAAACTGAAACAGTTTCTTCCGCGTATAACGCACACCGCAGTGTTGTGTGCGCCCTTTGCTAACTGATGGCAATTGCCTCTATTTCTACCATACACTCTTGATTCGTGAGGCGGCTTACCTCAACAAGGGTACTCGCCGGATATTTTTCCTTAAAGTACTCCGCACGCACCTCATGGATCGTTTTCAGATTTTCCATATCAGTGACATATACAGTTACCTTGACTACATTTTCTAAGGTAGCACCCCCTGCTTCCAGGACATACTTGAGGTTTTCAATACATTGTCTGGTTTGAGCCCGGATATCCCCTTTTCCAACCACCTCCCCTTTGGCATCTTTAGAAATTTGCCCAGAAGCAAAAACGAGGTTCCCCACCTTTACGCCCTGGGAAAAAATTCCGAAGGGTTTAGCAACCTGATCACTTGAAAGAATAACTTTATCCATTCTAAGCCCTCCTTTGCACTATCGAGTCCGACAATTCCCCCGTGTTTTCCCTCGCCTCCCAATCGTATCGCCTCAATTCCTCCATGTATTCAAAGGGAATGCGTCCATAAGCGAATCCATGGCCCTGCTTGGACGTCTTCGCACTGAGAAACGTCCCGTCCTTCAGATAGACACAGGCCTACACCGGGCCATATTTGTCCCTGTCGCTCATATGTGCATTAGCCTGATCATATTCCATCCTAATTTCCTTCTTGTCAATCATTTTTCCGATGAAGGCCGTAGGTTGCCTTCGAGGTGCCTTATTCGAAAGAAAAAAGGCAGGGTCAATAAGGCCCCAGTCTCTTCGACTCTGATGATATTGAGAATCGCGGATGGGCGGATCAAGGTTTTGCTTGACATCCTCTAAATTTTAAACTAGTCATACGGAGAATAGTGGGTTGATCGGCAAAATGGCCAAGAATGAGAGGTGCTATGATGAAGTCAAGCAAGCGAGTTGAGGACCCAGGGGCCTGGATAGAGAGCACAATTAAGAGCTTCATTAACAACTCGCCGGAGAATTCACTCAAAAACGAGGGGAATGATAGAGCATGGATGGATCCGCTGGTGGGATTTTCTCGCGGTGATGACCATCTCTACCGAGAATTCAAAGAATATGTTGGATTCTTTCACTGGACTCCTGGGGAGATATTCACCAGAACATTTCCCCGGTCAAAGGTTAGCCCGGATGAACTAACGGTCATAAGCTGGGTTTTACCACACAACGAAAGGACAAAGTCCGATAACCGCAAACAAACTGCATATCCCTCGGAGAGATGGGTGAGGGCACGAGTCCACGGTGAAGAGGCCAACGAAAAGCTCCGCGAGCATGTGGTGGAAGCCTTACAGGAGTCGGGGTACGAGGCCGTTGCTCCCATGCTTTCTCCCTTCTTCGAAAGGCAGTCTTCTGAGCGGTATGGCTTTGCCTCCACCTGGTCCGAACGGCATGCAGCGTATGCGTCAGGTCTGGGAACCTTTGGTCTTTGTGATGGTCTCATAACGCCCAGGGGTAAGGCTATGCGTTGTGGATCAGTAGTTGCTCACATCAAAATCCACCCCACAAACAGACCATATAGTGATCATCACGCGTACTGCCTCTTTTTTAGTAAAGGCCTCTGTGGTGAGTGTATCAATAGTTGCCCTGTCAAGGCAATTTCCGAGGATGGTCATGACAAAGTGACATGTAGAAATTATCTTCGTTCGGTGGTCGAAGACTATGTAAGATCCCATTTTGCTCTCGAGGGCAATGCTTATGGCTGCGGGTTGTGCCAAACGGATGTTCCTTGTGAATCCAAAATTCCCACCGAGTCTGACGTTACATAGGGGAAGCGGATGAGCTGCTTTACGCGGGCCGTTGACATCGCAGCCCAACATCAGCAGCTTGAGAGAACATCAAAGGCGAACATCGCTTACAGGAAGGAAAGAATCGGGGCCAAGGTAGCCCTGATTTATTTGTGGTTAAGGAAAGCACTTCCCGCTGGTTGCTTTATTTCATTAATTCTTGTTCCAAATGTACCAAAAAAAGGTGCGGAGCAATGTCAACGCCTCATCTCTTTGACCCTACTCCCTTTCCTTCGCCCATGTGCTCCAGCCCTCTAACCTTTTTTGCCCTAGATCTATAATCTATTAGCGCGAGTGCTCTTTGCATTTCATTCAGAACTATAGATGTCCCTTCAAATACCCCCATTCCCGGCCTTTCTAGTATCTGGCGCGGTTGTGTTGCCAAAGCCAGGTGAGCACAGATTTGCGCGCTCCTTTCTGTTTCGGCTGCGCTTCCTCCCAAATATGCCAAAACCCCATTTTCCTGGCAATACAGTACTGCCTCAATTGCGTTATTTAGCCCCCCTAAGTCCGGTGTCTTTGTTTGAATCATATCTGCCGCCCCTTCATCAACAAATCTCTTCACATCGTCCAGAGTGTTGCACCACTCGTCGGCAACAATCTTTATATTGATTTTTTCTTTTGCCAAAACTTCCCTCAGGTTTCTCATCATTCTTATATGATCGCTTTGGGTCTCCATTTCTACTGGAGCTTCTATTATCAGCTCCAATGGGGTACTCTCTTCCTCTAACTTGCGGAAGTAGTCCACCATATCGGGAATGCTATAGTTAAAGAACGTGCCCATCGTCCCATACAAGTCAAAATGGAGAATTGGCTTATAGTCTTTCCCAGCGAGTTCTGTCACTCTTTTCCTTGTCCAGCTTAACTTATCTGACAGTTCCTCAAAATCCTCCGATGTTTTAATAGAGGCATGGGGTAACAATGGTAGTCTTAGAAGGATCATTTTTTCAGTGTTTGAATAAAATTCTTCACCTGTTTGGCCGAGGATTGGTATCGGATCTCGGGCTATCGTTGTTCCATATTCATCGGCTATAACCTCGGCCATTGTTATCTTTCGTGCTTTCGCTACCGCGTCAAGAATCGCCTGTGTAACTCCATATCGTATTGCCGTATGCAACCTACCTCCATGGATATCCAGCTGATCGAAGTATTTCGCGGATGTCTTAAAATCCCTGAGCTCGTACCCTTCAAATAAAGGACCAAGCTCCTTTTCTATTATTGGAATGTATGAATCAACAGCAAAAAGAGGGTCCCTACCCCATCCTCCTGTATAAACGACCGCAACGCAGTCTCCATAGGCTATCTGTCCATCCTCCAAAATCAGCAGAATACAAGCTGCCTCCGCGGGAACTCGTATTGCCTTAAACCCGGGGGTGACTGGCTCTCCCCTATAGACTAGACCATCTTTCTGAGCTCCTTTCTTTACCGCAGCTCGGTCAGTCCAAAAATATCCAGCAAATCCTTTCCGTACTAACAGCTTTTCAACTTTCATTGATACTTCATCCCTTGACCGGCAAGTGCCCCGCAAGCCCCGCCTTGTAGGCGGGGTCAAGGGGCACAATTAAAAATGAGATTTCATTTCCGGGAAACCCCGCCCTGTGGGCGGGGAGCTTCACAATTAGGCCCTCTTTTCCAACACGGATTTTGTTTATCCGTTGCTTCCCTTTTCATTGAATCGTATTTTGTTAATGGGTTCAGGCAATCACAATAAAGTACTGAATGTAAGTTCTCTTTGTAGGAATTCATTTCCATGGTTCGCAAAACTCGTATTCATTTTCCTGGTGAACCTCTTCCTCACAGGGGCTTTAGCGATTACGATAATTGGCGTCCTCTGTCTTTCATTGGGCAGTGGGCCCGGCTATCGGAACAGCAGGATCCTTTGCCCGAGAAGATTCCCTTGAAGTATCTCACGGCAAAAAACAGTGCCCCAGCCACTATGGCAATAAGGATAATATTTTGGATCATTATTCACCTCATTCCTAAGGATGCGGCCACAAGGGGTCAGCTTTCAGCTCCAGCCCTCTTTCCTGGTTCCCGCCCTGGCGGGACTATCCCAGCCCCAGAATCATTCCTCCACGATAGATGACAAATGCCAAAATCCAGGCAAGGATGAGACTGTATCCGACGGAGAAGCCGGTCCACCCCCACGATCCCGTCTCCCGCCGAATAGCGGCCAGGGTGGCCAAACAGGGTGTATAGACCAAGACAAATACCATAAATGCATAGCCGATTAAAGGCGTCATGGCATTCCGAATGGCGGTGCGGAGGCCTTCACTCTCCTCGCCTTCCTTTTCCCCAACCTGATAGAGGATCCCGAAGGTACTGACCACGATCTCTTTGGCCACGAAGCCAGTCAGGAGGGCCACCCCCCCCTTCCAGTCAAAGCCCAAGGGGCGAAGGAAGGGGACAATCGCCTTCCCCAACCTCCCGAGAAAACTATTTTCCTGGAACTCGTCTTTTCGAAGGGCTTCAAGCTCGGCAATTTTCAGATTCATTTCCCTTGTGAGAAGCTGGACTTTTTCTGATTGCCAGCTCTGCATCAGCTCCTCTTTTTGGATCGCATATCGCTCTTGAATTTTGCGCTTTTCCATGTCGTAATCCCTGGAATAGTCCACGGTCTGTGGGAAGGAACTGAGGGCCCAGACCAATATCGATCCGACGAGAATCACGCCACCCATCTTTCTAATAAAAATTGATCCTCTTTCCCACATGTGAATGAGGGTCCCTTTTAGTGTCGGCATGCGGTAGGGGGGAAGTTCCAGCACGAAAGGGGCGATTTCCCCCCTGAATAGGGTCCGCTTGAAAATTTGACCCATCAGGATGGCCAAAAGGATGCCGATAACATAGAGTGAAAAAATGACGTTTCCCGCATACGCCCCAAAGAGAGCCCCAGCAATGAGCACATAGACGGGGAGCCTGGCGCTGCAGCTGATTAGCGGATTAATCAAGATGGTGAGTATCCTATCCCTTCTACTCTCCAGCACACGCGTTGCCATGATGGCTGGCACATTGCATCCAAATCCCATGATCATTGGGATAAACGATTTTCCATGGAGTCCCAAGGTGTGCATCACCTTGTCCATGATGAAAGCGGCTCTGGCCATGTAACCCGTATCCTCAAAAAGGGCAATGCAGAAAAAGAGAATGAAAATGTTTGGCAAAAATACGGCCACCCCCCCTACTCCACTGATAAGTCCACCGACTACAAGGTTCCTGGGGAGACCTTCCCCCATCAGGTCCCCAACGACCCGGGCAAGCAGTCCCACTCCGGCATCAATCCAATCCATGGGATATTGCCCCACGCTGAAAGTGAGCTGAAACATGGCCCAGATAAAGAAGATGAAAATTGGAAAACCGAGAAGGCGATTCGTCAAGACCATATCAACCTGGTCGGAAAGATAGCGCCTGTTCCTTTGTGCCTGTCGAAACGTCTCCTTGAGAGCACCGTGGATGAAGCCATATCGGCGGTCGGCCATCAAGGTTTCAGAATCCTCGCCCAGTATTTCGTTAAGATGGGCCTTGCTTTTGCCAAGCTGGTCCAGAACCTTTTTCTTCAGGGGGCTTTTTTCGATTTCCTTGATGACCTCTTCATCATTTTCCAGCAGTTTGATTCCCATCCACCGGGAGTGATGCTCGTCTGGAAATGATGCGCTGGTGCGGATCAGTCCCTGAAACTGTTCGATTTCCTCTTCCAACTCCAGGCCATAGTTGATATGAATGTGCCGGGATACCGACTCCCTGTCCTCGGCCACTCCGACGATAGCCTTCAGAAGATCTTTGGTTCCCTGGTTCTTACTCCCAACGGTGGGGACAAAAGGAACCCCCATGAGAAGAGAAAGGTTTTCATGATCGATGATCAGCCCCCGTGATCGGGCCACGTCCACCATGTTCAGGGCAAAGACCAGTTTCACACCTAAATCGATCAACTGTGTTGCCAGATAGAGATTGCGCTCCAGGGTGGAGGCGTCAATCACGTCTACCACAAGATCGGGCTTTTCCCCGATGATATAGTTTCTCGCAATAATTTCTTCCAGAGAATACGCGGTCAGGCTATAGGTTCCCGGAAGATCAACCGCCTGGATTGTGCAGCCGTCGTAAGTGGTTATTCCCTCCTTCTTCTCCACGGTAACCCCGGGCCAATTTCCCACTTTTTGATGCGCCCCTGTGATGTTATTAAAAATAGTCGTCTTTCCGGAATTCGGGTTTCCTACAATGGCAATCGTGATTTTTTTTGCCATCAGTGGTCCTCTGTCTGCTCCTCTAATTTTCTCACCATCACTTTTTCCGCCTCATCGTGTCTCAGGCTGACGTGGTAACCCTTTAACACGTATTCAATGGGATTCCGCAGGGGAGCGAATTTTTCAACTACAATCTCTGCTCCGGGAACAAACCCCATTTCCATGAGTCTCTGCCGAAATCGTCCCACCCCGGTCACTCGTTCGATTATCCCTTTCTCTCCTGTTTTCAGCTCGCTCAGTTTTCGGATATTCACCGGATCCCCCTCACTCGGTATTTTGAGCCATTGAAACCAAAATATGTTTGGCCATGCCATACCCAATGGCGATCCGGGTTTCCCGTGAAGCCACAATCAAAGGCCCTGGCCCACTGCTCTTGATTACTTCCATATCGGCACCCCGATTCAGGCCCATGCTCGTCAAACGCCGCTCCAGCCCCTTGCCTCCCATAAATCCTATGATTCGAACCCTTTCACCCGGCGAAGCCATGGTTAGTGGTATGGCTGGTTCCCTCTTCCGGAGACAATTGGAGCATAGCCCGTAAATTTCCATCCTGTGCTGGAGATCGTGAAATCCCATTCGCTGGGCCACCTCCGTTTGAAGGGCCTCAATATTTGGGCTGTAGAATTCCAGAATGGTGCCGCATCGTACACAAATCAGGTGGTCATGGTGTCTGCCCAAATGACGATGTTCATATCGGGGTACCTGAGCAGTGAATTTCTTCTCTTGGGCAAAACCATATCGAGAAAAAAGTCTCAGATTTTCAGCAACAAAGCCTTCTGAAACGGAGATACCCTTTTCGTTGAGAATTCTGGTCAGTTGCGCTGCCGTCAGGTGGTTTTCCGTACTGAGAAAAGCTTCAAGAACAGCAAGTCTCTCGTCGATTCGATCAAGGCCTTCCCGCTCGAAGATGATCTTGAATTGTCGGTGGATATCCCTGTGGTCTTGGTCTTTTACAAGCATCATGTCCCTCAAATTCTGACCTAATTCGCCTTCCTTACTCAGTCACATTCAAGCCATCCTGAAACCCGACAGTGGGTTGTTCTGCAGGGGTCAACTCTCCTTTCTTCAACCCCTCAATGGCATTGAGGACCGTTCCGGCAGCCCCAACATAGACTTTAATACCGGCTCCGTCCAGGGTCACCAGAGCGTTGTGTCCTATATTCTTTACCACCACAGTGTCCACACCTTTCCCCATAAGAATCCGTGAGGCCTGGACGCCGGCAGCATCTCTTTCTTTTAGTCCTGGGTTCTCGATTGCATCGAACTCCATGGACTCGGGATTCACCACAACGAAAAATGAACATCGGCCAAAACGGGCATCCACATGAGAATGGAGGGTTTTACCCTTTGCGGAAACGGCGACTTTCATCTCTTGATCACTTCAATGGTCCCTCTGGGACCCCTCCGCTAGTTGGATTTTGCAGATTTCCCTCGGACCTTACCAGATGGCCGGTATGCCTTCTGAACTCCCTGCCTCTGAGCGCACTGGGGGCAGTAGCCCAATAGTTCAAATCGATGAGAAGTTATGACGAAACCGTATTTTTTCCCGATCTGTTTCTGAATTTTTTCGATTTCATCATCTGAGAACTCAAGGTTCCTTCCGCAGCACATGCATCGGAGGTGGCAGTGATGTTTATGCCCGTAGATATGTTCATAATGGAGGTGGCCATCCTCGAAAAAGACCTCTTTGATCAGTCCACTTTCGACGAGCAAAGGAATAGTTCTGTAAATAGATGCCTTGGAAACGATCTTTTTCTTGTTTCTCATGCGGAGAAAAAGCTCATCCACATCGAAGTGATCATGCGTAGAAAAAATCTCCTCAATGATTATCTCCCTTTCCGGAGTGTTTCGTAGCCCTTTCTCCTTGATATAATCCCTGAATTTTTCGATCTCTTCCATGGCCCGATCAATCCAATTATTATTGAGACTCATTTTCAATGGTATTCATTTTTCTTGGCCATGTCAACCCTTTTTGTTGGGAAACATCTGTTCGGCTGTTCACCAAGTGAGCATATGCAAAGTAATTTTGAATACGAACGAGCTGTGCGAAAGCCCATGTGGCCGAAGGCGGAGCGACTAGGACAATCAGTTGAGGCGGTCTACAGGTTTCGTTGGGAATAAGGATGATAAAGGAGGCGTGGGAGTATAAGTGGTCCATTGTAGGGTTTAATGGAGGTCTTTGGGATTGTCTATATGGCTCTATCAAGCATTCTCATGAGAAGACTTCCTAGGGCGAGGCACTCGAAGGTGTTGACGGGATCAGAACTATCCAAAAAGCGGTGGCCAACAGCGCTTTTGAAACTGCCAATTACCCCACGATATAATGAATACGTTGCTTCTTGCTCAGCGTTGACTTTACTGAAGGATAAAATAGGGGATTGAGGATTCATCGCCTTAGAAATGAGAGCAACACCTGTTTCTACGCGATCTGCCGAAATTTTTACACGTATCTCCTCTTCCACAACATTCATAGCGTTAAATATAGCGTCATCAAAGTCGCCGGTTTCAAAAGGGATATAGCAGCTTTGGACAATTTTCGGGTGAAGCCATTCAAAGCGCATTCGGAATCCTTGTTCAGAAACCTCAGGTTGAGTTTCTATTCGTTTCGCCAAACCTCTGATCAGGTCTTCAAGTGGTGTTTTATCCACTCGGTGCTTGTGCAAAGCACTTTCTATTGGATTTACCAATGGAGCATAGAGGTCTCCTACGTATTGCCTTCTAGAGGCAGCAGATGGAAGCCTGGAAGACCAATACCCGTACCAATCCCATAAAGTGCGGAAAGAATTATTATGCGATAGAGCAAGTCCATCTTTCGCCAGGCTTTCAATATCGGCTGTGATGTCGAGATATATTACTATATACTCATCTTCCTTTTCTTGAATGAGGGATTCACCAGTACTAACATCAACCATTATAGACTGGATTTCTCTAATCTTCTTTAGCAAATTTTCGAGTTGCACTAATTTCATATTCACATTCTCCTATTGGTTCGGGGTCACACCTTAACGGGCTGTTGCCCAAATCTCGTTGAGCGAACATTAAAGAATTTTTGCCAAGCATTCTTAGTGAAGCGGAACGGCCGCAAACCCAATGTCTGAGCCTGGAAGGCGAGTTTTGGGTTTGCAGTGAAGCGAACTCTAGAATGATCAAAAATTCTTTTCAGAGAGCGAGAGGGGATTTGAGCAACAAACCCTTAAATATTAATTATTTTTCCCTTGATCTTGTTTGCCATTCCTTTCAACCTTTTATCCCGGTCTATCTTGTTGATGACTTGATTGTATCTCATAGTGATTGCAGCACCCGATATTCCGCCAAAAAACTCCCCCAGATCTTTACACTTCGCCCCGCTAAAGTCCCTTGCAAGATAGATCGCAATCTCTCGGGCTTTGTTGCCCTTGCGTCCTTTTTCCATCACTTGCTCTTTGCTACGCCCAAATTCATCGCAAACAGCTTGAAGGATTGTTTCGAGGGATACTTTCGGTTTTAGCCTCTTGAGCTGGGGAATCTCTTTTTCGTCATCCCTGGTTGAAAGGAATGTGTCTTTAACCCAGTTGACAAAGTCGGTGTCACCCAGGATAAAACCACCATGAAGGTGTTTGTTTGGGTTTTCAACGGCCACGATATCAATTCCCTCAACAAATTTTTTATAGTTTTTTATTGCCTCTTTTTTCTTTCTCCCAAAACAAGCCAATAGCCATTTTGTTTCAAGCCAATCAGATGCCTTTATGGTTCTGATAAATGCTGAATAACTGCTCCATGGATATTCCACCGGTTTTATCACAAGTTTTGCCCGCACGGGGTTGAGATGGATGTAACGGGAAAGGTGCTTGAGGTATTTATCAGCATCTATTAACATGGCCTTATATCTTCCCTGAAAAAGATGCCCACTTCTTTGATGCTTTTTGTTGTAGTAACCAGCATAACTGACGTTGAGCCATTGCATCGCAACGCTTAAATTAGGTTGAGGTGTTTCCACTAATATATGGTAGTGATTGGGCATGATGCAGTATGTGTGGATGATCATAGAAAAACGTTCTACGGCTTTTTTAAGGTATTCGAGAAATTTCTCTTTTTCCCTTTGCCCGTCAAATATGTTCTCGCCAGCGTTTCCCCGATTAATTAAATGGTAATATGCTCCAGGATATTCTACACGTAAAGGCCTTGCCATTGAGCCTATCCTTTTTTGAGGATTTGGAATTAAGAATTCTAGGTGAAAATATGTTAGGCGATTTAATTTAGAAAGTCAATATTTAATATTTAAGATGTGACCCCTGGCGGACCCCCGGCGACCAACGGGAGCGGAGGAATAATTCAGGGTTGATTCTATAATTGACACGTGTTAGACGCTCGGATAGGTTTACGTCTAAGATAGACTGCGGCTGATGTTGAATAACACGGGTTTACTATTGCAATTGGAGGGGGGACCAGTGAGCACAAACAAGCCAGGAGTGCTGAGGCCCACTGATGACTACATCACCAATCTCAGCATGTCGTTCGAGATCGATCCCGCCAAGGTAGCCTTGGTGGTTGTTGATATGCAGTACGCCACGGGTTCCCGCAAGGCCGGTCTCGGTAAGAGGCTAACGGAGGAGGGCAAACTCGATGCGCTAGCGCGGGAACGCTTTGAACGCATCGAGAACGTCGTGGTGCCGAACCTTCAGAAAATGCTGACCTTCTTCCGCGAGAACCGCCTTCGCGTCATCTACCTGACCATTGGATCCGAGACCGATGATTATACCGATGCTCCTCCCCACATGGTGAGGTTATTCAAGGGGACGAACAATCGCAAGGGACAATTGGAGCACGAGATCGTCGAGGAGGTCAAACCCCTTCCGGGGGAGCCCGTGCTCAACAAGACCACTATTGGTGCCTTTGCGTCAACCGGCATCGATTCGCTGTTGCGTTCCATGGGAGTCGAGTACATCTTATTTGCCGGCGTCTCGACCAACATGTGTGTTGGGACCACAGCTCGCGATGCCGCAGACCGCGGATACCACTGTCTGCTCATCGAGGACTGCTGCGGTGCAGCCCAGAACGAGTATCACCGGTGGGAAATTGTTAACTTCCAGCGACTTTTCGGCCGAGTGGATAGCTCTGATAATGTCATGGCCGAAATCATGCGTAATCTTAAACGTGCGGTTTCTCAAAGCTGAAGGAGGTGATGGCCAATGGGAGCGCTTGAAGGGCGCGTGGCGATAGTCACGGGAGCATCGGGGGTGACCTGATGCTCTAGAGCGGTCCTTTAGCTAACACCGAAACGACCGACAAACCTGGTTAGTACAGACAAGATTGTCTCAAGGAATGAGCCTGTGGGTTGAAAGAATGGAAACAACTTTGCGATGACCCACAAAGGTAAAGGAGGGGAGTAATGTCCGAAAAGAGCTTTGACCTATTTATTAGAGATGGCAAGGTGGTTAGCGGCCGGGGGATCGAACCCGCCGATATTGGCATCACCAACGGTAAAATCGAGATGGTTGCCAGCAAACTGGCAGATACATCGGCTGCCCGGGTGATCGATGCTTCGGGAAAACTGGTCTTGCCGGGCATCATCGATGCCCACAACCACCCGTTCTACGACGACAATTTGGAAGGGACATCCATATCCGGTGTGCACGGTGGCGTCACCACCCTCGTTGCCTTCGTGGGACCCAACCCCGCCTGGGGACTCCAAGCAACCACGCTCACGGAAAGCGTGAAGAGCTTTTTGGAACAGGGTGAGACCAAGTCGGTAACCGACTTCGGCGTGCATGGGGTCGTAATAGGTCATGACGATGTAGTGCCCCAGATTCCGACCCTGGTAGAAATGGGGATCCTCTCCATCAAGTTCTTCATGGCGTACAAGAAACGGGGAATGATGCTGGACGACGACCAAATCTTGCGTGTAATGGACGCATTGGCCTCCAACGGGGCTTTGGCCATGGTCCATGCAGAGAATGGATTAGCTCTTGACTACTTGACGGACAAGCTCTCCGCACAATCCCCCGTGGAAAACGACGCCCATATCAGGGTTCACCGAGACTTGCTGGAGGCCGAGGCTATGTTTCGTGCCGTTGCTCTGGCCGAATCGGTGGGCTGCCCTTTATATATACCCCATGTCGCGGTTAAGGAAGGCGTGGAGGCGATCCGACCACTGAAGGGGTCCCTATCCTTTCCGCTTTTCTTGGAAACCTGTCCCCAATACCTAGTGCTGACGAACGAAGAAGTGCTGCGGCGAGGCCCGCTGGCCAAGGTTGCGCCGCCTATCCGTGAGCGACACGACAACGACGCCCTTTGGGATGGCTTGCGGGATGGGATAGTCGATGTGATAGGTTCGGACCACGCCGCCATCAAGTCCGAGAAGAAGATGCAGTGCAACCATATCCTAGACGCCCGCTTTGGGGCCCCCAGTATTGAGTACCTTCTTACCATGACCTACAGCGAAGGAGTTCGCAAGGGCCGCATGAGCTTGGAACGCCTCGTTCAGGTGTTGTGCGAGAACCCGGCCAAGATTTTCGGGCTGTATCCTCGGAAGGGGACCATTGCGCCTGGCGCGGATGCTGATCTGGTGGTGTTCGATCCCGAAGCGCGCCAGCTCTGCACCGCTGAGACAACACACAGCAGGTCAGGCTACTGTGTGTTTGAAGGAATGGAAACGGTCGGTGCCCCCACGCTGGTCATGCAGCGAGGAAAGGTGTTGGTGGAAAACGGCACTTTAATGGGTAAACCGGGCGATGGAAAGTACCTACCCGGCCTGAATCCAGTCTGGGCCTGAGATCCGCGGGAATAAGAGAATTGTAAGGCTTCAGTGAAAAATCAAGGAAACAGATACTGTGAACCACCACCAAGCTCTCATAAAACCATAGTTTCGCGCTGGCTTGTTCGAAAACCCCGCCGCAACCAAAGGAAATATGGGAACTTATTTTTTCTTTAAGAAAG
>JAQYWG010000071.1 GCA_030145085.1 Thermodesulfobacteriota bacterium
TAACCATCCACACCGCCGACTGTTCTAACGTCTTGAACAGCGACCCCCAGAGAAAGGTAAAGGTCGAATGGGATGTAAAGCACAAACAAACTCATCCCGTCCGTATTCGGGTAATCTGCACTGATCGAAAGGGATTACTGGCTGATATCAGTTCCTCCATTAGCTCCCATGAAGCCAATATTACCAACGCACAACTCAATACAACGGAAAACAAGAGGGCCATCTGCACCTTTGCAGTGGAAATAAAAGACTTAAATCACCTGAGGAAAATAATCACTTCGCTGGAGAAAATTAAGGGGATCGTTACGGTTGAAAGACTGAAAATCTGAAGGCTGGGAGGACTATTAAACCGCCTTGGTCACCTTACCAGAACGGATACAACGGGTACAGACCCTCATCCTGACGACGTTATTGTTCTTCAGAACCCTCACCTTTTGCAGGTTCGGATACCAAACTCGCCTTGTCTTGTTATTCGCATGGCTGACATTATGGCCGAACGAGGGGCCCTTCCCACAAACCTCGCACACCCTAGACATGGTTCACCTCGATTAAACAATTAATTTATCAAAAAAATACCATTCGTGCAACCCATATAAAACACCCATATAAAAAACCAGTTTTCTGAGTTTCTTGAGTTCCCTCAGTTTCTTGGGTTCATTTGGTTTGTCTGGTTTGTTCCGTTTGTTTGGTTTAGATGGTTTGGAGGGTTTATTGGATTTCTGGAGAAAACCGTTGTCCCTTCGCTTCAATGCTTCCGAAATCACCCTCCCTTTCACCTTAGTGATGGCCTCATTCCATCCCCTGGCCTTGCAATGATCCGCCGAGTAAAACTTCCCTAAAAGATAGGCAAATCTACCCAAAGCGTTTCAAAACCGCCTCAGCCACCTTTATGCCCGACAGAATTTCTCCCTCAAAACCCAAATAGGGGAAATTTCCCCTGCACGCAAGAAATAGGCCCTTCATCGGAGTAACAGTAGGAAGAATCTCATCTCCCACTCGAAACGACGATGTACTCCCATATATGGTATCGGTATTGGTCCACTCGCTACGATAACGCTCTATAGAAGGCCGCCCGTCTATCAGTCGAATTGATCTTTCCAGGAAGGGAGCGATCTGCAATAGGTGAATCAACATGTCCTCGATAACTCCTTTGATTCCAGCCCTAGCCGGCCTCCCTTTGGTCACGGGAACGAGGGCGTTGACCGTAACCGGCCTCTTCCCCGATGGAGTACCGACCCCCTCGGGTCCTATGAAAACCATCAGAAGGTTCCCATTTTCATCTGGGGCATCCAAATCACGCAATGAGACGAAACAATCCCCCAACCCCACGGGAATCCCTCGGGCATCAATACCGAGGTTTAAGGAGAGTATGAAATACCGGGGCCAAAGACGCTTAGCTTTTTCGGCCCATTTTCGTTCTGGAAAAGCCGTGGGGATGAGCCTCCTCAATTGGCTGAAGGGGATATCTCCAACGAAAACCCTGGATAATATGGGTTTCCCCTCACCCTTCGTATAAATCCTGAATTCCCCCTGGTCCTTTTCGATACGAAGTGTGTTAAAAGATTCAAGGGCGTTGATTTTTCCTCCCCCCCTCAGCGCTTCCCCCTTGACCCTATCCATGAACCCCTGAGGACCCATAATATTCGTGAAGGCCTCATCCTCCACCAAGTTGCCGATGAGATGGGAGGCCAAGCTAACGGGGAGATCATCCGCAATGAGATAACTCATGCTCTTGATTTGAACATCTATGAATCGAGCCAAGGCTTTATCCCCCTTCACGGAAGCCAGGAAGGCGGACACCGGTCTATCGGATAGACCGTGATATACAGGGACAAGCCATCTTTTAATCCGATCGATGAGCGGTTGTTCAGGGTCTATGGCCATTATATTGTGGCGAATCCAATTTCCCTTTTGTAACTGAGAGTAGAAGGCTTCGATGAGGCCGAAGTCCCTTGGAAACTCCTTCTTTATCTGGTCCAAAAGTACGGCTCGATCAACCGATATATCCACCCTATGGTTGGGGAGAAGGATCTGGCATTTAAGGTCCGTTCTGGGACTAAATTCGCCGTGGTCGAAGGGGAGGTCCAAAAGGTGATAAACCCTCTCAATGACGGCCCTGCTGAGGAGGAGCTCGGAAAGGTTGGAAAACCGTCGGAATTGATATCTCCTGCGAGCGGAACCTACCCTCGCCTTCTCCTCCAATATGAGCACAGAAAATCCCTTCTTGGTGAGAAGAGCTCCCGCTAAAATCCCGCCAGCATTGGCGCCCAGGATGACAACGTCCCATCTCTTCATCAGATGAACTCCACCCTCTCCTCTTCACCCTTTGCTTCGGATATCTGCCCAATCAGAAAAGCCCTTTCCCCCAATTCCTTCAGTCGAATCAAAACGCCCTCTGCCTCTTCAGTTTTGGCCACGAGGATCATCCCGATTCCATTGTTAAAAGTCCTCCACATCTCCTCTTCCGGAATTCGGCCCATCCTTTGCAGAAAGGAAAAGATGGGAGGAACCTGCCAGCTTCCCTTTCGAAGGGAGGCTTTACACCTGGGAGGTAAAATCCTGGGGAGGTTTCCCTTAATTCCCCCTCCCGTAATATGAACAATCCCCCGAATGCGAAACTCCTGCTTCAGGGGCACCACTGGCTTGACATAGATTCGTGTCGGTTCCAAGAGTTCTTCCCCGATTGTCCGCCCCAACTCCTCAACCCAATCGTCCACACGGAGATTGAGCTGATCGAAGACAACCTTCCTCACTAACGAATATCCGTTGCTGTGGAGCCCGCTGGAGGCAAGCCCAATCAACCTATCCCCCACGGAAATCTCAGACCCGTCGATCACCTCCCCCTTATTGGCAATTCCCAGGACGAAACCAACCAAATCATACTCGCCCCGCCCATAGAACCCGGGCATCTCCGCGGTCTCCCCTCCGATTAAGGAACACCCCGCCTCTTTGCATCCTTTGACAATCCCCTCGATGACGAAAACAGCCTTCTCCAATTCTAATTTCCCCGTTGCGATATAATCCATAAAAAAGAGCGGCTGGGCTCCGCTGACGAGGATATCATTGACACACATGGCTACTAGATCGATTCCCACCGTATCATGCCGGTCGACCATGAAGGCCACTTTGAGCTTAGTTCCAACCCCATCCGTCGACGCCACGAGTACGGGGGCCTGATGCCCAATATCATCCAGAGAATAACACGCGGTGAATCCCCCTAACTTCGTGAGGACCCGAGGGCCGAACGTGGATTCGGCAAGGGATTTTATCCTCCTTACAAACTCGTCTCCCAAACCCACGTCCACTCCTGCTTCCTTGTACAGCATCGGAACTTACCTCCTAATAGACCTTCATAAGACATTATTATACGTGGCTCAATCTTAGATAATCCCTTGCCCGATGTCAAATCATTTTGCTTGCGAATGAGAAATATCTTTCCTCGTAAACCCTCCAATGAAAGGGAAGACGAGGTTTCCCCGGATCGCGATGTGTCGAAAAACCCAGGGCCGATCCCCGACAAGCATGGCAATTGACTTTCTGAGGTATTTGTGATTAATTGACTAACTTGTATTGTGAGGAGTCACATGGATCGGGCGGATTTCCAGTACATGCTTCCACGTAACCTCATCGCTCAGTATCCGTCGAGGGAAAGGGATCAATCTCGGCTCATGGTGGTTCATCGTGATGCGGGTTATATAGAGCATCGAACTTTTTGCGATTTACCTGAATTTCTCGATGAAGGTGATGTCCTTGTCGTCAACGATACGAAGGTTTTAAAGGCAAAACTTTTGGGAAAAAAGGAGACCGGGGGAAAGGTTGAAGTCCTGATCACCGAAAAGGTAAGCGATCGAACGTGGAAATGTATGGTCAAGAGGACTAGATCCATTAGCAATGGCTCCGAGGTTCTCTTCGGTGATGGCTTGACCGGAAAGTTCCTGGGGAGGGATGAGACTGGGAGTTGGAGAATCGAATTCCACTTCAAGAGGGATTTCTATGAGGCAATCGATAAATGGGGGCAGATGCCGTTACCCCCTTACATTAAGAGAAAGGAAACCCTTCCTCTCGATGAGGAGCGCTATCAGACAATATTCGCCACAAAACCGGGCTCCATTGCCGCTCCAACCGCTGGCTTACACGTAACTCATTCCCTTTTGGAGAGGATAAGACAGAGGGGCGTGTCCATCGTTCCCATTACCCTCCATGTAAACGTGGGGACCTTTTTCCCCATCATGACTAAACGCGTAGAAGATCATAAGATGGCTCCCGAGTATTTTGAGATAGGCCCGCGGGCCGTCGAGGACATCAATATAGCCAAGGAAAGGGGAAGGAGGATTGTCGCGCTGGGTACGACAACCGCGCGGTCACTGGAATCGGCCGTCGATTCACGGGGAAAACTGGTGGTCACTGCTGGATACTCAGACCTCTTTATCCACCCTCCGTATCGATTCAGGATGGTGGACGCGCTGGCCACCAATTTCCATCTTCCGGGGACTACTCTCATATTGTTGGTTTCGGCCTTCGCCACCTGGGAACTCATCAAGAAGGCTTATGGAGATGCCATCAAAAGGGAATATCGTTTCTTCAGCTATGGGGACGGAATGCTGATTCTCTGAATGGAGATGAACGCTTTCTGGCCTCAAGGGGGCCGGAGCACCTTTGTCGTCAAGGTTGATCTGAGGGGAAATGGGCTTTACATTCCATCTTATGAAAACGGAGAAGGAAACCGGGGCGAGGCTCGGGAAAATCATCACGGCCCGTGGTGAGTTTGAGACCCCCGCTTTCATTCCCGTTGGAAGCCAAGCCACCATTAAATCCATGACCTCGGATGATCTGATTGAGATCGGGGTTGAGATCATCTCAAATAACAGCTACCATCTCTATCTGAGGCCTGGGCACCGAACCATCGAACAACTGGGAGGACTCCACCGATTCATGGATTGGAATCGTCCCATCCTCACCGACAGTGGCGGATACCAGATCTTTAGCCTGGGCCAATTGAGGGAGATATCCACGGATGGGGTGACCTTCCAGTCGCACATCGACGGTTCGAGGCATTTTATTAGCCCAAAAATAGCCATCGAGATCCAGAGGTCCTTGGGGGCAGACATCATCATGTGTTTGGATGAATGTATCCCCTATCCTGTTTCCTATGAATACGCACAACGCTCAACTGCTTTGACGACGGAATGGGCGAGGCAATGCAAGGAATCCCTCCGAGGAAATGGACAAGCCCTCTTCGGAATCGTTCAGGGCGGTACGTTCGAGGATTTACGAGAGAAAAGCGCGAGGGGGCTCCGTAAAATCGGCTTCGATGGTTATGCCATTGGGGGATTAGGTGTCGGTGAAAGTCGAGAGGTTATGTGCCGTATGGTCAGCCGTACGGCCCCCCTCTTGCCCCAGGAGAGTCCCCGGTATCTCATGGGGCTGGGGAAACCCGAGGATCTCATTGATGCAGTCATGGGAGGAGTAGACCTCTTCGACTGCGTCATCCCCACCCGTAATGCACGTAACGGAATGCTCTTTACGTCTTCCGGAAAGTTGGTGATCAAGAACGCTCGGCATGCCACCGACGAGCGGCCCGTTGAAGAAGGGTGCGGATGCTATACCTGCCGCCACCATTCCAGGGCCTATCTGAGACATCTTTACATGGCCAGGGAAATCCTGGCTTTTAGGCTTAACACCATCCACAATCTCTACTACTACGTACATTTGATCAAACAGCTGAGAGAGGCCATCCGCCAGGACAGACTGTTGGATTTCTGTCAAAAATGGCAGAAAAAGAGGAAGGAAAAAGATGACCTGTAATGGAAAAGCCCCGGCTAGGTAGCCTTTCATCAACATTACCGTCAACATATAGATAGGAGGTCACTATGTTCGATCAAATCGCTTACGCAATGGGTGGCTCTGGACAAGGAGGCCAACAAGGGTTGGGGATGTTCCTTCCCCTCATCCTCCTCTTCGGCATATTCTACTTCCTCCTCATTCGACCTCAACAGAAGAGGCAAAGGGAGCATAAGGAATTGCTGAGTAACCTGAAAAAGGGCGATCAGGTAATCACGGCGGGGGGCCTCCATGGCAGAATTACCGGATTGACCGATACCGTTGTCACTTTGGAGATAACCGAAAAGGTGAGGGTCAAGGTGGCCAGAAGCCAAATCTCCACCAAACTCCTTCAACAATCGGATCGCTCTAAATAGGGGCCTCCCTCCAACTGTTCAAGGGAATGGAAAGGAGCTCGGCAATGAGAACGTATGAAACCATCTTCATCGCCCATCCAGATTTGGTTGAAGAGGAGGTAAAAGCCCTTATCGATAAGATGAAGGGGATTATCGAAAATCTGAACGGACAGTTGATCAAAGTGGAGGAATGGGGTCGGAAAAAGCTGGCCTACAAGCTCAAGAAATTTACCAGGGGCTATTACGTCCTCATCCGCTTTTCGGGGAATGGTGAAATCCTCGTTGAGATAGAAAGAAACTTGCGCCTTTCGGACGGCGTCTTAAAATATCAATCGATCAGGTTGGATAAAAAGGCCCCGGAGGAGGTACAGCCGGAAGTACAGCCCCCGGTTGAAGAACACCCTGAAGGCGGAGGAACCGAGCCCGGTAAGGGTAATGAGAACGAAAAAGAGGTGGAAAGTTAGTGTTCGGATACAATCGAGTTATTCTCATCGGAAGCTTGACAACGGACCCCGATATCCGCTACAATCCGAAAGGTGAACGAGTGGTTAAGATCACCGTTGCCATACCACATGGACGTGATCTTAGGACGACAACCGATCATTTCGATGTCTTAATTTTTTTGAGGGACAAAAAGGATCCAACGGATAAAATTCGAAAGGGACAGTGGGTTCTCATCGAGGGTAAAATGAAACAGAGGAGATGGGAATCCCCAGAGGGCCAAAGCCGAACAAAGGTGGAAATTATAGCCGATTCTATTGAATACCTTGGGACATCACCAGGTAAACAGGCCCGTTAACGATGGGCAAGGATGACCGAATGAAGAAGCCCGTGAACAAGAAGCGAAGAATCTATATCAAGAGGAAGGTGTGCCGCTTCTGCGCTGATAAGACTCTCGAAATCGATTATAAGAGCCCCAGGATATTGAGACACTTCATCACGGAAAGGGGCAAAATCATCCCCCGAAGGATATCGGGAAACTGTGCTAAACATCAAAGGGAGATTACTACCGCCATAAAGAAGGCCAGAAACATCGCCATCTTACCCTTTACCACGGTGATGAAATAACGATGGACACAGTTTCCCCTGGGATGAGCTCGTCAGGGTGAGTCGCCGTAATCCCAAATAATACCTCATTGAGCTCAAAGAAAGGAGGTACTATGGAGATTATCCTCCTCGAGGATATCCCCTCCCTCGGAAAGGTAGGAGATTTGGTAAAGGTCTCGGATGGGTATGGGAGGAACTATTTGATACCGAATAAGCTGGCCATCAAGGCAACTCCTAAGAATCGAAAGCAGTTGGAACACGAAAAGCGCTTCGCCCAGGAAAAAACGGGAAAGGTCAAAAGGGATGCCGAAAAATTAGCCAATAGGATCGAGGAGTTCTCCTGCACCATCACCAAGCCCGTGGGCGAGAGCGGGAAGCTCTTTGGATCAGTCACTTCCAAGGATATCGAACAACAGCTCAACGAGAACGGCTTCCAAATCGACCGAAAAAAGATCGAGTTGGAAGAGCCCATCAAAAACCTCGGGGTTTATACGGTTCTGATCAGGCTCCATCCCGAGGTATCAGCCAACCTTAAGCTCTGGGTCGTCAGGGAGTAATCACAAAGATGAACGAAAGCGGCGATTCGCTTCATAAGGTTCCGCCCCAAAATACCGAGGCAGAACAGTCCGTTTTGGGCGGCATCTTGATGGAGAATGAGGCCCTCAATAAGGTAGTGGAAATCCTGAACTGCGAAGACTTCTACCGGGAATCCCACCGAAAGATCTTCAAGTCCATAATCAGTCTTTCGGAGAAGAATGAACCATCGGATCTCATCACCCTGACCAATGAACTAAAATATGAAAACCTCCTGGAGGAAATCGGCGGCGCTTCCTATTTGGCTTCGTTGATCGATTCCGTTCCAACGGCGGCCAACATCGAATATTACGCCAGGATCGTCAAGGAGAAGTCCATCTTGAGGAAATTAATCCAGGCGGCAACTGAAATCGTTACCCAGGGTTATGAGGATCGGGGAGATGTGGATAGCTTTGTGGATGATGCGGAACGGCTTATCTTCCAGATCTCCGAGCACAGGGTTAGGCCTTCCTTTCATTTCATCAAGGATATCATCAAGGAGAGTTTTAAAACCATAGAAAAGCTCTATGAGAAGAAGGAACTCATCACGGGAATTCCCTCAGGGTTTAAGGATTTGGATAGGAAGACAGCAGGGTTTCAACCCTCGGATTTGATCATTGTGGCCGGAAGGCCCGGCATGGGAAAAACGGCCTTCTGCCTCAATGTGGCTCAATATGCCGCTATTGAGACAAAAATCCCGGTTGCGATTTTCTCCTTGGAGATGTCCAAGGAACAATTGGCCCTTCGGATGCTTTGTTCCGAGGCGGAGGTTGAGGGACAGAGGTTGCGGAGTGGCTTCTTGAGCGAAAGCGATTGGCCTAAGCTCACCCTGGCGGCAGGCAACCTTTCCGAAGCCCCCCTCTTCATCGACGATACCCCCGCCATCACCAACCTGGAGATTAGGGCCAAGGCCAGGCGACTGAAGGCGGAACATGGTTTGGGGCTTGTCATCGTGGACTATCTTCAGTTGATGAAGGCGAGAAGGGCAGAGCGCCGCGAGCAGGAGATTTCCGAAATCTCCAGATCTCTGAAGGCTTTGGCAAAAGAGATCTCCATCCCCGTTGTCGCCGTCTCCCAATTGAGTCGAAAAACGGAAGAGCGACCCACCAGAAGACCACAACTATCCGACTTGAGGGAGTCCGGGGCCATCGAGCAGGACGCCGATGTGATCCTCTTTATCTACCGGGAGGAACTCTATAAGCAGGACACACCAAATAAGGGAATCGCCGAAATCATCATCGGGAAACAGAGAAACGGCCCTACAGGCCAGGTAAATTTGGCCTTCATCGATAAGTTCACCCTCTTCAAGCCCCTCTATCGGGGCGAGGAATACCCCGAATGATCGGGGGGGGCCTAAACCCAGCACATCCTTACCTTCTTGACCCGTTGGTACTGCGATAGGAAGGATAAATCAAGGCCATGAGCCTTCCAAACGCATTGACCCTCATTCGGATACTCCTTATCCCCCTATTTGTCATCTTTCTGATCTCGAAATCGTTCCAAAACGCATTCATCACTTTCGTCATCGCGGGGATAACCGATGGTCTCGATGGTTTCATCGCCAGAATTTGGGATCAGCGGACGGACCTGGGCTCCTATTTGGACCCCATCGCCGACAAACTCCTCCTGACCTCGGCATTCGTCACCCTATCTATTCTCCACATCATCCCTGGTTGGCTGACGGTAATCGTTTTGAGCCGAGATGTCCTCATCGCCCTCGGCTTCTGGGTCCTCATCATGACAAATCATAAGCCTACGATTAAGCCCAGATTTACCAGCAAGATCACCACAGTTTTCCAGACTCTCACCGTCATCTGGGCGCTGCTTCCACCCCAATGGAATATTAAAGGCATATTTCCCCAACAAGTTTTCATCACACTGACGGCATTTTTTACCATCCTATCCGGGGTTCACTATATCTATATTGGCAACAAACTCCTAACCGAAAAATGAGGAGGGGGGCCATGTCACACATCGTACACGTTGCCGGCCGTGAGATTCTCGATTCCAGGGGAAATCCCACCGTTGAGGTGGAGATTTCTTTGGAGAACGGAGCCCGGGGCAGGGCAGCTGTTCCTTCCGGGGCATCTACGGGAGAGCATGAGGCCATCGAACTGAGGGACGGGGATCCCCATCGGTATCTGGGCAAGGGTGTATCAAAGGCGGTCCAAAACGTGAACACGCATATCGGGCCGAAGCTCATTGGATTGGATGCCTTGGACCAAGCCTCAATCGACCGGATTATGATCCAACTGGACGGGACCCACAATAAGGGGAAGTTGGGAGCCAATGCTATCTTGGGAATCTCTTTGGCCTGCGCCGTGGCTGCAGCGGAGTTCCTGGGGATCTCCCTCTTTCGATATCTTGGGGGCGTCCGCGGTCATACCATGCCGCTTCCTCAGATGAACATCCTCAACGGGGGGGCCCATGCCGACAACAACCTCGACATTCAGGAGTTTATGATTCTCCCCGTGGGGGCCAGGACCTTCGCAGAGGCCCTCCGCATGGGCGCCGAAACCTTTCATCAGCTCAAATCCGTGCTGAAAGAGGGCGGATACAATACGGCGGTAGGCGACGAGGGCGGATTTGCCCCTGACCTTTCCTCCAACGATGAAGCAGTCGAGGTGATCCTGGAAGCCATTCGAAGGGCCGGATATCAACCCGGAAGGGATATCTCCATGGCATTGGATGTGGCGGCCAGCCAGTTCTTTGAAGAGGGAACCTATGTTTTGAAGGCCGGCGGCAGCATCCCGAAAAGTCCCCGGGGGATGGTGGATTTATACGAGGATTGGGTAAACCGTTATCCCCTGCTTTCCATAGAAGACGCAATGGCGGAGGATGATTGGGAGGGCTGGAAACTCCTCACGGAAAGATTGGGGGACCGGGTTCAACTGGTGGGGGATGACCTATTCGTCACCAGCACGGAGAGGCTCAATAGGGGAATCGAGCAAGGAGCAGCCAATGCCATCCTCATTAAGCCCAACCAAGTGGGGACATTGACCGAAACCCTGGAGACCATCGAGAGGGCCGAGGAAGCCCAATACGCCTGTATCATCTCTCACCGATCCGGAGAAACGGAGGATACGGCCATCGCGGATCTGGCGGTGGCAACCAATGCGGGACAGATTAAAACGGGAGCCCTTTCCCGCAGCGAAAGGATTGCCAAGTACAATCGCCTGTTGCGAATCGAGGAGGAGCTGGGGGAATGGGGAACTTTTCCGGGAATGAAATGCTTCGATTCCCTGGCTCCGCGAAAAAGTTGAATTCAACCCGAAAATATGAGTACCATTTTCCCATGAATGCGTAATGCTTCCCAGAGGAGGCAACAACATGACAATGAAAACAGGAAAACAGTATATCGAAAGTCTGAGAAAGCTGAACCCAAAGGTATACTGCTTCGGGGAAAAAGTGGAGAGCGTTGTCGATTATCCCCTCTTTAAGCCCCACGTTCATGCCGCGGCGATGACCTACGAATTAGCCCACAAACCCGAATTCCAGGAGATCATGACCGCCACCTCCCACCTCACGGGGAAAAGGATCAACCGATTCACTCACATTCATCAGAGCACCGAGGATCTCGTCAAAAAGGTGAGAATGATGAGGCTCTTGGGCCAGCGAACGGGAACCTGCTTCCAGAGGTGTGTTGGATTGGACGCCCTCAACGGTATCTACGTTACCTCCTATGACATCGATCAAAAATACGGGTCGAAGTATCACGAACATTTCAAGGCCTTTCTCCAATACGTTCAACAGAACGACCTCATGAGTGCCGGGGCGATGTCCGACCCGAAGGGGGATCGCAGCCTTCGACCCCATGAGCAGGATGACCCCGACGTCTACCTGCGAGTGGTAGAGAGACAATCCGATGGAATCGTCATAAGGGGGGCAAAGGCCCATATCACCGGGTCCATCAACTCCCACGAAATCATCGCCATGCCCACACGGGCGATGGGCCCTGAGGATCGGGATTATGCTGTCTCCTTTTCGGTTCCCGTGGACACGGAAGGAATCACCCTTATCTTTGGAAGGCAAACCAACGACACCAGGAGACTGGAGGGCGAACTCGATGCGGGAAATCCCAAGTATGGCATTGTGGGTGGAGAGGCCCTGATCGTCTTCGATGATGTCTTCGTCCCCTGGGAGCAGGTGTTCATGTGCGGGGAACATGAATTCGCCCTGGAGTTGGTGGAAACCTTCGCCGGATACCATCGATCAAACTACGGGGGATGCAAGGTCGGCTTGGCCGACGTGGTTATCGGGGCTTCCGCTTGGATTGCCGAATCCAACGGGATCGAAAGGGCATCCAATATCCGGAATACCCTAACAGAGATGGTCAGCATGGCTGAGACCTGTTGGTCTTGTGCTCTCGCCTGCTCTTACGAGGGCTACCAAACCCCTTCGGGTGGCTATATGATCAATCCCCTCCTCGCCAATGTGGAGAAGCTCAACATCACCCGATTCACCTACGAATGGATGAGGCTGGCCCAGGATATTGCAGGGGGGATCATCATAACTCTTCCCTCGCAGAGGGATTTCGAACACCCCGAGATCGGCAAATACATCGATAAATACATCAAGGGGAAGAAAGGATTCTCCACCAGGGACAGGATCAAAATGTATCGACTCATAGAAAACATGGCGGTGGGAGCGGGCCTTCCCGAGGCTATGCAGGGGGCGGGTTCTCCGACGGCCATGAGAATTATGATCGGAAGAGAAGCGAACATCGAACGGAAAAAGGAGTTGGCCAAGGTGATCGCGGGCATCAGAGAAGATCGATATTTCCAGGACATCACTCAGATGAAAGAGGACAAGGCTAAGGCTAAGGGGAAGAACAGCAGGAAA
Organism: Thermodesulfobacteriota bacterium; assembly: GCA_030145085.1. Taxonomy (GTDB): domain Bacteria; phylum Desulfobacterota; class BSN033; order WVXP01. The sequence goes on from JAQYWG010000071.1 coordinate 12,639, forward strand.
TAGAAATCTCTATGGACACTGCATATGAGGCCCCTTGGAACCAATCGGATCGTTGAAAACCGGAAGAAGTAATCCCATGCGCATCGCCGTAAAGTACTGCGGCAATTGCAATCCCGAAATCGATGCCCCCCGAATCATTGGCCACTGGACAAACACCCTCAGGAATGATGAAATCGCTTATTACCCGGAAGGAAAAAGGCCAGCCGATCTCTTGGTCATGATATGCGGATGCAGGAAGGCTTGCATCGATCGGGCGGAGG
>JAQYWG010000072.1 GCA_030145085.1 Thermodesulfobacteriota bacterium
AGCTAAGCTTTCAGGAGGTTTTCATGGTTCCTGGGTTCCGGCAAAATGGACATCGACCTTCGGAAACAGCCCTCTTATTCGTTGGAGCGTCGCCCTTATCGGAGGGATCATAATGGGAATCGGAGCACGGTGGGCAGGGGGATGCACGAGTGGCCACGGAATCAGCGGAACCCTTCAGCTAACCGTCGGGAGCTGGCTTGCAGCCATATGCTTTTTCATTGGGGGCATTGCCACGGCGATGCTCATTTTCAACGCGTTTCATATTTAATTGGGGAGATACGAAAAATGCTCAAGACACTTCATTCAAAGAATGGAATTCAACTCGGCCTCGGGCTTCTTATCGGAATTGTCTTTGGATTCCTCCTGCAAAAAGGAGGGGCCACAAAATACGATGTAATCATTGGGCAGCTCCTACTGGCTGATTTTACCGTTGTCAAGATCATGCTTTCAGCTATGGTAACAGGCATGATAGGGGTGTACCTTCTCAAGGGTATTGGCATGGCACAGCTGCATCCGAAGCCCGGATCCTTCGGCTCTGTGGTCATAGGCGGCCTCATTTTCGGTGTGGGATTCGGCATTCTCGGTTATTGTCCTGGCACCATGGCCGGCGCCGTTGGCCAAGGGTCTCTTGATGCGCTGTTTGGGGGCATCGCGGGGATGCTCATCGGCGCAGGCCTATTTTCGGAAATGTATCCGAAATTGGAAAGGGGTATTTTAAACAGGGGCTATTTTGGTGAGCTTACATGGCCACAATTGTTGAAAGTGAATCCCTGGGGGGTAATCATTCCCGTTGCCATCGGGATAACAGCACTGTTATTTTGGATCGATAAATCAGGATTGTAATGACGTAGTAGCCATTTGGCTGTGTGGAAACATCATAAGCGCCGAACAGGGAGGATAGCTCATCGGGTTTTTTTACACCTCTTTTCCCGTTGCACAATTAAGACCAAACCTTCCGAGCCCATCTATTACGAGTATATTCCAGGACTCATCCCTCGGCCGTTTCTCGCAACCTGCCATTGAATTTGGAGGAATTTTAACATGATGCCACAAAAGATCATCCCTGCTCTTGAGTGGTTGAAAAAGTATGAGCGGAGCGATATAGGCAAAGATCTTTCCGCCGGATTGATTGTTGCCGTAATGTTGGTCCCACAGGGAATGGCTTACGCTATGCTGGCCGGGCTGCCTCCCGTTATCGGGCTGTATGCCTCCACTTTCCCGCTGATTGCCTATGCCCTATTTGGTTCCTCCCGCCAATTGGCGGTTGGACCTGTGGCGATGATATCACTTTTGGTTTTCTCAGGGGTTTCCAAATTGGCGCAGCCGGGATCAGGACAGTATGTTTCCCTCGTTGTGGTTCTTACGCTGATGGTGGGTTTCATTCAGGTAGCGATGGGCTTTTTGCGCATGGGATCCTTCGTCAACTTCTTATCCCATGCCGTTATTAGCGGGTTTACATCCGCCGCCGCGATTGTTATATGGCTGAGCCAATTGAATCACCTATTGGGGATCAAGCTGTCGGCTGGACATTCAGTTATTCATTTGGTCGTGGAAGCCGGGCAGCGCATTGGAGAAATACATCCGGTCACCCTGGCAATTGGAATGGCGAGCATTGCCCTCCTGCTAATTTTCAAAAGAAAAATGCCAAATTTCCCGGGTCCTCTTTTGGTCGTTGCAGGGAGTGTACTCCTGGTCGGCTTCCTTCGATTGGATAGGATGGGTGTTAAAATTGTTGGTGATGTACCCCGGGGCCTTCCAGGTCTTTCCCTACCTGCGTTAAGGCCGGAGTCATTCGGAATCTTGCTGCCGACAGCACTAACAGTTCTCTTTGTCGGATTCATGGAGTCGATCGCGGTCGCAGAATCAATTGCCGCCAAAGAGAGGTACAAGATAGATTCAAACCTGGAACTAAAAGGACTTGGGCTGGCTAATATCGTAAGTTCCTTTTTGTCCGGCTACCCGGTCACAGGAGGGTTTTCTCGTACGGCAGTCAACTATCAAGCCGGCGCACGGACCCCTTTTGCGTCGATATTCACTGCCCTGATTGTGATCTTAACTATAGTTCTTCTAACACCCCTGTTCTACCACCTTCCTAACGCGGTGCTTGCCGCGATAATTATGGTCGCCGTCATCGGCCTCATCGATGTGAGGGACGCAAAGCACCTATTTCGAGTGAAAAAGATCGATGGATGGACGTTTTTGCTCACATTCATCGCTACATTAGTGTTTGGCAGCCAAAAGGGAATTCTCATGGGAGTGGCGTTCTCCTTGCTGGTCTTTATCTGGAGAAGCTCTCACCCTCACACGGCAGAAATAGGTTATCTGGAGAAGGAGGGTGTTTTCCGTAACGTCAACCGATTCCCAGAAGCAAAAACATTTCCAGAGGTACTTATCCTCCGCATAGATGCATCCCTCTACTTTGCCAACATGGCCTTCTGTGAAAACCTGTTGCGCAAGAAAATTGCAGATGAACCCGACTTGAAGTGGATTCTTATCGATCTATCTGGTGTGAATGACATCGATGCGGTGGCCATTGACACATTGGAGGAACTGATGGAGGATTATCAAGAGAAAGGGATAGATTTTTTGTTTGCCGGAATGAAAGGACCAGTACGTGACTTGGTTGCCAGGGCTGGATGGAATGAAAAATATGGGAAGCGTATACAGTACTTCTCAATAAAACACGCCTTGCAAGTGATAGGAATGATGACATAAGCTCGATCAATGGTTCCTTAGACGCTGCAAGGAAGACTTTTGGAAATGAGGACTCAGACGCAAGAGTTCAAGGCAAATCTTGGGCGGAAGATGAATTAATGCTTGAGAAGGTAATCAAAAAGTATTGATTTGCGTCAGAAATCTGCATTTTGGGCGGATTCTATCCCTATTGAGCGTTTAAGTTTCTCCTGAGTTCCTTCCGATCTAAACAACTCCCCTTCAAGTCCATCTCAACAAGAATTTGTGAAATTGTGAAAGAATAAGGGCTATTTAAAGGAAATCTTTTCGGAAGATACAGAGGGGAAAAACTTCTACCAACTGTTCCATAATCTGGGAAACGTGTCAAAAAAGTCTTGTCCCCAGCCTCTCAGAGCAGAATTTCCCGGAGCAGTTTAACATACACCCTCAAGGGTGAAAAAACAACACCTTTACTAAAATTGATTAATGGTGCTGTAACGGCGATCGCTTGAAAGCCATGAGCCATGATCACCGAGTTTGCGGGGTGTCTGGGACCTTTCCCCCGGTGATAAGGGCATGGGCCCAATGCAGGATGGGCGCTACCCGGGGTGACACGAGGCGGCAGGCCTCTTCGTAAGTCACCCAACGGAACTCATCATGCTCCGGCCGTTTCAGTTCTGAGCTGACCGGCAGGATCACCTGGATCTGCTTGGTTTCAGCGACGTAGTAGCGCGCCACCTTGCCCGGGCCATAAGACGGAGTTTCCCGGTAGTCATGACCCCAGGCAAACATTAGTTCCCCCACGCCTGTCTCTTCCTCCACTTCACGGCGGGCCGCCTGGATTGGATCTTCATCAGGCTCCACAATCCCTTTGGGAAAATCCCAATAGCTGTAAACCCGCAACAAAAGATAACACCACGAATCCCCTTCATGTCGCGCCACGATCACCCCTGCCGACAGAGTCTTCTGTTTCACCTCACCGCCTTTGGCTCGATCAATGCTTACGCATCATGTGGAAAACAGCCTGCTCAAGTCCATCGAGGGTCAGCTCAAACATGGGAAAGATATCTCGGATAATCCCGATAGTCTGGGTGTAGGGCCAATCTTCGACAAGTTTTGGATTTAACCAGAGGGCGTAGGGAAAGGTTTTGCCTATGAACCTCAGCCGCTCGCAACTGGGTTTCCCCGACCGCTCCTCAATATGGATGGAACCATCGGTAGCCATGAGTTCATAGGGAGCCATACTCGCATCACCGACTATGATGAATCTGGTTTCCGGGTCCAGGCGCATCAGTTCCTCCACCGGAAAAGGCTTGTACCTTCTCGGGGGATCCTCCCACAGGAAATCATAGATTGTGTTGTGAAAGTAAAGAATCCTGAGATCCTTGAACTGGGATCGCGCATACTTGAAAAGGGTTTGCACCACCTCGATGTACGGGTCCATGGACCACCCGCCATTGTCGATGGCCAGTATCACCTTCAACCGGTCTTTAAGTCTCCGATCAAATACGATCTCTATTTCACCAGCATTTTTCATGGTCTGGTAGATGGTCTCCCTGATGGTGACCATGTCTTTGGGACCGAAGGGTACCATATTCCTCAGCCTTTTCAGGGCTTCACCCATTTGGGACTGAGTCAAGGGACCCTCCTGTGAATAATCGCGATACCTCCTTTCCATGGCCACCTTGATGGCTGATTTGCCCCTAGAGATCCCTCCAACCCTCATTCCGCCCGGATGGTACCCGGAATGCCCCACAGGGGATGTCCCTCCTGTTCCGATCCACTTGCTCCCTCCATGGTGTTCCTCGGTTTGCTCTCTTAATCGTTCAAGGAAGTAGTCGAGTAACTCATCGGGGCTCAATCCCGACAGGCCATCTTCATCTATCCCAAGGGCAGCCGCTAACGCTCTCGGATCTTTCAACCACTCATCGAGCAGGGCACGAGCCACTTCCGACCATTCGAATGGATCCGGCTCCTTGAACTCAACCCCTTTGAAATGATGGGCGAATATCTGATCGTAGAGATCAAAATATCTTTCGCTCTTGACCAGAATGGTCCTGGCAGCCGTGTAAAAATCAGCTACGGAATTGATCAGTCCCATGCTGAGGGCTTTTTGCAGCCTGAGGAAAGAGGTGGGTGATACCGGAATGCCTATTTTTTTCAACGAGTAGAAGAAATCGATGAACATTCCTGCCCCTGAAATCCCTTATGCCCTGAAACGGGCAATGCCCTCCTGGGCAACGACATAATCGGGACTCTTCTTGAACAGCACTCCCAGATACGGAACATCCCCTCTGATTAGGTCCTCGACCCTGAAGTCGGGATCAGTTCTCACGGCCCTGATCCAATTAATGAGCTCCCTGGTGGCGGGCTTTTTCTCGATGCCCCTGATTTCCCTGAGGCGATAAAAAGTCTGGATGGCGCTATCGCCCAGGTCACGGCTAATATCTGGAAAATGAATTCCGATGATTTTTCTCATCATGCCAGGATCTGGGAAAGCGATGTGATGGAAATTACAGCGGCCCAGAAAAGGATCGGAGAGGTCCTTCTTGGCGTTGGATGTAATGACAACGACGGGCCGGTGTTTTGCCCTCGTGGTTTTATCGATCTCGATAATATCGAATTCCATTTGGTCCAGGATATCCAGCATATCGTCCTGGAAATCGGAATCTGCTTTATCGATCTCGTCTATCAGCAGGACCACTCTCTCTTCTGATACAAAAGCCTGTCCGATTTTGCCCATCTTGATGTATTCCTCAATATTGCTGACATCCCTCTTGGAATCCCCAAATCGGCTGTCATTCAATCGAGTCAAGGTATCATACTGGTAAAGGGTGTCTATGAGCTTCATGCTCGATTTTATGTTCAGAACAATCAGCCTCATATTGAGCGCTTCGGCAATGGCGTGGGCCAGCATGGTTTTGCCGGTCCCAGGCTCTCCTTTGAGTAGAAGAGGCATCTCCAAAGCCATGGAAACATTAACGATTTTGGCCAATTCATCGTCCAGCACATATTTCGAAGCACCGACGAATCTCCTGGTGTGATTCTCTCCGTGCATATTACTGCCCCTTTAACGGAAAGAGATCTATCTAAGTGGGATAATGAATACTCCCGCCGATGTCCACTACCTCCGAAGCAATTTTTGCAAGGTAATACATTTTGCACTCCTTTTCAAGATCTGCACGATTCATAATGAGAAAAGCACCAAACCATCGGAGACGGAATAGAAACTATGAAATCAACTCACCTTTGATGAGGCATCGTGTTTAATTGCGTTTGAAATCTAGTATGGATCGAGGGGCGACGAATCTGTGTATTTCAGTTAGCAAGGGTCGCACACTGAGGTGCGGTATGCGTTATACGCGGAAGAAACTGCCTTTCGCCTTGTCCGGGGAGGAGTAGAACGTGACTCCTGGGATACGGACTCATTCAAAACCCCGAGCTTGGGCCGGGAGTTTCTTAGAAGAATTCGCGTGGGTTCATGAGTCTTGTCAAGTCAGTTGCGGTGAGGGATTCATGAAACATTTTTCTGAGGCCAATATCCATACCAAATTTCACAAACGCACAAATTTCTGCACAAATTTCTTGACTTTTCTTGGGGGTTTGCTTTAATGGCCTAAAAATATCCAATACCGGGAGAGGGTATGACAGAGAGAAGAATCTTCCCAAGAGTAGAGGTATCCAACCCTGTTCTTTATTTCATCGATTCCCATCCCGGGCCCAACCTTGGGTGGACCTTTGATCTCAGCCTGGGCGGAGCAAGAATCGAATCTTCAAATGCTCTAATAACAGGTGAGAGGTTTTGGATGCAGATCGCTATTCCCCCGAAGACGATTAAATGCCGTGGGAAAGCAGTTTATGTCCTGGAGCCAGAAAACGTGAATATGAATGCCGGGATTAAATTCGAAGAACTGTCAGCGCATGATAAGCTCTATCTCCAGCGATACCTCTCACATTTGAACAGTGAGCACGGGAACAGATTTCGCAGTCCAGATCCTAGAGATTGATTTCAAGAGCTTCTAGGAAATAGATAGGTGATATGCAAGGCACAGACAGTTCCAGTCGAGATATAGTAAAGGCCTTTGAGGACACCTGTAGAAGGGAGGGCCTGAAGCTTACGTATCAGCGCCTAGCAATACTCCACGCACTGGCAAATGCAAAAGATCATCCAGGGGCGGAGGACATATATGAGCAGGTCAAGTCAAAAGTTCCCCCTATCTCCTTCGACACCGTCTACCGCACCCTGGCCCTTTTCGAGCGCTTCGGAGTGATCGCGAGGGTGCAGTATCCCGATGACCGAGCCCGATACGACCCCGATACGGCCCCCCACCCCCATATCGTCTGTATTAACTGCAAAAAGATCGAGGATTTTCATAGCTCAACCTTAGATGAGGTCAAAATACCAGAAGAAACAGAAAAATGGGGTATGGTAAAAAGCAAGCATTTGGAATTCAGGGGAATATGCCGCAAGTGCCTGGAGAATGAGAAGAAGGAGAGAACGAGGGGTTGAAGGGTCAATATTTTTTTGGTATATTAATCCCAGTAATACCTGATTAGGAATTAATGGCAATAGGATCCCTGAGAACACCTATTTGGTTCATCTCGTACAAAAGTATTTAAGTGAAATGGCAAATGAGATAGAAATGGCGAGAGAAGACCGCTGTTCACCAGAGCGTTCAAACGAGGCAAAACCCGCCTACCTCAATGACTCCTTCATATTCTTTGGGAGTAAGATGAACCGAATCAGGGAACTTATCGATCAAGTGGCCAAAACCGATGTCACCGTCCTGATTCAGGGGGAAAGTGGCGTCGGGAAGGAAATCGTGGCCCGTGCCCTACATCTTTATTCCCTTCGGAGTGAGAAACCCCTCATCAAGATCAACTGCGCTGCACTGCCCGAGGAACTCCTTGAAAGCGAGCTCTTCGGGTATGAGAAGGGAGCCTTCACCGGTGCCTATAGGAAGAAGCCCGGGAAATTTGAGACAGCTCATAGTGGAACCATCTTTCTGGACGAGATCGGGGACATCAGCCCGTCACTGCAGGCCAAGCTCCTTCAGGTTCTCCAGGATGGGCAGTTTTCCCGGTTGGGGGGAAAAACCGATACCCACGTCGATGTCCGGGTTTTGGTTGCCACCAATAAGAACCTTGAAGAAGCCATACGGGCTGGCCGTTTCAGGGAGGATCTGTACTATCGGCTGAATGTGGTCAATATCTCCGTTCCTCCCTTGAGGGAGAGGAGACAGGAGATACCGATCTTTGTTACCCATTTCCTCGAAAAATACGGGGAGAAGTATAATAAACGGGCAAGCGATCCCTCCCCCAAATTGATGAGGGTGCTCACGCGCCACCGCTGGCCAGGGAATATCCGGGAATTGGAGAATGTGATAAGGCGCCTCGTGATATTGGGCGATGAGGAGGCCATCATCGAGGAATTAGGTTCCGAAGGCAAGGCGAAATTATCCCTCGAAAAAACAAACCCTCAATACCAAACCCTAATTCCGCCCGTACTGCCCCTCAAGGAGGTCAGCCGAAGAGCTACGATGATCGCCGAACGGGAGGCCATTTTGAAGGCCTTGGCCCAGACCAATTGGAACCGTAAGAGGGCGGCAAAACTCATGAATATCAGCTACAAAGCCATCCTCTATAAAATAAGGCAGTACGGCTTAACCAAGAAGAATCATGCCCACAGCGGAAGCGAGTAGCTCCGCGCCCTTCCATTTTTTCTACCGCCTACCGTTATTTTTTGCCCAACATTCGTGGGGAATTTCAACATCGTATAAAGATAACACGTCGGCACCAAAAATCCCTCAGGCCACTCCCGGTGTACAAACTTTTTCCGTTTCATCCCATATCTGTCCCTCATTTTTATTCTTCACCTCTTTCGTGCCCGACTGAACGCATTTGCCATTTCAATGTATTGAGCGTCTTATTTACTACCCGATTGCTTCCCATAAGTGTGCCGGCTGGAACGAAATTTGCTGGGAATACTTCCAAAGACTTCTCACTTTCCCTGTATTGTCCGCGGGACCCCAAGGCCGTGAGACTCGCGTTCTTCCGCTACCGCTTATCTATGAATTGTAGCGGCAGACTGAGGCATACCGTGCCACTGTCTGATTAATCGCCAGGGGACACTACCATGTTTGCTTTCGGAAATGTATTCACCAGGCAATCCTTTTTGTTCTTGCTGGAACTGGAGATCAAAAGGGCACAAAGATACCAAAACTTCCTGAGTTTATTGTCGCTCACCTTCGGCCACCTCAACCCCTCAGTTGGGGAACATGCTAGTATCTCCCTTAAAACCCTTGCCAATTTCGTCAAAGGTGAGCTGAGAGAAACAGATATCGTCGGCCAGGACGCGGGAAATCGGCTTCAAGTTATGCTTCCTTATGCCGATATGACGGGCGCCCACACAGTGAGGGAACGATTGGAGAAAATCCTTTACGAGTATGGATTTGGAAGAGAAGGGTTCACGGTCGAAATCAATGAGGTCTGCTTTCCAACCCATGCCACAAGCTTTGATGACCTTCTTCTAATGGCTGGGACCTTGGAAACAATGTGTATGAGTACGAATATCACCTCTAATTAGGCGAAGAAGTCGAGTACAGTCATCACAATCGGCAGGGTCAGAAATGGCTCTGCTTTTTTCATCTAATATAAGATGTTATCGATCATCGGGGGGCGAGCCAAAATTATTGATTTGCGATAGAATTATTTCTCATGAAGGATGTCCTTCCAACGTGGCTCCTGAATCATTCACTTCACCCATCGCAATAGTCGTTAAAGGCAGGGTTAGCAATCGTCCCGCCTTTTTCCTTGCGAATCTTGCTCCATTCTGTTAATATGAAATCATGAGGAGGATCCCTCTGAGGCTCCTTCTCTCTCGGGTTATTTTCCTGTTCTTACATATCTTTTCATCCCCGCAAACTGCTCATTTCCAAACCGCCGGGGTTAAGCGGGTTTTTGACGGTAATACGCTTCTGCTCATAACTGGTGAAAGGGTGCGGCTCATCGGTGTCGATATCCATGGGCTTTTTCTGTTCAATGAAGAGAAAAAATGGAGCAAAAAATTTGCCCAAAATGCGGTTTAATCTCTGAAAAAGAGCAGCGCATTTGTCCTTATTGCTTTTTTAATTTCGTGGTTAATTTACCTTCTTCAAAAAAGTCTCGTTACAGGGCGGGAAAAATAAAAGAAGAGATGCTTAGGAATAAGTGTTTTAGGCATTAGAGGGAGGCGGGGGGATAAAGAGGGGGCTGTGATGGGAATTAAATAAAAACCAAGTCAGTTCCATTGCAAATATGGGAGATTTTGAAATGACTGATTTAAGAAAAGGTACAGAAGAATCAAACAAAGAAATTAAAGAATTAAAGGAAAGATACGATGATTTAAGAGAATTAGCCATCTCCAACACGCTTGACATTGAGGCATTGATTGGATTGCTATTGGAGAAGGGAATAATCACAAACAATGAGCTAAGGGGGAAGATTGAGAAAATGGAACAAGGGGAGTCTTCTATGCTAAAGTTACCGACATGGGCTGGCCGGAGTGAGTTCAGATATAGTGGATCACTCAAGGAAGGGGTAACGATTAAGTATGGAAATGGATTTAGTAATACCCAAAAGATCACCCCACAACAGTTTCGGAATTTACTTAACTATTTTCGTGAGAGAACAGTTAATATTGGAACCTCACGTACAACTCCGCCTTCCGGTAGTGTGGGGGAATGGCTTCAGGTTAACGTAACCAAGATCGCCATGGCCTCTTATGTCGGGCCAATATTAATTAACGAGGACTATGCCTCTAAAGTAGGAGGGCCAATGATCAGATTTAAATAGGCTGGGCTATGGGTTTGCCTATACCCTGTTTCCATTTAAACATATGGAGGAATTCAGGAGGTATGAGCGGGAGGCGAGGGAGAATAAGAGAGTAAAGAGGAGTTGATATAAAAAACCTTCTTTTAACCGAAGAGCTACAAATCCTTAAGGAAGGAGTTGATAGGTTTGAAAGGAACGATAAAGAAAGTTATCCGGGAAAGGGGATTCGGGTTCATCAGTGCAGAAGATGGAAGAGAAATTTTCTTCCACCGCTCCGCTTTGGAGGAGACAGATTTTGACGCTTTGGAAGAGGGGAACAGCGTAGAGTTCAATGTGGAGAGCGGGCCTAAAGGCCCCCGGGCGGTGAATGTAAGGATGATACAAGCCTAGCCTAAGGCGAAATCAGGGTACCATCTCCTTGTTTTAGTTTTCAGGGATATAAAGGCAGTGAGGGACACAGAAGAGGCGGCCAACGGTGACGGCAGCTTGTTTTGTCCGGAACACGTCAATGAATGCATTAGTGCGGTTACTGTAGGTGAAGGGAAGAACAAGCAAAGACGAGTTGATGGCTAAGTCCTTCGGTTCATAAGTTCGGTTACGAACATATTTAGACTTCGGCTGAGCGACTCGACATGAGCCTTCGACCCGAGCTCAGGCCGAGGGGCTCGTCGACATGTCTCATGGCCGAGTGCAGACCGAAGGGATCGGCCGAACGGAAGCGAAAGTGGGGAACTTTCGCTTATTTTGTTACGGGAATTGAATCAGGGCCCAACCTGGCCTCCCCGAGAGAGGGAGGCGAAGCGACCCGAACGTGCTGCAGCGAAGAGGTAGGTCGTGACATAGCTTCGAAAAGGCGACCAGCGGCGGGAGTATTCCAGTGCTTCTTCTGGACTGAAAGGGGCGCCTTTGTCCATCAGGAGTCCAAGGAGACGCTGGAGCGCCAGGTCTCCATGAGGAAACCCATCCGTTCGCCCGAGGGCCCGGATGAGAAGCCACTGAGCCGTCCACAATCCCACGCCGCGAATGCCCAGCAAGGTACGGACTACCTCCTCATCCGATTGATGCTGCAGACCCTCCAAGTCCAACTTCCCCGAAGCCACTCTTGTGGCGATGCCAACTACATACTCAGCTTTCCTAGCGCTAAACTTGATGGCCCGCAGCCCCTCCATCCCAGCTGCCACAATGGCTTCGGGAGGAGGAAATGCATAATACGTGACTCCCGACACCTCCGCCGAGGGCCCGTACGTCTGAATCAGCAGGGTACGAACCACGCGCGCCACATGGGAGCTGATCTGTTGCCCCAGTATGGCCAGCACAAGGGCTTCATAGACCGACGCCGTATGGGGGATGTGTAGACCCTTCAGACCGCGAACCAGCGGTCCCGCCACGGAATCATTCATGGCCATACGGTAGAAGGGAGCCAGGTTCTGATCCGTCCCGAATATCCAGGCTACCTGGCGCTTGGCTTGGGATATCAAGGCGTCGTCCAAGCCGGTGTCCGCCTTCTCGATCTCCACCTCCAGCAGCGGTGAAACTACCCTGCCCAGGGCGCGAACGGTGACCAGGTGCGGGTGACCCCGGCTGTCCAGTAGCCGGGGGAAGAGGCCTTCTTGGTTGATGTCAGCCCCATAGTGCCCGGGGTAATTGGTAGCATATGCGGATGTTAGATCAAAGTGATAGGGAGGTGTCGGCGCGATGGTAACGACAGACCGATCCATGCGTAACTCCTGGGCACTCTCGCTCAATCACCCCAATCAGGTCTGAAGCCCACGGAGGATCAAAACCGCTGGCACACTTACACGGAACCCGTCGGCAGGGCAACCGATTCTAAATCCAAGAGAGCCTTTTTTCTGTGCAGACCGCCCCCGTAGCCGGTGAGCCGGCCATTCGAACCGATAACTCGGTGGCATGGCACAACTATGGAGACGGGATTGCTGCCTATTGCCTGGCCAACACCCCTGGCGGCCTTTGGTTTACCCAAGGCCTGAGCAACTTCACGGTAGGAACGTGTTACACCATAGGGAATGTTGCAAAGAACCTCCCAGACCTTGCGTTGGAACAGTGTTCCCCTGAGGTCAAGAGGCACGGTGAATTGACGGAGTTTGCCGGCGAAATATGCCTCAAGCTCAGCCATAAGAACTGCATTATATTTGCCATTCTCCCGCAGATGTATGCCATCCCGTTTCCAGCGGATGAGGTGGGGCTCCGCACGTTCCTCAGGACCCACACGGACCACACCTCTACTGGAACTCACCAGGGTGTAGGTGCCGAGAGGACTGTTGTAGGATGAAACGAAGAAGATCTCGAGCTCAACGTTGGG
>JAQYWG010000073.1 GCA_030145085.1 Thermodesulfobacteriota bacterium
CTTTGGTCCGTTGATATTGCCTTGCACAATAAGGGTCATTCGATAGGAAAAGGAGGGGGAATATGATATTGATCGGGGAAAACCTTAACGTCATGGTGAAAAAGATCGGTGCGGCCATGAGGGAACGGGACTCCAAGACGATTCAAGAGCTTGCCGTTGCCGAGGCGGAGGCGGGCGTCGACTATATTGATATCAATCTGGGGCCGGCACGGAAGGCCGGTGACGAGTTGATGGAGTGGATCGTCAAGACGGTCCAGGAGGTTGTGGATATCCCCCTATACCTGGACACCACCAATGAGGTGGCCATCGAGGCTGGATTGAAGGTTTACCAGAACAAGAGGGGAAAGGCCGTCATCAATTCCATCATGGCCAGGCCCGAGAGGATGGAAGCTGAACTGCCTTTGGCCCAGAAATATGACGCGGGTTTTGTTGCCCTCCTCTGGGGACCCGAGGGCATGCCAAGGGATGCCAGCGAAAGGGGTTCGTTGGCGGCCGAACTAATGGGTAAGGCGGCGGAATATAGTATTCCCAACGAAGATGTTTGGATCGATCCCATCGTGACCCCCGTGACGAGCCAGCAGGACCAGGTCAAGAGCCTCCTTGAGTTCATGGTGATGTTCAAGGATCTCCAGGAGATGGCACCGGGATTAAAATCGACCTGCGGGCTTTCCAACGTGTCCAACGGCGCACCTGAACAGGTAAGGCCCATTCTCAACCAGACCTACCTCATGATGACCGAAAAGTACGGCATGCAATCCGCCATCGTGGATGCCTTCGATGAGGATCTCAAGAGCTTCGCGAGGGGAGAGCGGGAGGAGATCAGGCAACTGGTCCACCGGGTCATGGATGGAGATGAACCGGATTTAGCCTCATTGAACAAGGAAGTAGTCAACTACCTTAAGACGACAAAGGTATTGTTGGGCCACAGCCTCTATTCCGATTCCTGGCTTGAGCTTTAATTGGACAACTCGGAGGTTCCAAGCACCCATTAAAGACCTGTTTCCTTTGCTACCCGAGGAACAACCAGGACCGTGGGTGATGTGAGAATCATCCCGGGATTATACTCGTCATAGTCCTTTTGAGCCAAATCCCTGGTTGTCGAGATTGAACTGGAAGTGAGGGAGCCGTATGCGGGCGAAGGCTCACATACGGGGGAAATTTTCTTGTTCTGACTAGACACCAAGCGCCACTCACTATACTGTAAGGTTATAAATGGAAGCCGGCATGAGGCGGTGACCGTAAAGGTGTGGAATAGCTAACGACAGTGTCCAGTTCCCGGAGGTATACCCATGCGCCTGAAAAGCAAATTGGACGAAGGAAAGTTTGCCATTTTGGCCGAAATGGAACCCCCCAAGGGGGTAGACGTTTCAACTATGGTGGCCAACGCCACGAGAGTTAAGGAGAGAGTCGATGCCTTTGTGGTGCCCGATATGAATGACGCCGTCCTTCGCATGAGTTCTCTGGGCGGTGCCTTGATTCTCAAGGAAAAGGGAATGGAGCCAGTGATGCAGCTTAGTTGCCGGGACCGGAACCGGTTGGCGCTTCAGGCTGATCTCCTCGCGGCTTCTGCATGTGGCATCAACAATATTATGGTGGTGAGGGGCGAAGATGTGGGTTTCGGGGATCACCATCAGGCAAAGGCAGTATATGATATTGAACTTCTCGAATTGCTCGATGTCACCCAGAAGCTTCAGCGGGGGCAAGACATGGCGGGAATTGGTCTTTCTGGTTCTCCTCGATTCTTTGTCGGGTCTGTAGTCAATACGGCGGCCGAGGGAAAGGCCCTGGATCTAGAACTTGAGGAGATGGACAAGAAAATCGAGGAAGGAGTCCAGTTCTTCGTGTCACCACCCTTATTTGATCTTGCATCCATCGATCCCTTTCTCAAACGGGTGGACCGCCGGAAGGGGAGGATCATTCCCACCGTGTTGCTGCTCAAATCCGTTGGAATGGCTCGTTACATTGATCGGAACAACGATAAAGTTCATATTCCAGGTGCCTTGATTGAACGGTTGCAGAACGCCCGGGACAGGGTGCATGAATGTACGCGTATTGTCGTGGAGACGGCCTCCACTTTGAGGGAAGAAGGGTTCGGGGGTGCCCATCTCTCCACCGTCGGCTGGGAAGATAAGCTCCCTGAGATGTTGGAGGGGATAGGCATATGAATGAGAAGGGGATATTTAGGGCAAGGAAGCAGGTATGTCGTGATCGTAAGGGAGGAAATAAATGAGTGAGAAAAAGAGAATTCTCGTGGTAGATGACGAACCTGATTTTGTTTCCATTGTTCAGGCAAACCTGGAGAAGGAAGGATTTGAGGTGGACGTGGCTTACGACGGCGTGGAAGGAATGGAGAAGGTCAAGGGAAACCCTCCAGATGCCATCGTCCTTGATGTCATCATGCCGGAAAAGGACGGGTACCAGATGTGTGCGGAGCTTAAGGCGGATGAGCGGTATGTCGACATACCCATCGTCATGTTGACCGCCGTGGCATCCCGCGTATCCTCCACTCACTATTCCCACCGCGATGGTATGAGTATGGAGGCTGAGGATTATCTCCCCAAACCAGCCTCTGCACAGCAGATCGTAAACAGCGTGAAACGTCTTCTCGGGATTTGAGGAAATGGGCGATCGTCCTCGTGTGCACGGGATGCGTTTGGAGCCCACCTCACGCTTCCGGCATGGGTGTGAGGGGAGAGTTTGCATATCCCCGGGAATCGCCCGCGCGACAAAGAAATGAAGAGTTTGTATATAACCATGACCGTATCCGAGCAGGAGATTTACAATGGAGAAGACGAGCGGAAGGGCCAGGGTTTTGGTGGTTGGCAGTGAGCCGGAATTCCTCGAGATGATAGGAACGTCCCTTGGGGATCAGGTCGAATTGCTCTTCGCACGGAATGAACATGAGGGATTGTCCATGGCGAGGACGGAACGTCCTGATGCGATTCTCCTGGGGTATCTGGAACCCCGGGGAACCTCCTTTAAGCTCCATAGGAGGCTCCGGGGCGGATGGATAACCAAGCACATTCCCCTCCTCGTCGTGGATCTCCGGCTTCCGGAACAACCACACAAGGCGTGGACGAGCCAGGAAGCCATGCAGATGGATGCGGAGGACTACTTCTCCATTACACCGGATGATACCGCATCTCTTTCCCGTCTCATGGAGTCAGTGGGTTTGATGGAGAAGATAAGCACCAAATTAAGCGAGAGGGCGAATCCGCTCAAGGATGCGATCCTCGACGAGAAGACCTTCTGTGTGACGTGGGAGCAAATACCGGGGAGAGGTGCCTTCGAGATGCAACAGGAGCACGTGATAGATAACGTCGCCAGAGCCGCGGACGGGGGGAAAATCCATGCGATAAGCGTTACCGACAATCCCGGTGGAAACCCGGCCCTCTCCACCGAAATGTTATGTGCCGAGATAAAGAAATCTGGCATGGAGCCCCTGGTTCACCTCGCCTGTAGGGACAAGAATAGAAGCGAAATCGAGAGCATGCTCTATGGCCTGGCGGCGGAAGGGGTGAGAAACATTCTTGTTTTGACGGGAGATTATCCCTCGAGCGAAGGCTTTGAGGGGAGGCCGAAGCCGGTGTTCGACATAGACCCGGTAAACTCTGTGAGATTGGTTGAAACGATGAATAGGGGATTGGAACACCAGGCAATGAGGAAGAAGGTGGTTCTTGCGCCCACGGATTTCTATGCCGGGGTTTGTGTATCTCCCTTCAAGAAATTGGAATCGGAACTGATGGCCCAGTATACCAAACTCAAGAAGAAGATCGAGGCTGGTGCAAAGTTCATCATCACCCAGGTTGGCTACGATGCCAGGAAACTCCATGAGCTATTACAATGGCTAAGGGTAAACACCTACGACATACCGGTTATCGCGAACATCTACATCTTGCCGTATGGAACGGCGAAACTTATGAATACAAATGGTATCCCCGGATGCGTGGTAACGGACAAACTGGTGGCCGAGCTTGCCGAGGAAGCAAAGGCCGAGGATAAGGGGAAATCTGCAAGACTTCTGAGATCTGCAAAGATATACGCCATTGCCAAGGGAATGGGGTGTGCCGGAGCCCACATAGGAGGACACGGTATTACGTACGAAATGGTTGAACATATCATCACGAAGGGAGAGGAATTTACCAGCGATTGGGAAAGCTTGGTGGCGGAATTCGATTATCCGCAGGCGGATGGTTTTTACTTCTTTGAGCGGGATAACAAGACGGGATTGAACACGGATATTCCCGCCAAGGGGACCTTGAAACCCTCGGGTCCCCTCATCTACCGGTTCTCAAGGATTGCTCACACGGTGCTCTTCAATGAGAGGAGTTGGGTGTTCAAAATGCTTCGGCCCATGGCGAAACGTATAGATACATGGCCGAGAACGAAAAGGGCTCTGGACTACTTTGAACACTTGGCCAAAGCAGCTCTCTTTGGCTGTTTGAACTGCGGAGACTGTGCGCTGTTCGACGTGGCCTTTGTCTGTCCTATGTCGCAATGCCCGAAGAGTCAGAGGAACGGGGCGTGCGGGGGAAGTTATGAAGGGTGGTGTGAAGTCTATCCCAATGAGAAGAAATGCGTCTGGGTCCAGGCATACGAAAGGCTCAAGGCGTACAACGAAGAGACTACCATCGGCGAGTACATCGTTCTCCCGTGCAATTGGGATTTATGGCAAACCTCTTCCTGGCTCAATTTCTACCTCGGCAGGGATCATACAGCAAAAAGGCTTGGGATAGAACCTCCTCAAGCAAAACCTTCTTCAACCGAGCGCGGCAAGGTCACCGGGGCCTCGGCCGAAGGGAAACCGTAGTCGAGCCCTCAGTATTTATGAATCCCGAAAGTCAGCAAAAAGTCTGCACCTCCAAAAAGCCTTGATCCGAAATTTGCAATTTCCATGAAAGTGTTCTGTATCCTAAGCGATGAGCGGGCTTATCGGACGAGATCTCCTGCTATGTTTTCGGCGATACTCAACCGCGTCGGGATAAAGGGGACTTATGTGCCATTTATGGTGGAACCGGATCAGCTCGGCCATGCCGTCCAGAGCTTGAAAGTCTTAAACATAGCGGGCGCAAATGTCACCGTGCCATATAAGGAGAAGGTTATGCCCCACTTGGATGCCATTTCCGAGGGGGCGACTATTATTGGTGCGGTCAACACCATAGTTCGCAACGGCAGTAGGCTCAAGGGCTACAATACCAATGCCATCGGTTTTATGGATGCCCTCAATCAGGCAGGCTTCGATGTTTCCGGAAAATCCGCCCTCGTTTTCGGGGCGGGAGGTGCAGCAAAAGCCGTTGTTTTTATCTTAAACTGGCTTCGGGCGGAATCCATCCTCGTTGCTGGCAGAAACGAAGAAAAAGTGGAAGGGCTCGTCAACCATATAGGAGGCGAGGGGAAGTCTCTGGAGTCATTGAGGGACGAGCACATCTCGGCAAACATCGTCGTCAACGCCACCTCTGTCTCCAGCCCTGATGAGTCGCCGGACCTGGCTGCCCTTGCCGCTCAACTTGAACTATCGGATTGCGAACTGATGTTCGACCTTAACTATGGGAGGAGGGAGAACTTCTGGCAGGATATGGCACGAAGCAGGGGAATCCAGTTTATGGACGGCCTTCCGGCGCTTGTTTACCAGGCCAGGCGTACCTTTTCACTATGGACGGGCCTCCAAGTCCCGCCGGAAGAGTTCCTCAGAGCCCTTGAATCGACATGAGATCAGCTGCTGGAGGATGTCGACCGTGAGAGAGAACGGAGGATTCATGCATTACCCATGAATTAGCCGGTGGCCTCAGGTCGCTTCACCGGAAGCAGGACCGTGAAGATGCTGCCCTTGCCCGGCGTGCTTTCCACCTCAATGAACCCTCCCAGGGAATCTATCAGTCCTTTCACAATGGTGAGCCCGAGCCCGGTGCCGGTAATATACCTCGTCTTTTCGTTCTTGACCCGATAGAATCTCTCAAAGATTTGATCCAGGTACTTCGCCTCTATTCCGAATCCGTTATCAGCCACTTCTACCCGGATATTAATTCCGGCGAGATCGCCTTTTACCTTGATCTCTCCAGCATCCCGGGTATAGTTGATGGCGTTGGTGATCAGGTTTCCAAAGATGCTCTCCAGTGCCAATGGGTCGGCTGTAAGTGAAGGGAGAGGGTTCTTCGGGAGTTGCAGGACGAGGGATTGATTTCGGCCCTTGGCCTTGGCACCCAGAAAGTCCACCACGCCCTTCAAGACTTCCTCGAGCTTGACTGGTTTTGGTTCCTGTGAGACGATTCCTCCCTCGATGCGTGACAGGTCGAGCAGATCTCCGATCAGCGAAATGAGCCCTTCGGTCTTCTCCTTGGCCCGGGAAATGATGTGCTGGTCACTTTCGGAGGCTTGTCCCACCATGTCGCTGAGCACGAAAGCGAGTTGCTCATGAATGGTGGAAAGGGGGGAGCGGAGTTCGTGGGAGACTTTAGCCACGAAATCGGATTTGAGTTGATCAAGGGCTTTCATCGCGGTGATATCCACGAGGTTCACCACCGCGCCTATACATTCATTTCTCTCTCCCACAACGGGCTGGCCGCGGGCCAGGAGGTATTTTTCGTTTGGCAGGGTGAATTCATAAGCGGGGATATCGTCGTAGTCGATATGTTTTCCCTGAGAGATCTCCATGACGAGATTGCAGAGGCCTTTATCGGGAATATAGTCTTCGATCTGGTCCCCCGGACCCCGGTCGGTGGAGAGATCGAAGAGCTGCCGGAAGGCCGGATTCATCAGGACCACCCGCCCATGGTCATTGGTCACCACCAACGCGTTGGGAAGGGACTCGATGATGGTGCGAGTACGGCTCTTTTCCGTGTCAAGATCGGAGAGGGTTCTTCTTCGTTCCTCTTCCAAGCTCTCGGCTTCCCTGGTGAGGCGGAGTTTCTCCAAGGCTCGATTCACGACAATTCGCAGTTGATCCGGCTCAAAGGGTTTGGAGATAAAGTCGTATGCTCCCTGCTTCATGGCCTCAATGGCGGTCTCGACAGTGGCGTATCCGGTGATGACGATGACCAGGATCTCTTCGTTTATCTCACGGATCCGCGTGAGGACTTCGATGCCGTCCATTCCCGGCATCTTCATGTCGAGGAGCACAATGGAAACCGTTTCCTCTGTCAGGATCTGCAGGGCTTCCTCTCCCTGAGCTGCCGTGAGCACCTGGCAGCCCATCCGGCTCAGGATGCGTTCGGATCCATCACGGATGTCCTGTTCATCATCCACAACCAGCACGCTCATGCCGGCGACCCTATTTTCCATGTTCATCGCCTCCATTGTCCTCCCTGGTGAGAGGCAGTTCAATGAGGAAGGTAGTCCCTTCACCCGGTTGGCTCCTGGCCGTGACGCTGCCGCCTTGATTTTCGACAATGCTGTAAACCAGGCTGAGTCCAAGACCCGTCCCCTTTCCATCTTCCTTGGTGGTAAAGAAGGGTTCGAAAATCTGAGGGAGAATATCTTCGGGTATTCCCGGACCCGTGTCGGATATCTCGATAAGGAGTCGCTCTCTGTTCGAGGAAAGAGTGGTCTTCAAGGTCAACTTCCCCTTTCCCTCCATCGCCTCAACCGCGTTGAGAATGATGTTCATGAACATGTGATTAAGCTGCTGGATGTCGACCGGGACGAGAGGGAGATCAGGTGCCAAGTTTTTCTCTATATCGATATTCTGAAAAATCGCCTGATTTTCGAGGAGAAAGAGCGTTCGGGAGATGGCCTGATTGATGTCGTGGGGCCTCATCTCCTGACGAGTTTGCCGGGCGAACTCCAGGAGTTCCTTGACGGTGTCGCGACATCTTTGCGCGTCTTTCAGGATACGTTGCAAATCCTCTTGTGCCCCTTCTTCCAGTTCGTATTCCTCCAGTGCGAGCTTTGCGAATAGCGTTATTCCACCGAGAGGATTGTTCAACTGGTGAGCCACACCGG
The DNA here is from genome assembly GCA_030145085.1 of Thermodesulfobacteriota bacterium. Classification (GTDB taxonomy): domain Bacteria; phylum Desulfobacterota; class BSN033; order WVXP01. Next base: position 7,939 of record JAQYWG010000073.1, read on the forward strand.
CAGCAAGCTTCCCGAGGGAAGCCATTTTTTCCGACTGGAGGAGCTGGATCTGGGTTTTTTCCAGTGCCTCCTTCATCCGGAGCGTCTCGCGGAGATCGTTGAAAAAGCCGATGGTAGCCACTTCACGATCCCCCTCGTAGACGATGGCCGCATTGAGGCTTATGGGAATGAGATCGCCGTCTTTTCTCAGTAAATCCACCCGGTAGCCCTTGAGTTTTCCCCTGCCCCCATATTCCTCACTGCGGAGTTTTCGCATTACCTCCCGCGCACCATCGCCGGGGTAGATATCGCGGATATCCAGGCGGTTGAGGGCTTCATATACGCCATAGCCACAGATCTCTACAGCCCCATCGTTGAAGATGAGGATTTTCCCGGTTTTGTCCGCCGCGATAACGCCGTCCACCGAGCTGAGGATGAGGCTCCGGAGAAAGGCACCGGAACGGTGCAGCTTCTCTTCCAGCCCTTCCAGAATGGGGAGATCGAAGTCCATCATCACAAGTGCTTCGACCTTTTTCCCCGAGAAGATTGGGTAACAATAGAGGCAGGCCATCCTTTCCTCGGGATCACCCTGGCTTCCTCGTAGAGATGGCCTGCCCGTTGCCATAACCTCACCCATGGGGCAATTCTCACAGGGAGCGGGAAGATCTTTGAATACCTCATGACATGGTTTCCCCACGATTTCAGTCTGACGGCTTCCGATAGACTGGCCGCTGGCCGCCAGGACCTTAAATTCCGGGGAAACCACGATGACCCGCTTGTTGAATGCATCGAGGGCCCTGAGGAGATATTTCTGAGCGATATCAGTGTCCATATTGTCCCGATCTTTGAGCAATGAATGGTTTTCCAAAACTTAAAGGTAAACCCCTGATGATGTCAAGATCAATCGCCATCAGAGGGGGGGATAGAAAAGCTTTCACCTTTCGAGGTAACGCGACTGTTCGAATTTGTGAAAAAAAGGACTTGCATGTGACCTTGTGATTGGTTACATTGTATGCGGATCCCCGTTTGCATTGAAAGGGGACTGGAAGCCTCTTGGAGGCGGGATGAGGTTTCAGGGGGCTTGTGTGTTCATTGCTCTTTTGCCCTATGGAAAGGGATGTACGCATGAAATCAGGGAGTACTCTCGAAAAGGTGTTGAGAGCCGGGAAGTTCGCCTTTACCGGGGAGCTGGGACCACCCCGTGGAGTCAATGTCGAGGCCGTCAGGGAGAAAGCTCGGCATTTAAAGGGAGTTGTCGATGCGGTGAATATAACGGACAATCAGACTGCCGTGGTACGAATGTCCAGTTGGGCCACCTCGCTGATCGTACTCCAAGAGGGTCTGGAACCCAATTTCCAGATGGTTTGCCGGGACCGGAATCGTTTGGCAATGCAGAGCGATATCCTCGGCATTTGTGCCCATGGCATTAGGAATATGCTCTGCCTCTCCGGAGACCATCAGCAATTCGGGGACCACCCGAAGACGAAGGGTGTTTTCGACATCGACTCCATACAGCTCATCAGCATGGTAAAGAGGATGCGCGATGAGGGCACGTTTCTCAACGGTATCGAAATTGACGGACCGCCGGAAATATTTATCGGTGCTGCTGCCAACCCCTTTGCGGAGCCCTTCGAGTGGCGTGTATACCGTTTAGCGAAGAAGATAGAAGCCGGAGCGGATTTCATACAAACCCAGTGCATTTATAACATGGATAAATTCCGTGATTGGATTCGGCAGGCCAATGACATGGGTCTTACCGAGAGGACTTATATCCTGGCCGGTGTCACACCCCTGAAGAGCGTTGGTATGGCGAAGTACATGAAGACCAGTGTTCCGGGCTTGGATGTACCTGATGAGTACATAGACCGCCTTCAGGGAGTGGAGAGGAAGAAGCAGGGAGACGAGGGTATCAGAATGGCGTGTGAGCAGATTAAGGAATTCAAGGAGATGAAGGGTGTGGCAGGCGTACATCTTATGGCCATCGAATGGGAACACAGGGTGCCCGAGATTGCCGAGCGCGCTGAGTTATTGCCCAGGCCTCAGGTGTAAAAAGGAGGGGGCTGCCGTGCTGACTCCGCGAAAACAATGCCTTCGGCCCGTTGGGACAAAGGAGGGAAACCGAGGAGGGATCAATGTTTGATTTTATCCGGGGACCACTGCTGTGGGTTGCCTTCATAGTATTTTTCGGAGGCCTCGTTTTCCAGCTCCTTCAATTCTTCACCCTGACGAGAAAAAAAGAACGGCTATTCCTTTCCGTACATGGGAAAACCAAGGGACGATGGTCAATCGAGTCCATGAGACAATGGTTCGAGTCCCTCCTGACCACCATCATCGGTACCCACCCGATGATGACAATCCTCACACTCATTTTCCATTGCTGCCTCTTTGTAACGCCCATTTTCCTTTTGGCCCATAATATCCTCTTGGATGAATCCTGGGGCATCAGCATCTGGAGTTTTTCCGAATCTACGACGGATATCCTGACCGTGGTTCTCCTGGTATGTGGTGCGCTTTTCCTTCTGCGCCGCATATTCGTTCGCCGGGTGAGGGCTATAACGACGGCTTCTGACTACCTCATTCTTTTCATCATCGTTGCGCCATTTCTGTCGGGTTATATGGCGTACCACCAGTGGTTTCACTACAAGGCTATCCTGTTCGCTCATATCCTGGCCGGAGAAGTGATGCTGATCGTGGCCCCCTTTACCAAACTAGGACATATGCTCTTTTTCTTCCTCTACCGCTTCCTGATTGGGAGTGAGTACAGCTTCGGGCAGGGCACACGAAGCTGGTAGTGCTGAAGTATACATCGTAACGGAGAAGCCGATGGCTGAGCACGGGGAAAAACCCATCGATAGGGAGAGGATTAAAGCATTCCTGGAACGAAACAAGGGAAAAATGAAGCGTCTCTTATCCCACTGCGTTCATTGCAGCATCTGCGCGGAAAGTTGTTTTCTCTATATGGGCCACGATAAAGACCCACGGTACATGCCTTCATACAAGGCAATAAATTCCCTGGGGAAGTTATATAAGAAGAAGGGAAAAGTCGACCGTGATTTTCTGGAGAGGATAAAGACAATGGTCTGGCGGGATTGCGTGCTCTGCCGACGTTGTTATTGCCCCATCGGTGTCGACATTCCCAGCATGATTGCCCTCGGTCGAACCATTTGCCGGTCGCAGGGCGTGTACCCGAATTTCGATGAATCAGATCAGAAAGAAAGCTGGTTGTAAGAGGGGGACTACGTAGTGAGGCCTTAGGGTGCAGTGAGAATCCCTGTTTGGAAGGGGAATGAGCACATGAAGGGGAAATGCATCACAGTGGTTCTGGGAGGTGTTATCGCGGCGATGATGATCTCTATCCTCAGTGCACAGCCGGAGAAGATTACGCTCGAAAACGTGGAAGCCTATAAGAAGAAGCAACGACCACCAGTGCATTTTCCCCATGAGGTTCATATGGCTGGAGACCTGGCCTGTACCGATTGTCACCACCGGTATGAGAACGGTAAGAACATCTTGGATGAGAGCGAACTGGAGGAGGGAACCCCCAATATTCAGTGCCGTGCTTGCCATACAACACAGTCTCGCGTGAATTTGCGGCGAGCTTTTCATCGCCAGTGCATTGGATGCCATAGGAGAGAGAAACGGGGTCCGCGGCTCTGTGGGGAATGTCATATGAGAACTCCACCGAAGTGAGTGAGTTCGATGGTGAGAGACGCTACGGAGTGGACCCAAACAAGGCCGCGCAGTTCGGTCGTAGGGTCGAGAGTTAAGGGCATGCAGGCGCCATTGGAGGAATTGGGATGATTGTCGGTGAGAGAAAGCCTATTGAAGAGATAGTGGAAATGATCAAGGGTTACAAACGGGTTTTGAACGTGGGCTGCGGAGGATGTACCTCTATCTGTCTGGTGGGAGGGCAGAAGGAAGTGGACATTTTGAATGCTGAGCTGAGAAAGGCATGTAAAGCGGAGAACCTTTCCATTGAGATTGATGCCTTTACCATTGAGCGGCAATGTAACGCCGATTTCTTCTCAGAATTGGATCCGATGATTGACGATTATGATGCCGTGCTGTCCATGGCCTGCGGGGCGGGGGTCCAGTTTGTTGCCGAGCGATATCCGGGAAAGCCGGTATTCCCCGCACTGAATACGGTCTTTGTCGGGGTGGACCGTGAAATCGGATGGTATGAGGAAAACTGTCGGACCTGCGGAGAGTGCGTCTTGGGAGAGACCGGTGGTATTTGCCCGGTGACGAGGTGTGCTAAGGGGCTCTTCAACGGTCCATGCGGAGGGACAACGGTGGATGGGAAATGTGAGGTGAATAGCGACGTCCCCTGTGCATGGTATGAGATCTATGAACGCCTGAAACAACAAGACCGTTTAGAGAATATTCTCGCGGTGAAAATCGCGAGGGAATGGGAGAATCAGACACAGAGGAGCCTGATCCAAGAGGCTTATAAGAAGAGGTACGCGAAAGAACGATAGTTGAAAAGAGCGACGGGCCACCCGCTGGAGAGTAGATTAGTCTATTTCGTATCCAAAGAGAATATTAAATAAGGGCCGCAAAGAATATCCCGATCGAAACCATTCCCAGGATGAATTTCATCAGGGTTCCACCGAAGAACCCCAACAGGCTCCCCCAGCCAATCTTCAATGCCCCTTTCACGCTTCGGCCGGCCAAGATGATTTCCGGGATAATTGCCCCCAAGAATATACCCAATACGAGGCCACCGATATTGAGGATTATGAGGCCGACGACCCCCCCTATGATGGCACCCCAAATCCCGTATTTCGTTG
>JAQYWG010000074.1 GCA_030145085.1 Thermodesulfobacteriota bacterium
CTTCTTTGCCCGCTTGATACAGGCTTTTCCCTTTCCTATATACTATTCAGCTATTATTTTTCTCAATCCTTTATGCCCTTAACCCCGAATAACGAGGAGCTAATGCGATAAGCAGTTATCCCATCTTACTGATTTTCCAATCGATGGAAATCCCCTCTTGATCAATTTCATTTCAATCTTATAACAATACTAATGAAGCCTGTCTTTGTAAAATCTATAATTGTAAGGTGGCGACTATCACCGAGCAAAGGCTCTTCCTGAGAGAATGGTAAATTCCCGTAAGATTTGAGTAGCGGTATCGAAACTTTCTTTACCAATATGAGGCTTATTCCAACCCTCAATGATCACCATCTTAGCAGAGCTGAAGATAGAATCAACTATTTTTTCCATGATTTTAAGCTCCCTGCCGTCTTGAAATAGGAGATGCTCGGCCTACGGCCCATCTTTTGTATCTAATTAAGGTGATTGCTACAAGATTACAAGATGAAAAAAACCGCTTAATTTGCTGCCTATCCTCATTTTTCCGTCTCAAATATGGTATGATATCCTGAAGGCATTTGAGAATAGAGGGAAAAGGGGGAAATCATGGAACTCGCAACGGCTATAACAGATCGTAGATCAATAAGGAAGTACCTGGATAAGGATGTGCCTGATGAACTCCTCATTCAGGCTTTTGAGTTGGCCCGTTGGGCTCCAAGCGGGGGTAATTTCCAGTCATGGAAATTCCTTGTGGTTAAAAACCGGAAGATCATAAACAAAGTGGCAAATGCGTTCCAGGAGAAGGTGGATACGTTCACCAACTGGCCCGAGGCTGAAGAATATCGTGAGACCGCAGAAAGCTATAGGAAAAACGCTTCCTTCTTCCGGGAAGCCCCTGTTTTGATCGTGGCCCTGAGCTGTGGATATAAGAGCGTAGCCGATCTCATTCTCTCCAAAAAGGGGGAAAAAGACCCCCTTGCTATGCAAATGATGGAGAATCGCCGCTCGGTCCCTACCAGTATACAGCAAATGGGGGGATTTGTGGCTCATCTCCTCTTAGTATTACACAGTTTGGGCCTTGGAGCCTGCTGGATGTCCGGACCGCTGATAGCCAAGGGAGAAATTGAAGAAATCCTGGAAGTTCCAGGAGGGGAGGATGTGGTAGCCTGCATTTCCGTGGGTTACCCCGCCGAAAACCCATCTGCGCAACCGAGGAAGACAGTAGATGAGCTTGTGGTATTTGTGAGATAAGAGAACTTTACCATTTCACTGTGATGCCTAAGTTCAAGCCATTTAGGAGCTCTCCCCTATTCCCATACTGGTATAATCTCTCCAAGGGGGAAGTTCCCAATTTCTTCTTTCAGGATATACCTGACCTTTCCGGTTTGGACCAACGCCTGAGATTCAATCCATTTCAGACAATCTTACCTTCAGGACTCCGCTCAAGGAGTTCCACAACGATCGCCGGTGTAGCGAAGTAGGCCCATTTAAGCCCTTTACGCTCGCCACTCATAACCGGCTCGATTCCAACGTTCTTGTACGCCTGTGTCCACTTGGCAAGGTCTGAGATCTCATAACCCAGATGGTGGATGCCTTCTCCGTGCTCATTCATAAAGTCTTCATAGATGGTCTTTCCCTCGAGGACCTGAATCAGCTCATAAACGATATTTCCAACTCTCGCAAAGGCCAACTGCGCTTTGAAGTTTCCCGGTTTACCGTGATATTGTCTGTTGAAATAATCTGGTACCATTTTCTTAAAGGACTCTAAGCCGAAATACTTTTGGAAATGTTCCATGGTTCTCTCAATATCCCGAGTCAGATACCCGATATGTGTTGGTTCTGGAAGAATCAGTTTCTCAGCGTCCCCTTTGCCTTCCATTGCATAGTCCTCCAAAATCAATGTACGAGGCTTGCAAGCCTCGGAACCAGAAAGAAGAACCTCTTGAAAATCGAGGAACCCATTCTGCCAACCTTATTTTCCTTCCTCCCGGCTTTAGATCAATCGGGGAAAACTAACTTCCCTCCGGCAGTTTTCGCGGACCTCCCCGTTCAATCAACTCAAAAATAACTCCGCCAACCTTTTCAGTATCGAGGTAAGCGAAGGCACAATTGGCCCCTCTTCCGTTCATGAGAACTCCGATGCCGTTTTTTGTATAGGCTGCCAATCGTTGGTCGAAATCATCGTACACATCGAAGCCTAGGTGGTGCAGCCCTTGTCGCCCCGCTTCCAGAAAGTCTCGGTAGATGGACCGGCCATAAAGAGGCTGGATAATTTCCACCTCCATCGTTCCGAGCCGAAAAAAGGCGAAGGTGCTGTTAAATTTTTCAGGCTCTCCCTTATAGTAGGTCTCCTGGTACCCCAGTTTCTGAAAGTCCGGTACCTTTAAAAAAGGTCCAACGAAGAACTTTTCCTGATAGTAGGTAATCGCTTCTTCCAAATCGGGGACCACAATGCCAATTTGCGTGACGGGGGGGAGTTGGAGAAGTTTACGGAGACGGTTTTCTTCAGCCTTCATTGTGAAACTCCTTTCCTTTTGTATTGGACCTGCCTAGAATTTGATTACACCGCCACAAACACTCAAGCACTGACCCGTGACATAGTCACCAAGATCGGTGACCAGGAACTCCACTACCTTCGAGATGTCATCAGGCTCAGCCATCCGGCCCAGAGCTATCTGGGCTAAGTATTGCTCTTTCCACCCCGGAATACTGAACACCTTTTGTTCCAGGCGATGTGTGCTTACGTAAGCAGGAGCAATACAGTTAACCGTTATCCCGTAAGGTGCTAGTTCTTGAGCAAGATATCTTGTGTAGGCTATCACCCCAGCCTTGGCTACGCCGTAGGAAGCGTATACACCCCCCTGCTGCGCCTGAAGAGCCGCCTGCGAGGCTGTGTTTACAATTCTCCCCCATCCCTGGGTCTTCATCGGCTCAGTGGCCTCCTGACAGCAAAAGATGGTACCCATCAGGTTTCGATCTATTGTGGCCCTGAGATCCTTTTCGGAGACAGAGGAGGCAAAGCTCTGGAATACTTCACCAACGAGTCCACCGGCATTGTTGATTAAGATATCGATATGCCCAAATTCATCTAACACATTCTTGAACATAACCTCGACCTGATTTTTGTTGCTCACGTCAGCTTCGATACCGATGCATTTGACCCCCAAGGCACTCACTTCGTCAACCACAGTGGGTGCAGAGATCTTCTCCCCGAACTCCTTATAAGACTCAAGACCGATGTCGTTGATCACTATATCGGCACCCAAGTGAGCAAGGCGCAATGCATGGGAACGACCAATACCCCTTGCCGCTCCAGTGACCAAGGCCAATTTTCCTCCGAGTTTCTCCTTTCCTTCCATGAACACGCTACGCCTCCACATCTTTCAGGTTCGATGGGGCATCTCTGAGAACTCCCCGCATCAAAATCTATTGGATTTGCTGCTCTACCAGGAAAGCGGTGATTCCCGACTCAGCATTTACGGCAAGCCTTCTAGGTTCAATCCAAAAGTCGGCGTGACCTCCTCATTTGCTAAGGGGACTCTGGAGGGATTACAAGCGGTGACATAACATCCTCATAAGAGATTCTCAGCGAGGTAACCACATCCAAAACCGTTGGCTTACTGCTGCCTAGAGCCTCTGCCAACGCCTCTTCTAACTGACCAGGTTCCTCAACCCGAATACCGCGACAGTTCATAGCTCTGGCAATTGCAGCGTGATCGATATCAGACAATTCAGAAGCGATCACTCGGTCCCGTTGCCCGTGTTTCACCCAGCCGAGAGCGCGGTTGTTCAAAACCACCGTTACAATTGCAATACCCTCCTCGTATGCAGTTATTAACCCATTCATCGCCATAGCGAACCCTCCGTCCCCACATACCGCAACAACCTGGCGGTTCGGATAGATAAGCTTAGCGGCGAGCGCTGCGGGTATAGCATAGCCCATTCCGCCGATTGAGGCTGGCGAAATGAATGTTCCCGCGCGTTTCGTCTGATAGAAGTGGGTCATGAAGAGCCGATTCTCGCCAGCATCGCAAATAATGAAGGCGTCTTCAGAAACGGCTTTACGTATCTCCGCGATAAGTCTTTGTGGGAGGATTGGCACCTCATCGGAGGCGAACTCCCGGGCGTTGAAGAAGCCATGCTTCTTTCGGGCTTCGGCTACCCTCTCTTTCCTTGAGATAAGCGTCTCCTGGGACGGATTCCCCAAACCCCGAATGGCCTCCATTATCTGAGACAAGGCAACGGCCGCATCGCCAATAACAGCGTGTCCGCAGGGAAATGTCCAGCCTACATTCTTCGGCTCAATGTCAATCTGAATAAGGATCTGGCGCTGGGGATCAAGGAGTTTCGGATTCTCGCTCGCAGTGTCGGAAGGACTGAGTTTTGACCCTACGGCAAGCACCACATCCGCATCGCTCACGACAGCGTTTGCCACAGGCAGGCCAAAGTTCCCCAAAACCCCAAGGGACATCTCGTGGGTCTCAGGGAAAACTCCCTTACCGGAAGCTGTAGTCGTCACCGGTGCCCCGATCAACTCAGCGAGATTTTGCAACTCAGCATAAGCCTGACTGATGCGGACACCGTTTCCGGCAATGATTACCGGCCGCCCTGCCTCCAATAAAACCCGTGCAGCAGCTTCAACTCTATTCACATCAGCAGCTGCGGGCGTACCCGGCAGGTAGAACTGTGTGGAGTACAAGCGGGGTATGCTGTTAGGACCCACACGGCCTGTGAGAGCGGCACTATGATAGAGCACCGCCACGGGACCGCGTTCTCCAGTCATTGCATGCTTGATGGCAAGTTGTGTGCTCTGAACGGCCTGCACAGCCTCCTGCACTACCATAGTAGTCTTAGTTACCCCGGCAAAACTTTGCCTCGCATCATAAGTACCATACTCACCGGTTCCTGCCTGGTACGGAGCGTGATGTGAGAATGGCGCGTTATCCGAAAGGTCGGCCATCAAAAGCATGGGGGAACTGCCAAGGTAGGCCTCAAGCGTCCCAAGCACTACATTCGCAACCATGAAAATTCCTTGTCCTATGGCCACACCGGGCTTGCCAGTTAGACGACCGTATACTTCGGCCATGACACCAGCTAGAGACTCATGGCGCACGAGAATTGTCCTGATCGAGGACCGATGATCATAGAGGGCATCAAAAAAATACTTCGTGTTGCCGCCGGATATGCCGAAAACCATATCAATGCCTATTTCTTCAAGCACACGCACAATCGCCTCAGGCGTAGAGACTTCCTGTTGAAACAACCTTCTCATCGTCACGGGTCATCCCCCCTCCTGCAATAAAACAGCCTTTTTTACCGACTTTCTTATCCGAGAATGAGCCAGCCATCGAGCCCCCGTCTATGAATACAACTTGGCCGGTAACATAGTCTGAAGCTGAAGATGCAAGAAAAATTGCGTGCCTGCACAAGATCTTCAGCCATTCCAGCTCTTTCCATTGGAATCCGAGAGAGGACCCACCGACACTACCTACACATTCAATCGATGGGATAGAGGAGATACTTCAATCCCATTCCCTTCTCGAAAAGTCGAAATGCCTCCTCCCACTGGTCCAGGGGGAATTCCCCAGACACCAAGGAAATTAAGTCTACTTTTCGATCCCTCAATAATTCCATTGCTTTTTTCCACGTTCTCCGATTATGAGTGAATGACCCTTTGACCTGAATCTCCTTGAAGGTGACGTCGTCATAATTCATCTCAATGGAACGACCGAAGAGCCCCACTTGAACGATCTCCCCTCCCTTGCGCACCCCTTGGAAGCAGTCACTTAACGCACCCATAACCCCAGAACATTCATAAGCCACATCCACTCCCATCCCACCCGTGAGCTCATAGATGAGAAGATGCAGATCTTGTTGCTCGATCTGAACGCAATGATCTGCACCGATCCGTTTCGCTATTTTGAGCCTTTCCTCATCTCCTTGGGTCCCTGAGATGACGACCGCCGCTCCCACAGCCTTTGCAACCTGGAGAACCAACAGGCCAATCGGGCCTGGTCCCGTCACGAGGACCGTATTTCCCGGCTCGATGGAGCTCCTTTCCATGACCGCATGTATGGCACAGGACAAGGGCTCGCAAAGGGCTCCTTCCTGAAATGAAACATGAGCGGGGAGCCGATAAAGACCATCCTGACGTGTAGCTACAAAGGATGCGAAGCCCCCATCCCTCCCAGATCCAAAGCCTTGTCTCTTTTCACATCGCTGCGTTTCGCCCGCCCTGCAAAATTCACACCCCCTACAGAAATCGGCGGCAGACTCCACGGCAACCCTATCCCCCACTTTCCATCCCTGGACGTCGGGGCCTAACTCAGATACGATGCCGCAAAACTCGTGCCCCAAGATAACGGGAGGAAAGGCCTTTGGATAGAGATCGTGGAGGATGTGGATATCTGTCCCGCAGACACCTCCATATTGGACCTCTACGATCAGCTCCCTTTCTCTCGGTTGAGGTGGATCAACATTCACGAGATCCACGTGACCGGGTCCTCGACGGACTTTTCGTAGGGCTTTCATGGTTTGACCAATCCTTTTCCGTACCACAACTTCAAATCAAACTCTTCGGGAAGGGTTCTTCAGGTCTGTCCGGGCTAAGATCGGTTATTCAGAACAGTGTTAATTATCTAATGCCGTGTTACCTCAAAGTGGCTACTTCGGATAAAGAATCATTACATGGGCGGGCTTACTTGACATTCGCAGATTTTCTCTTGCTTAAGTGCGAGCCTACATTCCACATTTTTGTTCCGGATGATGGGATCATATTCCTAGGTAGGCTTCCTTAACCTGGGGATTGGATAAAATCTCTTTCCCCTGTCCCCCTAGGACAACCCTCCCATTCTCAAGAACGTAAGCTTCATCGGCTATAGAAAGTGAGTGAAAAACGTTTTGCTCAACCAGAAGGACGGTAATCCCCTGCGCGTTAATTTCTTTTACCGTCTCAAAGACCTGCTTGACCAAGAGAGGAGCCAGCCCGAGTGAAGGCTCATCGAGCATTAAGAGTTTCGGCCGAGCCATAAGTCCTCGGGCAATGGCTAGCATCTGTTGTTCACCACCGCTTAAGGTCCCCGCCAGCTGGTTCTTTCTGTCTTCTAACACCGGAAATAATCTGAAGACTGCCTCGAGGTTTTCTCCCGTTCCCTTTCTGGCTTGAGGATTGAAAGCACCCAGTTCCAGGTTTTCCAATACCGTCATGTAGGGAAAAAGGAGTCTGGCCTCGGGAATTTGAACAATGCCCAGCTCAACGATCCGGTGTGGGGGAAGGTTTTCGATCCTCTTGCCGAGAAATTCAATTGTCCCGGATGAGGACTGAATAACACCCGAGATGGTATTGAGCGTAGTACTCTTACCGGCACCATTTGAGCCGACAATGGAAACGATCTGGCCCTCCTTTATTCGCAACGATACATTCTCTAGGGCTTGAACATCGCCATAATGGGCACTAATATTCTCTAGATCAAGCAAGATACTCCTCCCCCAGATAGGCATCGATGACCTTCCTGTCCCGGGATATCTCCGCCGGGATGCCCTCGGCTATCTTCTCTCCATGATGGAGAACGATTATCCGATGGGAAAGAGTCATGATAGCCTTCATCACATGTTCAATGATGAACAAGGTAATTCCCTGACGAGAAATTGCTTTGATAATCTCGATAATCTCCTCGGTTTCCCGAGGATTTAACCCTGCCACTACCTCATCTAACAGGAGAAGCTCAGGTTTCGTAGCCAGAGCCTTGCCAAGTTCAAGCCTCTTTCGATCAGCAATGGTCAAACTGGAGGCGAGGGAATCCCTATACATCGAGAGCCCGATAAAATCCAGAACCCTCATGGCTTCCTCCTTGGCCTCACTTGCTCTTCTTACCCGGGAAAATGCACCCACCATTACATTCTCCATGACCGTCATATTGCTGAACGGCTTGACCAACTGAAATGTTCTCCCGATGTATTTTATACAGACCTTATGAGGTGGTCTAAGACCGGTGATCTCCTCCCCTTTAAATTCAATTCTTCCCGAGTCGGGGGGGAAGAATCCAGTGATTAAATTGAAGATAGTGGTCTTTCCCGCCCCATTGGGTCCGATTAAACCAAGAATCTCTCCCTTCTTGATCTCAAAACTTATGTCCCTCACCGCGGCCAATCCCCCAAAGCGCTTACTCAAGGATTGAACCCTGAAAAGGGGAGATTTCCCCTCATCAACCCCGGGGTTCGCATCCTTTGGGTCTGACGCCTCCGAGGTGAGAGCGGGAGAGGTAAAAGCCCCCTCGCCTCCCCCAGATTGGCCGGAACCGGGAAGCCTCCTCAAGAATGGCTCATACCAGCTTCTCAGCCAACCAGCAATTCCTCGGGGAAAATAGATCACCGCCACTACCAAGACAATGCCGTAGACGATAAAATTGAGCCCAGCGGAAATACCTCCCAAATAGCCTCTCAGGAGTACATCCAGAGGGATTAAAATGAATGCCCCGATGACAGGCCCAATCACCGTACCGAGACCCCCAATGATGGTTAAAAGGGCGAGTTCAATAGAAAGAGGCAGGGAAAAAACCGTATCAGGGTCAATAAACAGGAGATACTGAGCATAGAACGTACCTGCAACAGCGGTGAAGAAGACACTGATTATCAATGCGACAAGCTTGCACCGGGAGGTATTGACTCCCAGAGTCTCTGCCGCGTCTTGATCCTCTCTAAGGCTAATGAGATAGAACCCGAATCGCGAATTTCTGATGATATAAGAAACGAGAATTATCAGGAGCATCAAGCCAAGGGCAATATAGGCATAAGGGATTTTGCTGCGGAACATGAAATTCCCTATCTCCGGCTTGAAGGGAATTAACAAACCTACCCCACCTTGGGTTAAACCCCTCCAATAAGAGGCGACATGGCGAAGCACCTCGCCAAAAGCTATGGTAGCCAAGGCGAAAAAATGGCTCCTCAATCGAAAGCAGGGAACGCCAATTCCGATAGCTACGAGAATCGCCAAGCCAGCCCCGGCGAACATTCCAAACCAGGGAGAGAGGCCAAATTTCAGCCATAAGAGCGTTGAGGTATAAGCACCTATTCCGAAGAAGGCAGTGTGCCCCAACGAGATCTGGCCGGCGAATCCCCCCACTAAATTCCAGGCCGCTGCCAAGGTCCCCCAGAAGAAGATCATAAGGATAAGGTCTTCGTAAAAGGGATTCCGAGGCAGGATGGGAAGGATAAAGAGAAATACTACTAAGGCCAGCGGGACGTAGACCTGGGGGTGAAAGGGATTCCGAGAAGTTTTCCTTGAATTTGAGCTCATCTCCATACCTTTTCCGTTTTCAGATTTATGCCCGACCGAACAGTCCCGCAGGTCTCAACAGGAGTATGAGGATAAATATGACGAAGTATACCGCCTCCTTGAGATGGGGCGAAAGGAAAAACCCGCTGAAAGCCTCCACCATGCCGATAATGAGGCCCCCGATGAGGGCCCCGACGAGACTGTTATACCCTCCCAGTATTACCACCACGAAAGCGATCAAGACAAACATTGCCCCAACGGTAGGAAAGGCATAATAAATGGGGATAAGTATCGCCCCAGCAGCTCCCACACAGGCTATACCAATGCCGAAAGCGATCTTATACATCCGGTAAATGTCAATCCCCATGAGCATGGCAGCCCTTTTTTCCTGGGCAAGCGCCCGGATTGCTTTGCCAGTATACGTTCTCTTGAGAAAGATAAGCAGGGCAGCTATTATCGCCAGGGCGAAAACGAAAGCCACCAAGCGGGGAGTGCTTATCATCAAACCACTGAATGATACGGTAGAGTATGCAGTCCTCACCGTTCGATAATCCGCCTTCCAGAAAAATAGCGCGGCATTCTGCAAGACCAAGGACATCCCGACCGTAGCAAATATCTGATTAAGGGGAGGAGCGTGGATTATGGGTTGAATGATGATCCTCTGGACGGCCCATCCTATGGCGAAGAAGGCGGGAATTACCACGAATAGGCTAACATAGGGATCCACGCCGTACAGCTGAAATAACCAGTACGATGCATACATGCTCAGCATCAAGAATTCACCATGGGCGAAATTGATGATCTCCACCACACCGAAAATTAACGTAAGGCCGATGCTTATCAGGGCATAAATCCCTCCAAGCAACAGCCCGTTAATGATTAGCTGCAGAACAGCGGTCGACATTTCTCACCTCAGGGAAAGAATCCAAAAAATTCAATCGGGAAGAAGGGGGAGACCCCCTTCTTCCCTTCCATTCCTCCAGTCCTTCACTACAATCCTACTTTACAAAACTGGTCTCGCCTTTCCCTCTCTGTTCCCAGGTTGGCAGGGGAATCAGAGGTTTCTTCATGCCGAATTCCACCGGATAGACTACCACCATCCTTTTCTCCTGCCACTGCATCAAAGCAGGGTGAGCCAAGAGATTCTGCCCAGCAGCCGGATGCGCGGGAGGAGCGAACTTCACCCCGAAGCCGAAAATGGTGGATCCCTTCGGTATGTCCACCTGGAGGGCGGCTTTTCGAATAGCTTCCGGATCAAGTGAACCTGCTCGGGGAAGAACCTCCTCGAACAGCACGCTACCACCCACGAAACCCAGGGAAGCATGCGTAGCGGGGAAATGTCCAAATTTCTTGTTAAATTTCTCCCGAAATTCCTTCAAGATCGCTTTGGTTTTGGCATTCAAAACGTCCGGGTTTATACCAATGGCGGGGTCTATGTTGAAGATATAGTTGGCCTCCTCGCCAAAGGTCTTTGCCCAGTCCGGCATACCGTGACAGGCCCCGGTGCCGATGAAGGCTTTTACATTGAGATTCGCCTCCTTTGCCTGGCGCCAGAACAACAGTCCATCTTGAAGGTAACTGGTGGCGATAATTACATCGGGCTTTCTGGCTTTAAACCTCATCACCACAGGTGAGAGGTCCACGGTTTTATGGCTGTAGCTGTCGGTAGCCACCACATTCATTCCCATTGCCATAGCATGCTTGGCTGCATTACTACCCACTGTGGTTCCGTACAGAGAATCCTCAAACATAACCGCTACCTTCATCGCCTTAGGGTCTAGTTTCAACGTGGGGGCTAGCACCTCCTTGGCAAAGTTTACCGCCATAGTACCAAATTGGCCAGCTCTGGGACATGTCCTGAAAAGATATTTGAAACCCCTCTCCGTAATGGGATCAGCAATTGCCCCCTGTTCCCAGTAGATGACCTTGTTTCTTTCGGCAACCCCGCTGGCAGCGTAGGATCGAGAACTGGAATACGTCCCAAAAATGAGCTTCATTCCCTCTACGGAAATGAGCCGTTCACATTCGGTCATGGCCTTCTTAGGATCAACTCCATCTCCCTTAACCCATTCAATCTGCTTCCCCCAGAGACCACCTTTCTCATTTATGATATCTGCTGCAACAGTAGCTCCGTTAAAGGACTCCTGGCCAAGCAGCGCTAGAGGTCCACTAAATGGAAATAGGGCCCCTATCTTCACCTTCTCGGCGGCCATCACTGCGGGAGAAGCACATAATATAAACACCAGCAGTGACGCCACTAGCAATCCAATTGTGCTTTTTCTCATTTCTTGTCCTCCTTTCATTGCTGAAGAATCAATTATGCTTTTGCTCGTTTCTTCACTCCCTTTCGGTCTGTATAACCTTGTCTAAAATTTCCAGACCTCACCTCCTCTCCCTCCTAATGAGAATCCCCTGTTTCTTCAAACCAAATAACGTCGAACCCCTCACGCCCACGATTCCATTTCCGCCTTTCGAGCGGTTTGGCTTTATCGGGGACTAAGATACAAATAGCCTCCAAGGAGGTATGAGCACCCCTTGGAGGCTAGGTATCGGCACCTTTTGAAAACCCTCTCTCATTCCCCACCGCAGAAGGTTGGAGTTATGAACTTCTCAAAATCATAATAATAGGCTTTTCCCTTATAGCACATTGGGAATGAAAGTCAAGCTTTTTTTAGAATTATGTCAGTTAAGAATTAATTCGTAAGAAGCCACAAATACTTGGAGGTTACTATTATCATTGTCGAATATACTTGTCAAGCTTTTTTTTGCTAGTCAAAATCTTTCTTGACTGGATGAAATGTGTGGTGTTTTTTAAATATATGTTTGATAATAATTTAAATACCCATGCTTTTATAAGATTTAACAATGTTTTATAAAATAGTTATTATTCATGGTTTTGGTCAACCCCCAAGAAATTCATAAACATTCTTAATGGTTCGAAATCGAAAATGACCAAATAAAGTTATTTTTTGATTTCAATGCTAAGCTTCTTAACATAGTACCAGTATTTCAGATGCTTTTCGGAAAACGACATGAGAATGAGGAATTATCCTTCTGCTAAAATTTTCAAAACCTTGGTCAATAAAACCCATTTCCAACATTTAAGGAATTGACTATTACATAATTGAAGACAAAAGGAACTCCGAAAAACCTCTTAGATGCCAAGAAGATCCGCTCCAATAGGATCTTCAACTTCAGGTTCTGTTCCACGCATACCGCGGCAAATTCTTACGGTAAGCACTAAGAAGACCTCGTTCCTGACCCGGATATAGGCTATTACCATTTTCTCACGCACTTTAGATACACCCAAACGACCAATCTGGTGATTCATTCCATCGGTAAAATCCATATCATCCAAATTCCGCGAAAGCCGATCCTCGGTCTTGATCAAGCTCTGCTGCTCATTCAACGAACG
>JAQYWG010000075.1 GCA_030145085.1 Thermodesulfobacteriota bacterium
TCCCTCCGGTCTGACCCATGTTATGTAATCCCCACAGTTGGTTAAATTGGGAATCGTTCGGTGTGGCCAAAACCCGGAGAATGTAATTTGGTTCAGCATATTCAACCAATGGGTGCCCCCTCAGTTTTGCCAAAGCTTCCTCAATCTGCATAGAGGGGGGGAGTTTTAAACGCTGAATCTCAATGGTATGGAACGTCTTCGTTGCCTCAAGTCCCATAGTGGACTTCAACTGGCGGATAGCATGAATCGATGTTTTTCCCTTCCACTTTACCAAGACCTCTCCCGGGACGTAGGGAAAGGGAATGTTCCCGTCCCCGGTGAGAACTGAACTGTCCCCATCATATCCGTGAAGCATGGGAGAAGAAGGCTCCCATCCGATACATACGAGCAGCAATATCAACGATAAAGTGATTTTCCTCATATCCCTTTTGTTATCAGGAGACTTAATTCGGTGTTCTCCATCGGTCGATGATTTAGTTGATACCCGATTCCCGGCAAAAATCGTACCAGAGAGACGCCCTTTTGCGATATTACCCGATTTAATCGTCTAACATCGGAAATTTTCAGATAATTCAACCCGCCAAACTGGGGTAATGAAGAAAAATTTCGCTAAAATATGAAATTTTTTCATAGATTGTCCGATGAGACTGAGGGCCTATGGGGAAAGAGGGGAGAAACCGGGGGCTGGAATGTTACTGGAGTTTCCTCAGAAAAAAGCATGTAATTACTCTAACGTGCTAAAAAAGTTACATAAATTAGAATGAACAAATGCCAAAGTTCACAGTTCAAATGAATGTCAAATGTCAAATGACAAATGGGGAAGCTTGATTGTTCGAGTCGTTGAGTTATCGACTGGTTTGACAAGCTAACTATTTAACTATTGAGGGAAATTAAGAGTTTGACATGTAAGCATTGGGGTTTTATTTGACATTTGAATTTTGACATTTGGAATTGCTATTTGGGTGGCTCAAAGGAATTTGGGCGATCGGGCGTTGGGAAGAGCCCAAAAGTCCGGAAACTCCTCGAATGTTAGTATTGACTGCGGAGGAATTTCCTGTATACTCTGTGGGCTAAACTGAGACCGAGAGGTGAATCATTGGTCGATTTTTTGGGGGATTTGAAACGGACAGATTACTGCGGAAACCTCAGGCCGTCCGATACGGGCAGGGAGGTAGTCCTGATGGGCTGGGTTCAACGGCGCAGGGACCACGGTGGGCTCATCTTCGTCGATTTGAGGGATAGGGAGGGGATTGCTCAGGTAGTCTTCAACCCGGAAGTTGATCCAGAGGTCCATGCCAAGGCCCACAAGATCCGAAGCGAATATGTTTTGGCGGTCAAGGGTGATGTGGCAATGCGTCCCGAGGAGAGTATCAACCCGGATATGCTTACAGGGGAGATCGAGGTGCTATCGAAGGAACTGAGAATCTTAAATGTGGCGGAAAATCCCCCCTTTTTGATCGAGAACGACATTGAGATATCGGAGAACGTCCGTCTGAAATACCGGTATCTCGATTTAAGGAGGCCGAGGCTTCAGAGGAACTTGATATTGCGGCACAAGGTGGCCAAGGCAGTGAGGACTTATTTGGACAGCCAGGGGTTTCTCGAGATCGAAACTCCTGTTCTGACCAGGAGCACCCCTGAGGGTGCCAGGGATTACCTGGTTCCCAGTCGCGTCAATCCGGGGCGTTTTTATGCCCTTCCCCAGTCTCCCCAGCTCTTTAAGCAGTTACTCATGGTTTCGGGGTTCGATCGATATTTTCAGATCGTTAAGTGTTTCAGGGACGAAGACCTCCGTATGGATCGACAACCCGAGTTTACCCAGATCGACATAGAGATGTCTTTCATTGGTGCCGAGGATATCCAGAGGGCGATGGAGGGGATGATGGCCTTCGTCTTCGGAGAGGTCCTCGGAATGGATCTTCCGATC
Source organism: Thermodesulfobacteriota bacterium (assembly GCA_030145085.1). Taxonomy (GTDB): domain Bacteria; phylum Desulfobacterota; class BSN033; order WVXP01. Next base: position 1,928 of record JAQYWG010000075.1, read on the forward strand.
CCCTTCCCCGTTCTCGGTTATGACGAGGCCTTGGACCGCTATGGAACAGACAAACCGGATATCCGGTTTGGCATGGAACTCAAGGAGATATCCGATTTGGTGAAGGAATCTGGATTTGACATTTTCAAAGAGGTGGTTTCAGAAGGGGGTATCGTCAAGGGGATTACGGTGAAGGGAGGGGCTGCCCTTTCGCGCCGGGAGGTGGACGAATTAGTAGCCTTTGCCCAGGGATATGGGGTTCAGGGCCTGAGCTGGATTAAAATGGCATCGGGAGGGTGGGAGTCCCCCATCGCTAAATTCTTTGGGGATTCCTCAAAGGGAGCGATTTCCCAAAGGATGGCCGCTGAGGAGGGAGACCTCATGCTCTTCGTGGCAGCCGATCGAAAGGTCGTCAATCATACCCTGGCAAATCTCCGCCTCCATCTGGGAGAGAAGTTGGGGTTAATTCCATCCGATGCGTATCGGTTCGTCTGGATTCGAGATTTTCCCCTCCTGGAATACAGCGAGGAGGAGGGCCGGTTCGTGGCCGTTCACCACCCCTTTACCGCGCCCAAGGATGAGGATATCCCAATGCTGGAGGATCATCCGGAGGACGTGAGGGCCAAGTCATACGATCTGGTTTTGAACGGAATGGAGATTGGGGGAGGAAGTATTCGGAATCACATCATGGAAGTCCAGTCCACGGTTTTCAGGAAGCTGGGCATTGGCCAAGAGGAGGCGAGGCAGAGATTTGGGTTCCTGATGGAAGCCCTGAAGTACGGCCCCCCACCCCATGGAGGGATTGCCTTCGGCTTCGACCGAATCGTCATGATCCTGACCGACTCCGATTCTATTCGCGAGGTGATCGCCTTCCCGAAGACGCAGAAGGCCACCTGTTCCTTAACTGAGGCTCCCACGGAGGTTGATCCGAAGCAACTGGATGAACTCTCCATCAAGGTGAAGCCGGCGTCCTAAGTCCCTCGATCCGTCAGCTCGCCGCATAACCGCATCTTGCCCGATTCGAAATGATCGTCGGGAAATCATCGAATTTTCGGGCCCGGACATCCGTTTCGAGGATCCGGTAAGGGCAGATACAGAGGTTTTCCACCGAGCTTCCATCCATGCAACTACCTTGATCGCCGGGGAAATATGTCAGAACAGGGATTCCCCCCGGTGTCAAATAACCCCGTTTTTTCAGAAGCGTGGACGGGAATACTCTTCACGAGAAACAATAACATTCACGGAAGGCAATTTCCCTTAACCCGAACACCGTTAGAAAAACGGAAAATTTTCACTTTACAAAGGCATGGGATTGTGATAAAAGGACCCTACGCCTCGTTAAGCTCGATTAGATGCCCCCTGGGACTCTTCACCATGTGATGATACGCGGAGCAGTGCGGGGTTTTACCCTTGTGCACGACCCTGAGAAGGGTTGCACTACGAGAATCCGGATGAGGCAAATCTAGTTTTGAATTTGGGGCAAAATAAAGGGCCTTGTAAAATGGCAAAGGAGGTGGTGCTTATGGTGTAGATAGTTCGGGATGCTAAGATGCTCAATCAGGAATAAAGGAAAAGGAGGTAATAAAAATGAAGAAGATTAAATTGGTATTGGTTTTAGGATTGGCTGTGCTGTTAGTATCGGTATTTGTTTTACCTGACCGTGCGGCAGCTAAATACGTGTGGAGATGGGGGACGGCTAATCCAGGGAGCTATGGTTATAGGGTATCCGCTTTCATGTCAGATTTCTTGCGAAGGGGTATGCCGGATTACGACGTTACCGTTTACCCACACGTTTCAACCACCGCTAATATCAAGAACTTTCTCGTGGGTAACCTGGAAAGCGTGTATTCAGCCGAGCCGGGATTGAGAAAATTGTACGCGTTTAAAAAACCATTTAAGGGCTTTGAACCCAACGTAAAGCAAATGCCCGTCCAGTCTTTATGGACCTACACCATGGAAACACATATATTGACTTTACCGAAGAATAAAGACAAATTTCGTACCTGGGAGGATTTGGACGGCGCGAAAATCTATATGACGAAGGCGGGGTATATGAACCATATCAACATCTTCAGGGCTATGAGGGACATCAATGGTCTGAAGATCAAGCACGTCGAAGTTGATATGTCAAAGGTTGCGGATGCTCTAAGAGCGGGAACCATAGACGCCACGGCAGCTTACACAACGGCTTTGGTATCGCTGGCTAGCTGGATTAAGATACTTGATGTCGCCAGCCCCCTGCAGGGAGTGAACCCAACCCCAGCACAAATCAAGAAACTCATAGCGGCAGGTTTTACTCCGGCGAAGATCAACATGAAGAAAGCGTATACGAGAGACCTCGGAGTGGATGAACTCTATGGCGTGCCTTTTTACTTCGGTTACCACCACGGGCTTCTTTTCTCGGAAGAGGGCGTTTATAAAATGCTCAAAGTATTTGAAGCCGAAGCGGCTGTGCTACCTAAGCTGGACCCTGGGTTCGGAGCACTAGCCAAAGACTTCGCTGGGTTCCAAGTCCGGGGGATACAGAGCTTACCCGAGGTTCCAGTACATCCGGGATTGGCGAAATATCTGAAGGAAAAGGGCTTATGGGACCCAGCCTGGGTAATTGCTACTGAGGGAACGATCAAGGCAGCGATAGCGGCGATGAAGGCTAAATAGTGCTGAACTTTTTGGGAAAAGTAAGAGGTAGTTAAGGGTTTATAATAGTGAACTCACCCCTGTAAAACGCCAATAAGGGGTGAGTTCACTCTTCTTACGTCACACCGTTAGGGGGGTAAAAAGATGAAGGAAAATCCCGTGCAAGATGCAGCGTCTTTACTGGCTGAAATGCGTAAATTCTTAATCCCCTCCTACCTTATAGCCACTATCGTATATTTAATATTTTCGCTTCATTATTTCACAACCGGCTTAGGAGGAACAATGCTCCTTGCCGTAACTCTCGTCCCCATAGCATACGTGCTGTGGGTATTGAATTCCCTTGTAGCCGGAGAGTTGCCGTATCCACGTCTAGGACTTAAACCCAATATTGCCATAGCCAGCGTGTACATCGCTATGTGCATCTTTTCCCTCATATACATGAGAGTTGAGTTTGACGCCCTCATTTATGATAGAGCTGGTTTCTATAACACCCCTGACAAAATCGTAGGAGTGATGATGCTTGGTCTCGTGCTCGAATATACCAGACGAGAGCATCTTGTACTCTTTTATCTCATCCTGTTTCTCATGGTTTATTCAGTTTACGGGTGGGTTTTCCCAGGTATATTCGGTCATCCCGGAATCTCCTGGATGAGAGTAATAACATCCTCTTCCGTTGAGATCTCATTGGGCCTATTTGGAACGTATGCGCAAATCGGGGTAGGCGTTATCGCGGCATTTTTCATGTTTTTGGGCATTGCACAGGGATTTGGTGTTCAAGACTCTATTATCAGAACTTTCGTCGGGATACTTGGTAAACGTAGAACCCTCATTCCGCAAACGGCGGTGGTTACTTCAATGGCTATCGCTACCTGTAGCGGATCGGGAGCTGCGAATGTAGCTATAACCGGGCAGTACACGATACCGTTGATGAAAAAGGCAGGGTTCCCCCCTCTTTACGCTGGTTCTGTGGAAGCTTCAGCTTCGCTCGGAGGCTTGCTCATGCCACCAGTCATGGCAATAGCCGGTTTCCTCATGGCTGATTTTCTCGGAGTGAGTTATTTCGAGGTTATAGCTCGAGGATATGCGCCAGCACTCATCTTCTATGCTATCATAGCCGCATCGGTTTACCTCTTTACAACGCGCTTCGTGCGGGGAGGGAAAAGTGGCCCAAATTCAGCACTGCATTCCGTTATCGAAGAATTCTCCAGAATGGAGGTGATCAACACGGTGATTTTCTTCACCTTCATCGGAGTTTTGATCTATTTGATGGGTGTGCTTTGGTTTGAAGCATCAAGAGCCGCACTCAACATTACGACCGGTCTCTTTATCACCGTCTCCGTACTCCGCATGTATCTCCATACCGGGACGATCTCGGATAAGATAAAGGAATGGGGTAGGTGTTTGCGCCGAGCCATAGAGGCATTTGCCGGGGTCACCGCTCCGCTCGTTCTCTTGCTCGCCATGCTCGGGGTGATGGTAAATCTGTTCGTGGTGAGTGGATGGATGCCTAAGTTAATGGGGCTATTGGCGAGGGTCGGAGAATTCCATGTCTTAGCCCTTATCGGAGTTGGGTTCGCAATTGGGGTCTTCTTAGGGCTGGGAATACCTCCGTCGGCCTGTTACTTACTCTCAGCCGTGATAGTCATCCCGCCTATGGCACGATTCGGGATCAACCCTTGGGTAGCTCATTTCTTTTTATTTTTCGTAGCGGTAATATCCGAATATTCGCCACCAACCTCACTCGTAGCTGCGGTTGCTTCCCGTCTGTCAGGTGCCTCCTTCATGAAGACGATGATGCTAACGCTGCAAATATCTCTTCCATTTTTCTTCCTCACATTCGCGATTTTCAATTGGGATATTTTGGTGTTGGAGCCTGGTTTAGCACAACTGGCTGCTATTAGTGTGCTCATTATTGGATGCTTGACAGCAGTTGTTGCCATCCACGGTAAACTTTTTGAACGTAAAAGGCATGACCTTCCTTCAAGGTTTTTAGTCGTCCTCGTGGCGCTATTTATCCTGTTCTATCCTAGAGGTATCCTTTCGGCATTGGCATTGATACCAGCCGTGGCTATGATAGTCCTCGTGATCCGCCGGAGCCAAAAAATATTGGTATCTTCTTAGGATTGCTCTATTCGCTCCACTGGCCTCCACACGCCTGACGTGGGTCTGGGAAACATGAAGGAACTGAGAGAAGTTTGGTTAGCGATAGGAAAGCGTGGGTAGGGTCACATCTTCATTTGTCATTGAGGGCGATTCAGGAGAAAGGGACATGCTCTATCCCCCCTGTCACGGGGAAAATGAACAGGTAAGAAATATTAATAATTATAAAAGGATGATTTCGTAAAAAGTCTTAATTCGATGGCAAAGTAAAAAGCTCCAAATTCAAGGCGCGCAAATCCTGAGGAATGAGGCGTACTTACAGTACGTTGCAGTGACGAAGGATGCAGTGCAACGCAGAAGTTGGACTTTTTACGAAGTCATCAAAAGAGATAGAGAAATCCCCCGAGAATCCGAGAGGCTTATCTCGGGATCTCATGGCTTCATCTCGCAAGGTTCAAGGCCGTAATTGTCCGCCAATGAAGGGCTGAGGGAGGTCTCATTCGAGACTGAGAAAGAGGAGACAAATACTCCAGAAGACGACCATATTTTGAAGGCCTGCATGATCGTTTTCACTGTTCGGTTTATCTACGATTACGTAAGTTTAATGCCTTCCCTTTGAATTAAACCCGTATTCCTTTTTGGAGCAAAAAAAGTTGGGCCATTGAATCAAACTCGCATATCTTGGAAAATACCCATTGAGGGATAATCCTATGGGCACGGGAATTCGATTTGGTTCATCGGGTGCCACGTAACTAGTGGGGGGGATTATGGCGTACACACCTGAATTGAGGCGATTGATAAAGAAGGTGGAGGAGACCAGGCCCAGCAGGTTGAAGCGAAAGGCCAGGGGGGAGGAGTTTCCTTCCCTTACCCTTGGGGAGAGGGATGAGAGGTTAAGGGCATATCATCCCGATTATCAACGGGGATCCAGAAGGGAGATTCGAGTTGGACCAAATAAGGGATACGCCGTTTACCATGAAGTTGCCGATATCTTGGAGGCCGAGAGCCGAGTCGATCCCGACACCATTGATCTCTCGAAGATCGCTGATGAAACGGACGTGTTGGTCATTGGCGGAGGTGGGGCCGGTACGGCCGCTGGATTGTTGGCCCAGGAATATGGGGCAAAGATCACCATCGCGAACAAACTTCGCCATGGCGACGCCAATACCATGATGGCCGAGGGGGGAATCCAGGCCGCAGCGATGGTGGGTAGAGATTCTCCCTTCTACCACTATCTGGATACCATGGGTGGGGGACATTTCAAAAACGTTCCTCAGTTGGTCTACCGACTCGTCGCTGAGGCCCCTATGGTGATCCAATGGCTTGAGGGTCTTGGGGCAATGTTGAACAAGAACCCAGATGGGAGTTTTCAGTTGGTCCACCTGGGCGGGACTTCCCGCAAAAGGGTCCATTTCGCCTCAGATATCACGGGTACGGAGATCATGAGGACGCTTCGGGATGAGGCCAGGAACCGGGCCGACGGCATAAAGGTCTTGGAATTTGTCCCAGCGGTTGAGCTGGTACTGAACGAGCATGGTCATTGTGCCGGGGCAATCCTCTACAACCTCGAGACGGAGGAGTACTTTATCATAAAGGCAAAGGCCGTGGTGATGGCTACAGGAGGATCTGGGCGACTCCATCTCGGAGGTTTTATGACCACGAACCATTACGGTGCTACCGGGGATGGATTGGTGTTGGCGTATCGGGCTGGGGTGGGCCTCTGTTTTTTGCATGCCGCGCAGTTTCATCCAACGGGAGCGGTCTTCCCGGAACAGGCTGAGGGTCTCTTAATCACCGAGAAGTTCAGGGGAGCAGGGGCGAACCTCGTCAATATCGATGGCGAGCAGTTTGTCTTCGAGCGGGAACCGAGGGATGTGGAAGTGGCGTCCATAATTAGGGAGTGTACGGACAGAGGCAAGGGTGTCCCATCAACAACAGGAAAGCTTGGGGTATGGCTGGATTCCCCCATGATCGATATCATGTACGGAGAGGGAACGGTTCAACGAGACTTCGTGGGGAAGTACACCGTCCTTAAACGTTACGGGATTGACATTGGGAAAGAGCCCATGCTGGTCTATCCAACCCTTCACTATCAGAACGGGGGCTTGCAATATAACGAAGAGTGCGAGAGCATAATTCCCGGACTGTATATCGCCGGGGAAGTTGGAGGGGGTGTCCACGGCGAAAATCGTCTGGGGGGCAATTCTCTGATGGATGTACTGGTTTTCGGAAGGATAGCGGGGAGAAATGCGGCAATATACGCCCGTGAGAGGGCAAAGGAGGGGAAGTTAACCCTGGAGCATGTGCGGTCGTATCATAGGGGACTAGAAGAAGAGGGGATCGAGACCGATCGGGTTTCTCCCATGCTCCTGCCCGATTATTCCAACCCCGCGGTGAGGGAAAGGCAACTAACCACTCGCTATCTGGGGACGGTGAGATAGAAACGTAAGATGGCTGGGATCGCTCGATGATTTCTCGGCCGATCAAAAGCTAAGCGAGCTGTAATGTGATTCTCATAAGGAGGAGGATCATGTCTATATCCCGGGAGTTTGGGGCGTTTATCTTCAGTTTGAGATATGAGGATATACCGGAGAAGGTGAGAATCCTGGCGAAATACTGTTTTCTGGATTGGCTCGCATCTGCTTATGCGGGTAGTGGGGAGGAGCCCGTGAGGATGATGCTCGAAATGGTTAAGGGTATGCCGGGGAAACCCGAGTGCACGTTGATCCCTGATGGCTCGAAGAATATTCCTCTCCTCGCGGCACTGATAAATGGCGCGTCTTCTCACATGGTGGAAATGGACGATCTGCACAGACCATCCATATTCCACCCGGCGGCCCCCATTATTCCAGCAGCCCTGGCCGTTGCCGAGAGGGAGGAGAGGCCGGGAAAGGACCTGATCGCCGCCATCGTTGCCGGATATGAGGTTGGGATCAGGGTGGCCGAGATGGTGGGAAAGTCCCATTACCAATTCTGGCACACAACGGCTACCTGCGGAACCTTTGGAGCCGCAGTTGCGGCCGGCAAACTCCTCCTGCTGGATCCTCAGCAAATGGTTTGGGCCCTGGGGAGTGCGGGGACGCAAGCATCGGGGCTCTGGGAGTTTCTGTCGGAAAGCGCCATGAGCAAACAGTTGCATCCCGGGAAAGCCGCGATGAATGGGATTTTGGCTGCATTGCTGGCTCAGCAGGGATTTACTGGAGCCGAGCACATTTTCGAGGGTGAGAAGGGATTCTGCAAGGCTACCTCCGGCGATTATGATTTCCGTGGGGCCATGGATGGCCTCGGACGGGAATATCACATGGGGGGAAATTCCTTCAAATTCCATGCTTCGTGCGGCCATACTCATTCCGCCGTGGATGCGTCGCTGATTCTCGCAAGGGAAGGGGGAGTAGCACCGGAGGCGATCGAGAAAGTCAAGGTGAAAGTTTATTCCATCGCCCTTGACCTCCTCGGCAATGTTCAATTAACGAACCCGTATATCGCCAAGTTTCATATCCCCTTCTGCATCGCCACCGCTTTGAAATTTGGAAAAGTGGGCCTGGAGGCTTTTACCGAAGAGCGGTTGAATGACGGCGAATTGAGGGATTTAATGACCCGGGTGGAACTCAGTTCAGACGAAAAACTGGACAGGGAATATCCCGAGAAATGGGGGGCTATTGTCGAGGTGAGTACCAGGGATGGGCGTGTCTTTTCTCAAAAGGTGGAATATCCCAAGGGGGACCCCCAAAATCCCTTGTCCCGGCAGGAGTTTTCCGACAAATTCATAAACTTGACGGAGGGGATCCTTCCCATCGAAAGATCAACGTCCATGCTCGGGCGGATTCTCGAGTTGGAGGAGATTGAGAGGGTCAATCAGCTCTTCGAACCCGCCGATTCGCAAAAAAATTGATTTTCCCATTGACGAGGGGCTTGGATTTGAGTTAACGTTAACGCAGGGATCTTTTTCTCATGCGAAGGCATACGACCATAAAGGATATAGCCAAGGTGGCAGGGGTTTCCCACACCACGGTATACAGGGCGCTGAACGATAAACCCCGTATAAGCCAATCCACCAAAGAGCAGATCATCTCCATTGCCCAGGAATTCAATTACCAACCCAATGTGCTGGCCCAAAGCCTGGTTTCTGGGAGAACAAAGACCTTAGGCCTGGTCATCACCACCATTGTCAATCCCTTCTACCCGGAATTGGCAAGGGGGATAGAGGCCACGGCCAGATTCCTTGGATATAGCATCATACTTTGCTGCACGAACTTCGATATCTCCGTGGAAAAGCAATATATCGACATGCTCCGAAGCCGGGGGGTTGACGGGATGATCTTTACGTCAGCCCACATCCATGATCCCAACATCACGAGGCTTGTGGAGGACAATTTTCCCCTGGTCCTCGTTAACCGGAAGATTTCCGGGGATCCCGGAATCGAGGCCGTGGATTACGTCGTCGTGGACAATGTCATGGGTGGATATCTGGCCGTCGAGCATCTCATCAAGATGGGACACCAAAGGATAGGGGTGATTTCCGGACCCAGCGATTCCTCGGTCGCGGCGGACAGGTTGGTCGGGGTCCGAAATGCATTTACCGAGTACGGGCTGAATCCGACAGAACTCCTGGTCCTGGAGGGTGATTTCCTGAAACCATCGGGATATGAGGCCGCGAGGAAATTTCTGAGCCTGAGGAACCCTCCCAGCGCCATCTTCGGAATAAACGATTACATGGCCATGGGGGCCCTGGAGGCTATCCTCGATTCGGGACTCAGGGTTTCCGAGGATATAGCCCTGATGGGATTCAACGATATCGAATTTTCCTCTTTGAGGACTATTGAACTGAGTACCATTGGCCAGAAGAAGTACGAGATGGGTTCCATTGCGGTCCATACGCTGATTGAGAGGATCGAGGGAGGGGATTGGGATAAAGTGACGCAGATCACTTTAGAGCCGGATCTGATAATACGGAGGTCGTGTGGATATCATTTAAGGGGATATACCGTTCCAACTAGGAGCTACTCTCAGATATGAGTTTAGAATAAAGGAGGAGAGATCATGGGAAGGAAGAAGATTTCCGTCATTGGAGCGGGCAATGTAGGTGCGACGGTGGCCAATAAGGTAGCGGAAATGGAGCTGGGCGATGTCGTCATAGTGGACATCATCGATGGCCTTCCCCAGGGGAAGGGTCTGGACATGTTTGAATCGGCGCCCATTGGAGGGTTCGATTCGGCCATCCTCGGAACCACGGGTTATGAGGAGACACGGGATTCGGATGTCGTTGTTGTCACTTCAGGAGTGCCCCGAAAGCCGGGGATGAGCAGGGAGGACTTACTGGAGACCAACAAGAAGATCATTGATTCTGTGGTTGCCCAGGTAGTCGCGAATTCACCCAATACTATCCTCCTCATGGTGGCCAATCCGCTGGATACCATGACCTATCTCGCGTTGAAGCGGAGCGGTTTCCCGAAAAAGAGGGTGGTGGGTATGGCCGGGATTCTCGACACGGCCCGGTTCAAGACCTTTATCGCCATGGAATTGAACGTTTCCGTAGAGGACATTCAGACCATTATCCTGGGGGGTCATGGTGATCAGATGGTTCCCTTACCCCGCTATACCACGGTGAGTGGAATCCCCCTCTTGCAACTCCTCCCCGCAGATGCCGTTGATCGGTTAGTCGATAGAACTCGTAAGGGTGGCGGCGAGATCGTCTCACTTCTCAAGACGGGGAGCGCTTTCTACGCCCCAGGGGCCGCGGCAGCCCAAATGGTGGAAGCCATTCTGAAGGACAAGAAGAGGATACTTCCCTGTTGTGCCTACCTCCAGGGTGAGTACGGCCTGTCAGACATCTGCTTCGGGGTTCCGGTCAAATTGGGGACGGATGGTATGGAGGAGGTTATCCAGGTGGAATTGAACGCGGCGGAAAAGGAATTGGTCTCCAAGTCCGCGGAGGCGGTCAGGAGCAGCATTGCGGTATTGAAATTATAGATGTCGAGCAGGAGGATG
>JAQYWG010000076.1 GCA_030145085.1 Thermodesulfobacteriota bacterium
GGTATCGTCTGCCTTAGACTCCACCTTATGCGTCTGCTCAATCAGAAAGTCAAAGTCCTTACAACAGCCCTTTTGAAAGTAGACATTCATGGCCTTGAGAAAATTGTCTTGGGCCATCTTCAGGTTGTCCAAATACTGGTAAATCAATTGCTGAACTTGTTGTTCCTTTTTAAACAGAAATCGAAACATAGTCTCTCCTAAAGCACATGGTTTGAGAAAGTACGATCTCTTGTCGGTAGGAAATCACCTGAGCATAACAAAAAACACCGCTCTTTTAAACTTTGGGTTAATGGCTCAAAAGGGAAACTGATGGGTAAGAGTACGCGAGGTAATGATTCTGTATTCGATACTCAGTACCCCAGCCTAAAACTATCGAATTGCGATAGAAATATTTACCTTCCCCTTCTCTCCTTCCTCTCCCTATCAAGCTTCTTGAATTTGACCAAGAAGCCTTATTTACTTGTAATCTCAAAAAATCTCAGATTTATTTTGAATATCTCTTATTTTCTCACGATTTCAAAAAATTCTGGCTGAGATGGATTTGAAGGTGGGATTGCCTGGAGGATGAAAGGGGAAGATGGATAATTCCCTTAAGGGGATGTACAGGGTTTCAGCTATGCCGTCCCCCGTTGAGGAAACGGATCAGTTCGGAGTACAAGACCCTCCATCCCTTGCCCGCCTTGGTAGCCTTGATGCGACCATTACGGATGTATTTGAAGAAGGTAGGCTTCGTAATTCTCAGGTATTGACAGGATTCCTCGGTCGTTAGGACTCGATCCTCATACTGTTCGGCCAATCTCTTTCACCTCATTTGAAGAAACGTCGTGATAATCAATTTTGCATTTTCTATGCCAACCACCTTTTTATGAAAAACACTAATAGTTTTATTATGTTACAAACTTAATACTTTTCACCATATCCCCAATGGCTCTAACTTTTTTTCATAGTTTTCCGCGGAATGGCAGCAGGATATAACTTTGGATGGTCGACCTTTCACCAAAAAAAAGCGGAAGGGTCCTTCCCTTCCGCTTTGGTTATTTCCCAGTCCTTGGAATTCTATGGCCAGGTCGTCTGCCCGTTCATCAAGTAATCGTGCATGGAATTCGCCGCGTGCCTCCCCGCGCCCATGGCCAAAATCACCGTTGCCGAGCCCGTAACGATATCCCCTCCGGCCCAAACCCCCTTTTTGGTGGTCTTCCCGTCCTCCTCATCTGCCACGATATATCCCCTCTTATTGAGCTCGAGGCCGGGTGTTGTAGTGGGTAGGAGCGGATTGGCACCCGCCCCAATGGCCACCACCACTAAATCACAGTCCATGGAGAATTCTGATCCCTTGATGGGAATGGGCCTTCGCCTCCCCGATTCATCTGGTTCCCCCAATTCCATACGGATACACTCCATTCCCGTTACCCACCCGTCGTCATCACCCATGCAACGGGTCGGGGTGGTTAACAGGTGAAATTCCACCCCTTCCTCCTCGGCATGATGGACCTCCTCGATCCTCGCCGGCATCTCAACCCGTGAACGTCGGTAAACAATCCTCACCTTATCCGCCCCCAATCGGAGGGCCGTTCGAGCCGAATCCATAGAGACATTGCCAGCTCCCAAAACGGTCACATTCTTCCCCTTGGCTATGGGGGTATCATATTCGGGAAAGAGGTATGCCTTCATCAAATTCGAACGGGTGAGATATTCGTTGGCCGAATAGATGCCACATAAGTTTTCCCCGGGAATATTCATGAATAAGGGCAAACCGGCTCCCAATCCCAAAAAGATAGCATCGTAGCCCTCTTCGGAGAGTTCGTCTACGGTCTTGATCCTCCCGATGACATGGCCCGCCTTGATTTCTACCCCCAATTGAGCTAAATAGTCAACTTCCGCCTGGACGATGGCCTTGGGAAGCCTAAATTCGGGGATTCCGTAAACCAATACGCCACCGGTTTTATGGAGGGCCTCGAAGATGGTCACCTCATGGCCTTTTTTGATGAGATCTCCAGCCAAGGTCAGGCCAGCGGGACCCGATCCGACCACAGCGACCCTCTTACCGGTCGGAGGATCTTTTTCGGGAATCTCGATTTCTCCCTGAGCACGTTCCCAATCAGCGGTAAACCGTTCGAGCCTCCCAACGGCTACGGGCTCGTCCTTTTTCCCCAGGATACAGACCTTTTCACATTGATCCTCCTGTGGGCACACCCTACCGCATATGGCGGGCAGGCTATTCTGCTCTTTCAGTTTATGGGCAGCACCCATGAAATCCCCTTCGTAGATGAGCTGAATGAAGGCGGGAATATCGATTTCAACCGGGCATCCATCGATGCATTTCGGCTTCTTGCATTGAAGGCAGCGGCCGGCCTCCAAGCGGGCCAGCTCGGGTGTATACCCGAAGGGAACCTCATCGAAATTCTGGACTCTGTCTTCGGGTTTTTGCTCCAGCATCTTCTGCCGTGGAACCTTCTCCTTCTTCTTTCCCTTTGCTTTTTCCTCGGCCATGTGTCCCTCCGATATCGAATCATACCTTATTCAGGAATCTGCCCCATGAATCGATCCAACGATACTTTCTCCTCGGTGAGGTAAGCCCTCTGTCTCTTCACCAATTCTTCGAAATCCACCTGGTGACCGTCGAATTCCGGTCCTTCCACGCAACAAAAACGAGTCTTTCCCGCGACACTGACTCTGCAAGCACCGCACATTCCGGTAGCATCAACCATAATCGGGTTTAAACTGACCACCGTTTTGACGTCATATTCCTTGGTCATTTTGCAGACAAATTTCATCATGGGTACGGGACCAATCGCTACCACCAATTTAACGTCGTCCCCCCCATCCAGGATCTGCTTCAGCACATCGGTAACAAAACCGTGATGGCCATAGCTCCCATCATCGGTGGTAACGCGAAGATCGTGGGAGGCCGCCTTCATCTCCTCTTCAAGGATCAACAAGTCCTTTGTCCGAGCGCCAATGATGGCTATGACATGATTGCCGGCTTCCTTGTATGCCTTGGTGATGGGGTACATGACAGCCACCCCTGTTCCTCCACCCACACACATTACCGTTCCCAACTTTTCCACGTGAGTAGGCACACCCAAAGGACCAATGATGTCCGAAATCTCATCTCCCTCCTCAAAGCTCCTCAGCAGGCCGGTCGTCTTGCCCACCACCTGAAAGATGATGTTGATGGTCCCCGCCTCCGGATCCGTCCCCGCCATGGTGAGGGGAATCCTCTCCCCCGTCTCATTGGCCCGAATCACCACGAACTGACCTGGCTGGGCCTTTTTTGCGATATCCGGAACCTCAATTTTGAACTCACAGACCGTCCTCTCTGCCATCTCCCTCTTCTCTAGTATCCTAAACACCTCTTTCCTCCTTTCCCTCGCAATCCCTTCTGGAAAAAACGACCCACCCAGACCCCTCTCTCATTCAGATTTGTCCTCTTCTATCCCGGCGAGTTACACGATCGACTAAATCAGAAGGTAATTGAAGGAGAATTCGTAAGGGGCCTTCGACAAATACTTCCGTTGATACGGCGGGCCGCTGAGAAATTCTCTTCACGATGACTTTGTTAAATTTTTAACATAGCTATCCCCTTCATGTCAATCTTTTAGTGGAAGAGAACCTACGACGGCCTGTGGCCACCTAATCGATTCATCAATGCCAAGAGAAATCCCAATGTGATGAAAGCACCTGGGGGTAAGACCATGACCAGAAAGGGGAAATACCCGGGCCCAAAGGCCGGCATATTGAAGAGGGTGCCGTTACCCAAAACCTCCCGGATGGAGCCCAATACCAGGAGCGATAGTGTAAAGCCAAATCCCATTCCAAACCCATCGGCCACGGAATCCACGAGGGGGTGTTTTGAGGCAAAGGCCTCGGCCCTCCCCAAGATGATGCAGTTGACCACAATAAGGGGGATAAAAAGGCCCAAGGTCTTGTGGAGCTGAAAAAAGAAACCGGCCATTACCAGGTCCACGATGGTGACAAAGGACGCGATGACCACGATGAACGAAGGGATCCTCACCCGGGGGGGAATCAAGTTCCTCAGCAGGGAAATGACCACGTTGGAACAGATCAAAACAAAGGTGGTTGCCAAGCCCATTGCGATTCCATTGATGGCCGCCGTTGTTACCGCGAGGGTGGGACACATTCCCAAGACCAAGCGGAAGATAGGATTCTCCCTCCAAAAGCCCTTGGTGAATTCCCTCACAATAGTCATTGATAACCCCTCATTGGCCTGAGCCCACAATCCTTGCCTTGTGATCTCTATAGAATTCCAACCCCTCTTTGATGGCCTTGGTCACAGCCCTGGAGGAAATTGTCGCCCCCGTAATCCCATCAATATCGCCAGCGTCTTTTTTGACCGCCCATTTGGTACTGGATAGGTTGCGGTTTTTGAATCGATCCTTAAACTTCGCCTCTCTAATTTTGGCCCCCAACCCAGGGGTTTCCAAATGAGACAGGACCTCAACCCCATAGACCGTCCCATTCGGCAATACCCCCACCATCACCTCAATGTCGCCTCCGTATCCCTCGGGGGAAGTGACCTTGAAGGCGAGGCCGATCAGGCGATCACTCTTTCTCCCACGGTAAAACACCCCCTGGACCTCCTCGCCCTTTTTATCCTTCCCTATGGGCAATGTCACCATATCCCGGTCCGGTTCATTGTCATATGGGGGAAGTACCGTTTTAATTGCCCGCAACACCTCCAGCCTCTTCTGATGCGCGATGGGCCCCTTGGTGAGGTCATAGACCTTCGCCAGGGCAATTGCCGAAACGATGCAGAGAGATGTTAAAACTACGATAAGCCTAAGGCTATCTTTCATGGCATCACCGTGGAGAAACCGCTCTCCAACCAAAGGTCTTCGGCCGCATATACCGATCGATCAGAGGGGTAGCCGCGTTCATGAGCAAGATGGAATAGGAGACCCCCTCCGGATACCCACCAAAGAGCCGAATGATGACGGTAATTGCTCCACATCCCGCCCCGAAGACCATCATGCCTCGATAGGTCACGGGAGAAGTCACCATGTCCGTGGCCATGTAAAAAGCCCCCAGCATCAAGCCGCCGGTGAGGATATGGAAGACTGGATTCATATGCTGATTTGGGTTGATCAACCAAAAAATACCGCTGAAGATGAAAACCGTCCCGATAAATGTAAGGGGAATATGCCAGCTTATATAACCTCGGTACAGAAGAAATCCAGCCCCAATAAGCAGGGCAATAACCGATGTCTCCCCAATACATCCCCCGATATTCCCGATAAAGGGGTTCCACAGCTCCCCCATAGTAAACCCCTCCAGCGTCCCCTTAACCAAGAGGTGGGTTTTCATCGCACCGAGGGGGGTTGCCGTTGTCACCACATCGACAGTTCGGGATAAAGCCGCACTTGGTTTGGCCCAGGTGGTCATCTGCACGGGAAAGGAGATCAAGAGAATAACCCTCGCTACCAAGGCCGGGTTGAATGGGTTGTACCCCAATCCCCCGTAGATCTGTTTCCCAATCACGATGGCGATAGCGGAGCCCACAACCACCAACCACCAGGGAACCGGTGGGGGCAGATTGAGGGCCAAGAGGATCCCGGTCACCATTGCACTCCCGTCCGAAACAGTCACCTTTCTTCCCATCATCCTCTGGGCTCCCGCTTCCGTGGCCATTCCCGCTACAACGGATAAGAGCATAACCCATAGGGCTCGAAAGCCGAATAGGTACACCCCCATGAACATTGCTGGAACCAACGCCACCCCCACCGAATACATAATGCGCGGTGTGGATTCCCCACTGTGAATATGGGGTGAAGATGAGAGGATGAACTGGCGATCGTCCATGGGAATTTTAAGCCGCCTTTCTCCTGGCCAATACTTCGGCTTTGGCATACCGCAAAAGCTGAACCAGGGGTATCTTCGCGGGGCAAACGTAATTACAACATCCGCACTCGATACACTCCACGACGTCACACCTCTCGGCCTCCTCAAACATATCCCGCTGGGCAAAAACCCCCAGGACCGTTGGCATGAGTCGCGCGGGACAAGCCCGAATACAGCTCCCACACCTGATGCACGGCTGGGCAACCACGGCCTGAACTTCGGCAACGGGTTGGAAGAGAATCCCGGAGGTGCCCTTGACGACGGGGGCCTCCAGGCTGTGCTGGCTCACACCCATCATGGGCCCCCCCATGATGACCTTCCCTATTTCCGAGGTAAACCCCCTGCAAGCCTCGATCAGTACCTTAATGGGAGTACCTATCCTGACCCTCAGGTTCTTCGGTGCCCGGACCCCGGATCCGGTTACCGTGGTAATCCTCTCTATTAACGGAATCCCAAATCGAACCGCTTTGAATATGGCCGATAAGGTTCCCACATTTTGGACGACGGCACCGACATCCATGGGCAATCCCCCTAAAAAGGGAACCTCTCTATTTAAGAGGGTCTTGATCAACTGTTTCTCGGCACCCTGGGGGTACCTCACCTTCAGTGCGACCACTCCCAATTCAAGGATATCCTCGGTCAACTCCTTCATCTTCTCGATGGCATCGGGTTTATTGGACTCGATGGCAATGATCCCCCTTGTGACCCCGAGGATTCGCATCGCGATCCTGGCCCCCGCGATGATGCTCTCGGGCTCCTCAAGCATCAATCGATGATCAGCAGTCAGGTAGGGCTCGCATTCGGCTCCATTGATGATGAACGTATCGATGGGTTTTTCCTTGGGCGGGCTCAGTTTTACATGGGTTGGGAAGGCCGCCCCGCCCATTCCCACGATCCCCATATCCTGAATGATCTCCTTCAATGTCTCGGGGGACAGATCCATATAATCCTCACGGGGCTTGAGGGTATCGGCCCACGTATCCTCTCCATCCGATTCGATTTCCACGGCAGGGAGAGGTCTTCCAACGGGATGGGGGAAAGTACCAATTGATTTTACCACCCCGGATATGGGGGCATGGATATTTACGGAGACAAATCCCGTGGCCTGTCCCACGCGATCCCCCTTCTTCACCCGGTCCCCAGGAGCGACGGTGGCTTCGCATGGGGCCCCGATGTGTTGAGATAACGGCACCACAACCCGGTCGGGCGCCCCCAGCTCTTCGATGGGTGCATTTTGGGAGATTTTCTGCCCTGAGGGATGAACTCCTCCTTGAAATAGATAGAGTCTTTTCATTGGGAAGCTACCCCCAAAGTGGAATCTGCTGGGGCCTTTATGCGAATGGCCTCCTTTGGACATCGATCAATGCACAGCAAACAACCGACGCATCGCTCCCCAGAGACCTGGTGAACCTCCTTCTTCTCGCCCTCGATGGCATTAACCGGACAAATCATGCTGCAGATTCCACAGCCCGAACATGTATCGGCCATGATTTCAACCCGAGGAAAAACCCTATCCCTTCCCTCGATCGTGTGGGTGGGGCAACGGACAATACAGAGACCGCAGACCCGGCAGCGTTCATGATCCAAGACGGCCAGGCTCCCCTCCATGAAAATGGCATCGAAAGGACAAACTCGAACACAGGTCTCGCAGGCGATACAGCCTACCTCACACTTCTTCCGGACCTCGGCCCCCTTCTCGGTGGAGTGGCATAAAATGGACACCTCTTTCCCGGCGGGGACCAACTGGATGACCCCCTTGGGACATTCCTTGACGCATATCCCACAACCCGTGCACCTCTCCGTATCGATAACAGTAAGGCCATTTTCGGAGATTACCACGGCATCGAAGGGGCAAACCCTCTTGCAGGTTCCCAACCCGAGACACCCATAAGGACACGCCTTATCTCCCCCCGATACGATAACGGCGGCCTTACAATCCTCCACCCCTCTATAGGAGAATTTGGTGGCGCTTTCCCCTCTTCCACCTTTACACAAGACTACGGCAACCTTTTTTTCGGCTAAGACGGCCTCTACTCCCATCACCTCGGCTATGGCCATGGCCGTATCCTCTCCACAGGCGACGCATCCAACCGCGGAAACCCCTTGTTCTACAACCGCCCTGGCGAATTGACTACAGCTCGGATATCCACAGGCCCCACAGTTAATCCCGTGAAGAAGCCTCTCCACCGCCTCAACCCTCGGGTCCACTTCAACGGCAAACCGCTTCGCCACGAACCCCAATCCAAGGCTCGCCAGAAGACCGAGTCCACTTAAACAGAAGATGGCGATCAACATACGTCTCTCACTTAACTAAGCCGGAGAACCCCATGAAGGCCAAAGAAAGAAGACCCGCTGTGATCAGGGCGATGGCCGTTCCTTGAAAAACCCTCGGCACGTCGGCCAGGGCGATTCTTTCGCGCAATCCGGAAAAGAGAACCAGGGCCAGGGTGAATCCCAAAGAGGCTCCGAAGCCAAACATGGCCGTTTCGACAAAGGTGAAGTCCCGCTGAATATTGAGAACGGCTACCCCCAAAACGGCACAATTGGTGGTGATCAAGGGCAAATAGATTCCCAGGGCCTGGTAGAGAACCGGGCTCATCTTTTGAATCACCATTTCCACCAACTGGACCAGGGATGCTATCACCAAAATGAACGTTACGGTCTGCAGATATTCAATGCCAAAGGGGGTCAATATTGCCCGTTGGATGATCCACGTAACAATCGAGGCTACGGTCATTACGAAGATTACAGCCATCCCCATGCCCAGGGCGGTCTCGGTCCTCTTCGAAACCCCCAAGAAGGGGCAAATCCCCAAAAACCGGGTCAAAACGAAATTGTTTACCAGGACGACACCGATGATTAAAAGGAGAAGTCTGACCATATCTTTAACGGGGTCCTCGAAAATGAAGAGTTCATAAGGGAATAAATGATAAAAACCCTTCTCTATTAAGAAAAAACAGGGCTGTTGTCAAGAAATTATCGCGTTCTCATTTACATTAATACTCCGAAATGTAACTCGGAACGGCGGGTTTGCTTGAAATGTTTTGGTCCGGGCGTTCGACCGAGACATGTCGACGAGCCCCTCGGCCGGCGAATTTCAGGGATTCTCATGGAAATCCACAAGATATTTTGAAGTTCTGACGTTTCAAAGTGGGGAGAGTGAAACTCATTCCCCTGTCCCCGAGGCAATCCCATTTCACTGAGGACTGCCGAGAGGACGCCGTAAAACCCCATCAGGGGAATCAAATTCACGGGGCGTCAAGGGAAGAACCTGGGCTGTATAATTGGGGGATGTTGGAGTTCTTGGATCCCCAAAGGAGTGCTGTAGCACCCCGGCAAGGGCGATATCCACGCGCTTACGTTCTTCGTAATATCCCCTCCAGCTTCTCGATGAACCCCCGGTTTTCGTCCATTGTCCCAATGGTAATTCTGGCAGATGTAGGATAATCCCATATGGTACCCGGGCGGATAATCATGCCCTCCTTCAGTAAGGCATTATAGATCTCCAGAGAATCCTTTTTGAAATCGACGAAGATGAAATTAGCCTGAGTGGGAACGTAATCGATGTTCAGTCGTTCGAACTCCCCGTATAAGAAGGCCTTCCCCTCCTCGTTTACCCGCAAAACCTCCCTCCTATGTTTCTCATCCCTCAACGCCGCCAGTGCAGCGGCCTGGGCAACTCGATTGACGGGAAAGGGGTCCCGAACCCGATCCATTACACCGATGAGATCCCCATCGGCCACGGCAAACCCGACGCGCAATCCCGCCAAACCATAGATCTTGGAGAATGTCCGCAGGGCGATCAGATTGAGATCCCCTCGGAGAAGGGAAATGCCATCTGGATAGTCCTGCTCCGATACATAGTCGAAATAAGCCTCGTCCAGGATAACGATGATGTGGCCCGGAAGATGGGCCAAAAACCGATTTAATTCTTCTTTAGGGACGAGGGTACCCGTTGGATTATTGGGATTGCAGAGAAAGAACAGCTTAGTCCTCGGGCCGATCCGCTGGGCCATCCCTTCCAAGTCGTGGGTATGATTTTTCAATGTAACGGGAATTGGCCTTCCCCCCATGATCCGGGTAACACCCTCATAAACGGCAAAGGTGGGCTCAGCCATGATCACCTCATCCCCCTCGTTGATAAAGGCCGCACCGATCATGAAAATAATATTGTCGCACCCGTTTGCCAAGGTTACCATCTCCTCCGTTACCCCTAGCCTTTTGGCAATTGCCCTCCTCAACAGGGTGCATGGCGGATCGGGATATCGGAAGATGTTGCCCAGTTCTGACTCGATGGCCCTTATGGCTTGGGGAGAGGGCCCGGTTGAATTCTCGTTGGAGGCCAATTTAGTCAACTCCTTAAGCCCGAACTCCCTCTGGACTTCCTCAATGGACTTACCCGGGGAATACGGTTTCAGGTCCAAAATCCCCTTCCTCGCTAATTTGGTCACATCACTCATCGCCTTCCTCACTGCGCGAGCCGACTCACCCCTCTCCTTGTCGCACCCTCACATTGCTCCATGAGGCGATTCCACTCGCGATCCACGTTTTCCTGGATGGTTGCCATCTCCTCATCGGTGAGGTGCCTGAACCTTCCCTGTTGGTTCAGATACTCTTCAACGGGAATTCCCCTCGGTTGATAGGTGAGCATATATATCTCGCCGTGCTCGATCTCATAGAGGGGGAAGACCTTTGTCTCGACGGCCAACCTCGCCACCTTTATCGCCTCATCAGAGGCAATCCTCCAACCGGGCGGGCAGGGAGAGAGAAGATGAATAAACCTCGTGCCCTCCATATCCTTGGCCTTCTTGAGCTTTCGAATAAAATCCTCTGGATATGCAACACAAGCCGTGGCAGCATAGGGAATGTGATGACCGGCCATGATGGCCATTATATCCTTTTTCGGACGCTCTTTCAGATTGCCAACGGGCGTGGTGGTGGTCCAGGCCAGATATGGCGTTGCCGAACTCCGCTGGATCCCGGTGTTCATGTAGGCCTCATTGTCGCTGCAGATGTAGATAAAATCGTCATTTCGCTCAGCCGCACCGGATAAGGCCTGAATCCCAATGTCGAAGGTCCCGCCATCTCCCGCCCAGGCAACCACCGTGGTCTCTCCGTCTCCCTGCATATCCAGGGATGCCCGAATCCCGGAGGCAGAACACGCGGCTGTTGCAAAGGCCACATGGACACTCGGGACCTTCAGGGCGGAGTAGGGAAACGGGCCCACAATGACGGACATACAGGAGGCGGGAATCACAATCATAGTCTTCTCTCCCAAGGCCTTCAGGGCCAATCGAAGCCCCAGGGGGGATCCGCACCCCGAACACGCCAGGTGTCCGGGATCCATGTATTCCTCCTTCGGTATATGGATCTTCATGACAATCTCCCCTCAAAATTCATCCCTTTAAACCGATCCAGAGGATCTCCTCCTTCGGACGAGAGTTGTCCAATGTAACGTGGATCGCCTCCTCGATGACTTCAGGGGTCACATCCCTTCCCCCCAACCCCATAACAAACCCGAATACCATGGGCCTCTCATCCTCGTTGCAGAAAGTAGATCGGATCTCCTGAGCAAATATGCCACCGTGGCCAAAGGAAATATTTCGATCGATGACGCCGACTTTTTCAACCCCTTTCAGTACCCCCTTGATCTCCTCCATGGGGAACGGCCTGAACATCTTTACCTTTAACAATCCAACCTTAATCCCATCCTCCCATAACCGATCTATGACCACCCTTGACGTACTGGTCACCGTCCCTGAGGTCACCATCACTACATCGGCATCCTCACACCGATAGGGCTCGACAATGCCATAGGTCCTCCCGAATTGGCGGCCGAATTCCTCATCCACCCGCTTTGCCACCTCCACCGTCTCCTCCATGCCCCTCTGCATTTTATAACGAAATTCCATATAGTAATCCGGAGAACACAGCCCGAAATAGGCCTGGGGTTCTTTGAGATTCAAACGGTATTGCGGCTCAAACCGGGGGAGAAAACGGTCTACCTCCTCCCGATCAGGGATTTCGATAACCTCGGAGGTATGAGAGAGAAAGAAGGCATCCAGCACCACCATTATCGGAAGATAGACTGTCTCGGCAATCTTAAAGGCCTGAATGATGGTATCCAGAACCTCCTGGTTGTCCTCGCAATAGAGCTGAATCCATCCCGTATCCCTCTGGGATAGACTGTCCCCTTGGTCCGTCCATATGTTCCAACCTGGCCCCAGCGCCCGATTCACGTTGACCATGACCAGGGGTAGCCTCGCCCCTGCAGCCCAGTGAAGCATTTCGTGCATGAGGGCCAGGCCCTGGGAAGAGGTGGCCGTGAAAGACCTGGAACCCGTTACCGAAGAGGCGATGATGCTAGCCATGGCAGAGTGTTCCGACTCCACCTTGATGAATTTGGCCTCCAGTTCCCCCTCGGCACAAAATCGAGACAGCTCCTCTACGATCGTCGTTTGGGGGGTTATCGGGTAGGCTGAGATGACCTGCACCCGGGAAAGCATCACCCCGTAGGCTACCGCTTTATTCCCGCTCAAGACCCGTTTCATCTGGCCTCCTTTTCCACGGATAGGGCATTCCGGGGGCATTCGGCAATACAGATACCACATCCTTTACAGTAGTCATAGTTGATCCGGTATTTCACCGTCCCACCGTCT
>JAQYWG010000077.1 GCA_030145085.1 Thermodesulfobacteriota bacterium
ATCCTTGGAATAAAGAACGCCGGATGACGATGCGAGATGTTTTATTGCCTAAACGGCGGTCGTTTATCCGTCCACGGTGCCGCTAGTTCATAAGCCGCTGCAGCCTGCAATAAAACCTTCATTCAAAAATATTTCTACCACTTCAACGGAAGATATGAGCTTATTCCGAACCATATCCCTCAGGTCTATGGCAGGGTTAAGCACAGATCCTCTCCCGAACTCGAATCGATTTTGATCATTCTCCCCATACTTTGTATATCCGCCTGCAGCTTCAATCACCAGGTCCGCCCCCATCCCCTCACTTTCATGAAGTGGATCACTGCTTTGCAACAGAGATAGACGCTCTTCAAATTTTGGTCACGTATACTGATAGCTCCGAACCTTCTCAACGACTAGACAATCTCTATAGCTTTCGACTACTTGCTATGAGATCGTCCTCATGATATGTTCTCATGTACTTCGAGTAAGGGGGAAAGGCTTTACTTTTCCATTTTTTGGGCATAATGTAACGAAGAGGGGATGGAAAGGTAAGTAATGAACAACGTTACTGTCCAAACTATCGTGCCCATACTTCTTCTCATCGGAGCGGGCTTCTTTTCAAGAAAAATAGGGATCCTGAAATCTGGCGACGAAAGGGTTTTGAGTGCTTATGTCTATTATTTTGCCCTGCCAGCCCTCGCCCTTGTCAACTTAGGTGAAATCATTCTTACCGGTAGTACCCTCAAATTCATGTCAGCGGGTATTATTCCCATTCTTGTTGCGGTTATTGTCTTCGTCGCGATTTCACGCATCTTCCGATTCTCCAGGGATACCCTCTATTTGTTGATCGTGAGCACGGTTTTCGGGAGCGTGGCCTTCTTCGGCCTTCCGTTTATAACCTTTGCCTTTCCAACGAAGCAGGCAGAACATCTCGCCGTATTGTCGGTGTCTTCCATCGGCCCCGTAGGTGTTGCCATATCCATGACAACGCTCGAGCTGTACAAACTCGAAACAGGCACTATCTGGCAAGGATTGAGACGCGTTTTGAGAAAGTTTTCAAAAAACCCGCTGATCCTATCGATTCTGGCGGGTTTCTCGCTGGCCCTTATGAAACTTGAGATTCCCCTTCTTCTGTCCACCTCTTTGCACATGCTTGGGAAAACCACCTCAACAGTGGCTATTTTCATGCTCGGGGTCTTTCTCTACGGCCCAAAATATACGAACATAGTGAATGCTTTGAAACTGAGCCTCCTGAGAATACTATTCCTCCCTTTCGTAGCCCTTTTAACCATGCAATTGCTCAACCTGCCATCGCTGGAAAAGACAATATTGGTTCTCATGCATAGTACCCCCGTCGCCGTCTCAATCATTGTTCTCAGCGAACGCTACAATTTCTATAAAGAGATCATAGCCTCCTTAATCCTGGTCTCCACGATTGGAGGGGGCTTGTGTGTAACCCTGTGGCTTTTGCTGCTAGGAAGTCAGTAGAAGGATCTTTTTGAGGGGTCTTAAGGAAACCGGCCGAGAGAAATCATTTCCTCATACGGTCACCCGACGGCACTCCAAACTCTCCTTCACTATTTCATCTTCATCCTTCTCTATGAGCTCTCATGCGCCCGACCAACGGGCCCATGAAGGATATGAGGGAAATTATGATGAAAACCAGGCTAATGGGGTGTTTTATGAATATGGAGGGATCTCCCTGGGAAATGATGAGCGACATCCTCATGTGCTCTTCAAGGGCAGGACCCAGGATTATGGCCAAGAGCATGGGGACAACGGGAAATTCATACTTTTTCATGAAATATCCCAATAGTCCGAAGAAAAGCATGACCCCTGTATCAAAAAAGGTATTGTGCAGGGCATATGACCCGACGATGCAAAGGATAGCGATTATGGGCAGGAGAATTCTTTTGGGCACCTGGAGGAGCCTGACCCAAACCTTTATTGTGGAAAGGGTAAGGAAGAGGACCATTATATTTGCCACAAAAAAGGCCCAGAAAACGCTGTAGACAAACTGGGCATTTGCCTGAAACAGCAAGGGACCGGGGGTTAACCCCTGGATCATTAAGGCACCCAGAAGTATGGCGGTGATGGGATCACCCGGGATCCCCAGGGTGAGCATCGGTATCATCGCCCCGCCTGCTACACCGTTATTGGCCGATTCTGGTGCCGCTACTCCTTCCGGATGCCCCGTTCCGAATAAGCTGCAATTTTTTGAAATTCTCTTGGCATAATCGTAGCTGAGAAAAACGGCTATCGGCCCCCCTGCACCCGGGATCGCACCTATTCCCGTTCCAACCGAGGCCCCCAAGACCATGGTCTTAAAGAGCTTTGTTATATCTTTAAACCTCGGGAGAAGCCCCGAAATCTTCGCTTCGTACTTCGGAATCACCTGGACCCCGATGACAATCCCCTCCAAAATCTGCGGAATCGCAAAAAGCCCGATCAATGCCGGCAGAAAAGAGACTCCCGCCTGAAGCTCGACGTAACCGAAGGTGAAACGTGGGATTCCCATCAGGTTATCAAGCCCGACTGTCATGAAGATAAGTCCGATGACTCCAGAGATCAGACCTTTGATGATCGACCTCTGCCCAAAACTACAGATGAGAGTTAAACCCAGAAGCACCAGGGCAAAGAGCTCAGGAGCTCCGAATCGGAGGGCAAACTTGGCAATGGCAGGAGCGATTAACACCAGACACCCCAAGCTGAACATACCCCCGAAAAATGATGAAATTACGGCAGTTCCGATGGCTTCCCCCGCCCTTCCCTTCTTCGCCATCTCGTAACCATCGACAGCGGTAGCCGAGGCCGAAGGCGTCCCCGGGATGTTCAGAAGGATTGCGGATATGGAACCTCCGGTCATCCCCGCAGCATAGAGCCCCAGAAGCAGACAGAAAGACGTCACCGGGGCAAGGGTAAAGGTGAGGGGCAGAAGGAGGACCATCCCCAGGGATATAGTAAGTCCGGGAGAGGCGCCGATAAAGAGCCCGAAGAAAACCCCCATCATGCTGGCAATAAGGTTCGGCAATCGGAGAACATCGGCCAAAGCTGCAAGGGCTACATCACTCATCATGGGAGGACTCTATTAAAAGATTTTCCCGCCAGGGAGCAGAACGTTGAAGAATCGATAAAAGAAGATGTAAACCGCGAGGGTTATTCCGATGGGGAAAAAGATGATCTCCTTCAGTTTTTTTGAGCCGGACATCAGCATCATGGCTGCCATAAAAAGCGGGGTAATGAATACGTAACCGAAATAGATCATGGCTGTGATATAAGCGACGATGATAGCCAAAAGAGAAAGGATTCCGGCAACCTCTTTCAGCGATATCCTACCAACCCTCTGCTTTTCCCTTTTATAAAAGAGGCTTTCCAGAAAGAGCAAGCTGGATAAGAGCAGTAAACATACGGTTAAAACCCAGGGCATAAAATCTGCCCCAAGGGTATGGGGGATATTCCTGGTCGGGAGCTCCGTAATGAGATACGCATAATAACCAGTAAAAGCAAACAATATAATCGAGATAAAGATGTTTGTCCTTCGCATAAGAAACCAGGGAATGGGGGGAATAGCATCGGAATCGATAATGCCACTCCCCCCATTCTTGGATTTACTTGACCAGGCCGCTAATCTTATATGCCCTGGCGATCAGTTCATTCTGCTCTTTCAAGTACTTCTCAAATTTCTTTCTTCCCATAAAGCTTATGTTGAACCCTTTCTGTTTGGCAATTTTTGCAAAACTGGGTTCCTGGGAGCCCTTCTTAAAGGTCCTTTCGAGCTTTTTAATGATGCTTTTGTCCGTTCCCTTTGGTACACTTATACCCCGGAAGAGTTCCATGACGATAGGGTTTCCAAGCTCCTTTAACGTAGGGATATCCGGGAAAGCCGGATCCCGTTTCTCAGTGGGCATGACAAGCAACCGGGCTTTTCCACCCGCTACGTGAGGGGCGGCTTCGGGCAGCGGCACGCAAATCACCTCAACTTCACCCCCAAGCAAACTGGGGATCCGACGCTTGGCTCCCAACGGGACGTGGATGACCTTCAGGCCTAACTGCTGCTCCATGAGCACTGCTGTGAGATGGGTGGCACTTCCCGTACCCGCATTCCCGATCTTGATCTTTGCGGGGTTCTTCTTCGCGTAATCCACAAATTCCCCAAATGTTTTCCACGGAGCATCCGCCCGCACGGCAATCGGCATTGCCGTAAATCCAATCCTGCAAACGTGCTCGAAAGCATCGCACATGAAAGGTACGTTGCCGATATTCGTGCACGTCAGAACGGATGTGGAATTCCAACCCACCGTGTAACCGTCCGGTTTGGAACTCTTCAAGGCGGTATACATAATCCCTCCACCCGCTCCAGGCTTGTTGACGGACACAAAGGGCTGGCCGAAGTCCTTCTCGGTGGCCTTGACTAATACCCTCCCCATCACATCCGCAGATCCCCCCGCACCAAAGGGGATCAAGAACTGCACCGGCTTTGAGGGATACTTTCCCCCGCCAAATGCCGCCAAACTAAAGCTCAAGGTGATAACACAGATAAACATCCCATAACCAAACTTTTTACCTATCATGATAGCTACCTCCTTCCTCTTTTTTGTGTGAATTTATATATAATATGGACGCCCCGTGTATACGTTAAGGCATTCATGTTAAGAGTGTAGTATCCAAAACTTCCCTTCCCATTTTTGCTCCTTGACTCGAAACTTTCGCCGAAATCATTAGGGATCACTAAATGTGGTTCAAGTCCTATGGGATCCACGCAGTCGCCGTTATCTCGACATTGCTGTCCTCATTGAGGCGGGATATCTCCACAATGGTCCGAGTCGGCATTGTTTCACCGAAATATTCCTCGTACAGTTCGTTTATCACCGGTCGATGTCTGTACATATCCCTTACATAGACCGTAGTCGCGATGACATTCTCCATCGAACCTCCGGCTGCCTTCACAACGCCCTTGATATTCTCCATTACCTGCCTGGCTTCAGCACGAATATCATCCCTTCTAACTTGGTTCGTCTTCGGATCTATACCCCGACATCCGGACAGATAGAGGAAATTTCCCACCTTTATCGCTTGGACGAACGGGCCTTTTGCCCGACCGACCTTGTCCGTCCGAATGACCTCCTTTTCCATTATCACAATCTCCCGGTTTGAATTGCGGCACTGTCGACTTTTTGCGATGAAGTACATTTCCGCTGGCAAAGGTAAACCTGATTGAAAACCATGGAAGAATATAGAGAAGGCTAAGCCGCAAAATTCTCTATGGTTGCCCAGGCTTCCTTTACCACCCTTTTGGCATTTGCGATAATGGCCTCCGAGTACTCCTCGGCCAGGAGGGGTCTCACCTCGACACTTACCACCGGCCTGTTTTCAGGGCTAAGAAGTTTCAGATCCAGGAGGAGCCTGAAGTAGTCACGCACCTGTGGGGTGTCAATCTCCCCCCCGGGGATTCCGAATCGGGGCTGAAGGTCACCGTATGCCGGGTGTTTCCGATCTCGCATAACACAGTTACCCAGATGAAAATGGAGCGGATACTCCTTCACCAGCGGGATGGCATCCTCCGGCCGCTCCCTCAAGAGAGGGAAGTGAGACAGATCCGCAAGAAGCCCGAAATTCTTATATTCCTTGTAAATCTCCTTCGCCACATCGGCCGCATCCTTGAAGTGGCCGATAAGGGAACATTTATCGATGTCCCGGTCGAATATCTTTAAGGTGATCCCGATCTCACCCTCCTCCTTTGAGTATTCACATATCTCCTTGATCGAATCAACGAGGATTCTCTTCGCCTCATCCCTCTTCTCATCCCCGGGGTCCTTTCCCGAGAGTACCCTCACCCACGAAGCCCCAAGATCGTAGGCTTCATCGATACAATTCCTCGCCGCGTTCATCGCCTTCTTCCTCTCGGCGGGATCGAAGGCATTCAAGCTGAGCTTATTACCCAGGAACATGGGCTGTGTAGCGTAGCATACCTCAATGTGTGAGACCTCAAGCAGTTTACGGGCCTCGTGCCTCACCTTGATATCGCGCATCCACCCCACTTCAACGGCAGTCCAAAAATCATCCTCCACTATTTTCTTCAAGGTTTCCACGATGGGCCCTGCTCCCCACGCCACCTCAGGAAAAGCTTTAAAATGAACCATCCCCGGCTTCATGTACCGATAGATTGAGAAATCTTCCATACCTTTTTATCACACCTCCTTTCTTTCATTTTTGCTTCTCCAACAACAACCGAAAACCATGTATAGCCATCCCACGTTGTTGCTTCCTTTCCCTTTTTAGATACCTTGAAAGTCCACCGACCCGATCTCATCACCTAAGATCCAGAGTCTGAAGCGGATCATGGATGCACCACCACCTTCATGGCACCTCCTATCCTCTCCGCGAAGGTTTTGAGGGCCTCGTTGACTTCCTCCACGGGGAATGTGTGGGTAATGAGCGGTTTGCCGGTGATCTTGCCCTGGGCCATCAGAGAAAGGGATCTGCCCACGCTCATTCTCCCTTCACCTCGGACGGTATATATATTGATTCCGTTACGAACCGCTATTGAGATATCCGCCGTGATGGGCCCCTTATAGAAGGCAAGTATCGAAATCTTGCCCCCCTTACGGGTCATCTCCAGGGCATCTTGGAGGGCGGTATCACCCCCGGCGGCCTCAAGCACCAGATCCGCCCCCAGCCCATCCGTAAGCTCCATGACCTTTTCGACCGCTTTCTCCCTTCGTACATTGACCACATAATCGGCACCGAGCTTCTTGCCCAGTTCGAGCCTCTCATCTCTCGTGCCAGTCAGGATCACCTTTCCCGCACCGAGAGCCTTGCACAGCTGCACGCTCATAAGCCCGATCGGTCCAGGTCCCAACACCGCCACCGTATCCCCCGGGATGTAACCTCCCGCCATATCTATCCCATAGATGCACGTTCCCGCAGTTGTTATTGTCGTTGATTCGTCAAAGGAGATGTTATCCGGGAGTTTGTAAAGAGTATTCACGTGATTTACCGCATATTCGGCAAACCCCCCATTTGCGGTAAAGCCGTTGGCACGATGCCCTTTTCCCATGTTGCCGTAGTTGAGACAGGCGGTATAGTGACCCATGATGCAGTTTTTACATCGCCCACAACCTTTGTGTATTTCAACCGCCACCCTATCACCGATCTGAAACTCATCAACTGTGTCACCAAGCGCCGCCACCGTTCCGGCATATTCATGGCCAATGATGAAATCCCCGAAGGGGGGCTGATTCGGCAACCCGTGGGTTATCACCTTAATATCCGTTCCACAAATCCCGCAGGCATTGACCTTCACGAGAGCCTCATCAGGGCCCGGTGATGGAACATCACGTTCCTCCACCCTCACATCGTTAAAACCGTAAAGAACGGCACCCTTCATCCTTTTTGGAATATCCATGTAAACACCCCCTCCTCTATGAAAATTACCCACGCCTTAGGAAATATGCGAAGCTATGTAAGCGATCTTAGCGGTATCCTCAACCAGATCCGTAAGATAAAAGGCGGTCTTGAGGTCCGGCCCAAGGGCAAGGACACCGTGTTCCTTCATGAGCATGGCCCTCACTCCTGAATGCTTCTTTAATCCCTCACAGACAAAATCGTAAAGCTCCCTCGAACCTGGAAGGGCACATTCTACCCAGGGGACCTCTTTGAGGACAACGCGGCTGGAAACCGTTACCAGGGGAAGAGGTCTTCCCTTATTCGAGTACGCGGTCGCATAGGGAGGGTGAAGGTGGGCAACCGCCATCACGTCGGGACGAAGCCGGTAGACGGCAAGATGAAAGGATGACTCCTTCGACGGTTTTAGTCCCAAAGAAGAATCAAGAATTGAACCCTCAAGGTTTACCAGGATGTTAACTTCCGGTTCAACATCCCCCAGGGAAACGCCGCTTGGTGTGATGAGGATTTTATCGGTATCGGGAAACCTAGCACTGATATTCCCCCCCGTACCGCTCACGAGGCCCCGGTTAAATGCCCTTCTCGAAATCTCGGCAAGCTCCCGTCTTAAGGCAGCAATCCCATCGGCCTCTCTGCCCCTCATCTCCCCACCCCTTCCATAAACTCCAACAACACATTAACACACGCATCGGCAAAATGATGATCGTTGATATGGGTATCAATTTCCTCATACCGGATATCGGTTTTGAGACGTCGCTTCAAGGTCTTAATGAAGATCTTATACCCCTGAGGATCGTGCAAGGGCCCTCCTTCTCCTCCGTAAATGGACCACCCTTTGAGGGGAACCAAGACCGCTGTGGGTCCCTTAGCTTCTCTCAACCTATCACCGACAACTTTACCCACCCTCGCGATCTCGTTCCGGGAAACTTTGACGTTTGCGTTGTAAGGGTTGTGCATGTAGATCTTTCTCCTCCGCAATCTGGGGGGAATAGATTCTCTGGGCCCGAAACATACATACTCCAGCGCCCCTGTGGATACCACCTGGGGAATGCCCAATCGCCCGGCGGCACTGAGTCTCCCCTGCCGAACGGGGATATAAGCCCCTGCCCCTACCACTTCCTCAGTGATCTCATGGGGAGTTAAATCGAGCACACCATTGATAACACCCGCCTCAATGAGCTCCTCCATCGCCGAACCACCGGCCCCCGAGGCGTGGAACGCGATTACCTGAAACCCCTTCTCTCGGAGCAACTCCATGGCCCGGTCTACGGCTGGCTGGGTGTTTCCCAAGGCAGTAATAGCTATTGTCCGCTCATCCCTCTCCGAGGATATCCTTTTCCCTTGCTCCACCATTCCCAGGAGAGCCGATACGGCATTTGCAAGGATTGATCTGGTTACCGGATTGGGTCCTCCAACGAGATCACCCACTGAGAACATCACGCCGATATCCTTATACCCCACGTAGGGTCGTATGTTTCCGGAGGCTACGGTAGAGACGAGAAACTTGGGAAATCCGAGGGGAAGGGCCTTCATGGCCATGGATGCTATGGCTGACCCCTGGTTTCCCCCCAATCCTATGACCCCATCCAGTCTCCCCTCCCTCAACAGGTTCAGGAGTAATCTTGCTGCCCCCTCACCCATTACTTCCATAATCCCATCCCTCTCGCCGGTCTGGAGGAGATTGGAAAGCTCACACCCTGCAAGTCGGGCAACCTCTTCTTTAGCAATATCTGGTTCAACCCACGGAGGACCAAGGGGACCCACATCTATGAGGATGGCGGTGTGACCCCGGGCCTCGATGAGCCCCTTCATGTAGGCCACCTCTTCTCCCTTGGTATCCAGGGTTCCAAGGATGGCGACCTTCCTCTTCATCAATCACTTTCGAGTGAGTTCCTCGTACGAACGCCAGGTTGCAAATAGAGTCCCTCCCCTTTTTCTGCCTATGGATACCCCTCGTCTTGGGATATCAACCGTTGGCAGTTTAGCTCCCGTTAAGCACGATCCTTGAATAATCTGGCCTCGTCAGGAACCTTCATCTTGAACTTTTTCACTTCTTCGAGAAAGGCAGCAAGTGCCTCACCTGAAATCTGAAAATATTTCTCCCCTTTTTCTTTGGTCCCCCGAAAAGGGTTTCCAATGGTCGATGTATCAGAATATTCATGGTGCTCCATAGGTACCCATATATTTTCGGCCTCTCCGAAGGTGACAAATCCAGAGCCATCACGCTTGGTAAATTTATCCCCCATCCACCGGGGAGGATGGGTCTTGTCCTGGACAGCCTTTTCCATATCGATGAGGGATTCATCCCACGCCATGACCGTGCTCGTTTCGATCTCCCCCGCGTGCCACCCCGGGGTCTCCTCGGGCGGCCCATCAATGATATCTCCTAAAATGGAGTAGGTCCGTTCCGTAGGTGTCTTGTACCAACAGACAAAACAATCAGTCTCATATCGGATGCGGCGAAGGACGTCGTCGATGACCTTTGAGTTGCTCCCATGGTGGGTGACGAAAACGATCTTGTTGAAGCCATGATAGACCATGCTCATGGCCAGATCATAAACAACAGCTCGATAGGTTGTCCCCGAAAAGGTCAACGTGCCATTACCCTTGCCCACTTCTCCCATGTGGTGCGGCGAGTACCCCACGGGAATTATTGGAGTGTGAGGAGTCTCCGCCAGTTGGGCAGCTACACGAACAACGCCCATGGTAGTCATTGTATCGGTCCCCAGGGGACAATGGGATCCGTGTCTCTCAAGAGACCCCATGGGAATCATAATAATATCGTTAACCTTGAGAATCGCGGCCACCTCATCGTAACTCATTTCGAATGTGTTCCAGCTTTTTCTCCTTGCCATGACTGACCCTCCCTCAATTTTTTAGTACTATATTTTTTCCTAAAGAGCGTTCAATTAAGGGTTCATGGTAAACGTTTTCCATAAAATAGTACCCAAGAAATCATCTGTCAAGGGTCTTTTCCCCCTATTTTTTGAAATTTTTTCCCGTAGAACCCCTAATGAGTAGCTTGGTCCCAAAAAACTTCACCTTTTCAATACTTTTCTTTGAAATCACATCGATCAACATCCTCATAGCCGCAACCCCAACATCGTACATAGGAATCTCAACCGTAGTCAGGGGGGGCTCAAAGTAGGAGCTAAGAGGAATATTGTCAAAGCCCACTACTGACAGATCATCGGGCACATTCAACCCCAACTCCTTTGCCGCATTAATCGCCCCGAAGGCCATCTGATCGTTGGCCGCAAAGATCGCAGTAATTTTACCGCTCTGCTCAAGGAGCTCTTTTGCAGCCAGATACCCACTTTGGGGGGTCAGATTTCCCCGTTTTATCAGGCTCCCGTCAATAGGATAACTATTCTGAGCCAGTGCACTCTTGCACCCTGTGAAACGATCTATCGCCGTCGTGGACCTCTCCGGCCCACCGATAAAACCAATTCTCTTATGACCAAGATCGATCAGGTGCTGTGTCGCCTGGGTTGCTCCACCGATGTTGTCCACCCTTACAGCGGGGAAATCCACCTCGTGGCGACCGATAACGACAACTCGCTCCCTCAACTCCTTTAAGGTGGAGAGTGTTTCATAACCATGTATGATGCCGCCGCTGAAAATAATTCCATCTGCTAGCTTTTCCCTGAGCAGATAGATATAGTTGATAATTCTCTCCTGCTTTCTATCGGTGTTTTGGAGCATCACAGCATATCCGGACTGGTCGGCCACATCCTGAATTCCCCTGACGATCTCCGCATAGTAGGTGTTGGAAATATCGGGGATGATAATCCCTATGGTCATGGTCTTCTTCATGAGAAGACCCTTGGCAAGGGCGTTTGGCCTATAGTCTAATTCCCTGATTGCCTCCAAAATCCTCTCCCTGGTTGACTGATTAACCTTGTGGGGGCTGTTGTTCATTACCCTTGATACCGTAGCAATAGAGACTTTTGCTCTCCTAGCGACATCCAGAATTGTTGACACTGACTCCACTCCCGTAAAATATGGAAAACCTTTACTATAAAATACACGAATTAAAAGAATTTATCAAAAGGATATCAACTGGAGTTCCCTGGTTTTCTGTGGGACTCCATTGTTCCTGTGAGGAATCGTTTCCATTTATCTGGTTTATTCGGTCTGTTCGGTTTATTTGGTTTATTCCGTTTATTTGGTTTAGATCGTTTAGATGGTTTGCTTGGGTTGCTCGGGTTTATTGAGTTTATTGGGTTTGTTGGGTGGTCCGCTGGCCCTGACGGTAATGAGCCGGAGAAGTCGTTAACTCGGAACTATCAATCTCAAATTCCAATAATCAGAATTTCAAATGCCAAAATCCAAATGCCAACGAGAAATTTCACTCGAATTTCTCCCCAACGGAGAGTAAAAATTCGCAGAGCTTCTTTATGTCGGATATGCCCTCAATATTGGCAGTAGTAATCAAGGTCAGAAGATACTTGGTTTTCTCCCTTTTGAGTAGTTCGATGATATCCTCAGGAAGGTCGATCATCTTTCGACCACTGTCAATATGGTACAATAAATCCAGGGGGATATGGAAAACTTCGGCGATCTTGGCGACGGTGTCGATATATGGGTTGGTCACCCTGCCCGATTCCAGGTTGTAGATGGTTTGATAAGGAACTCCGGATAGTTTGGCGAGTTTGATG
>JAQYWG010000078.1 GCA_030145085.1 Thermodesulfobacteriota bacterium
CGGGTATCTTGGCTAAATCAGGGTAAACCCTGTTGAATAGAGACTTAATCAAAGACTTTGACTTTATAAATTTTTTCAATCCTCATTAATATACACTATCATCGGCACTGTTATTCTACAGGGTAAACCCCTCCAACCGAATCCGATTGACAGTTTAAGAATCAGGGTGCATAAGTCTCAATCGGATAATCCGGGTCTTTGTGGACGTCGTTCTCAAAGGATGGGATCTGGGAATCCGCCTCCGGCCCAGAGGGACCTACGCCCCGGCGGAAGTAATCTAAGTGGATATGTAGGGGTGGGGCATTGGCCTGGACCTTAGTCTGCGTTTCTCCGCCAGACTCAAAGAATGCGTGTTTCTAACCTGTTGAAATTCTCCTCACTTCAAAAAATCCAAGATTGCTAACGCACGTAAATGGGATACACCACGGTACTCGGTTTGATACCTCAGCATATGATCTCTCAGGGTTTTTCCCTCCTCGTACTATGAACCAACCCCGGCTTCACCTCCGCCCGGTTCCAGGCAATCCTGAAGCATTCAGTGGATCATAGCGCCAGAATATATTCCCTCAACAACAAGTCCCCTATCACAAAATGCTTTAAGAACCTGATCATTGCTGTTAAGATGTAGGTTGGCTATACGATCGTAAAGGGCGTTAAGTTCCCCGGTTTTCTTCAAAGCCTTGGGCAACTGATTTAGTTATGTCCATTGACAATTTGACGAGTTGTTCATTAGATTAAGCGATAGAAATCCATCTTTCTTCCCATTATGAAAAACGATCTCAGCGACCTAATAAGATTGATCAATGATCGAGGAGATTTCTTCTTTGGCATGGGCGTTTCCGCCTTCATGCGAATAATACCCGCTTTTTTCCTGAGAAATTATCGCATCATTGCCTACAAGGACTCCATGGATCTCGATGAAATTGGAAGGTATTGCAGCGCTTTCAGCCTCCAAAGGGATCATCCAGAAGAAGGGGCATCCCCAGAGGATTCAGTCGACTCGACGTTCCTGTTGAGAAATCCTCGTGTTCGAGAATACATCGATGGTTTCAAGGGCAGGATCCATCTGTTCGTCTATCAGAGCACCGAGGGGATTGAAGAGATGTGTCGGGAATTCGGCTGGAACATCATCGGAAATCCGACCAGGTTAAAAAGGGAATTCGGGGATAAGGGGAACTTTCGGGAGGTTCTCCGACACCTTGACCTCCCCCTCATCCCCGGTGTGCAGATTCCCCGGGATGAGTTGATCAGGAGGGAGTACCACGAGTTGTCCCTGGACCTGGGAAGGGATTTGGTGTTTCAACTCCCCGATATCACGAAGGGGGGAGGAAGGGGAACCTTTTTCATCCGGTCGGAAAGGGATTACCTGGATTTCCTGGGGTGTATCTCCACGGGATCGTACCGAGGATACGAGATTAATAGGGTGAATGTTACCCAATTGATCGAGGGATTTCCCGCCAGCGTGGCCGTCTGCGCTACTCGATATGGCGCCTTGATTTCGAGCATCCAGACCCAGGTCATGGATATTCCGGAGGTTCTGAAGGTTCACCGGGGAAACGGGTTTTTCTGCGGCCATGATTGGACTTATCGGAGCTATTCTGATTCATTACACGAACGGATCATGAGGATAGCCCAAAAATTGACCGGATATATGTGGGACAAGGGGTATAGGGGAATCTACGGGATTGATCTCGTTGTAGATGAGAAGGCAAATGAGGTTTACCCGGTGGAATGCAATACCCGGTACACGGGGGCCTTTCCCATGCTCTCCATGTACCACCTCATAAATGGGGCAATCCCGATGGATCTGTTTCACATCCTCGAATTTTTGGATGCGGATTACGAGATCGACGTGGATATGCTGAACCAAGCCTACCGAAAGCGGATCAGAGGGAGCCACATCATCCTCTTCAATAAGAAGCATGTCCCCCTGAAGGTGGGCGTGAATGTAAGATCCGGCGTCTACCGACACGTCTCCGGGGAACACCGCATAGAATTCATCCGGCAGGGTTTGAGGTATGAGGATCTCAGCGGTGAGGATGAATTCATCCTCACAGATGGGGTTCCCTGCAAGGGGAGTACCGTTGTCTTCAATGATGAGCTGACCAGAGTTTGCCGGATCCTCTTTCCCTTTCAAATCATCGAATCCCCCGGGAAGCTGAATGAGAAAGCGAGGGAAATCGTTAATCTGGTCTATGACCAATTCGGCTTTCAACCCCTGGGGACGGGGTATTGATCCGATGTGTTACCAGGTTTTTCCGGCATGAAAAGGAATATCGTTTTATTCACCGGGATCCAGCGATTTTGTCGAACCCTCAAGGAGAGGGGGTACCGCATCGCGATACTGCGGGAGAAGGGTGAGCAGTTAAACGAAAGGGAGGAAATCGATTACGTTATCGATTACGATCCCCGACATCTGGATGGATTGGCCGAAACGCTGAAGGGACTGCCGTTTAGGAAGAGGGTATTGACGGTCATAAATCGGAGGGAGAAGCGGGTAAAGGAGTTTGCGGTGCTGAATATGGCTTTGGGTAGGAAAGGGATTGGATTAGAGCAAGCCGAATGGTTGAGCGACAAATATTTCATGAGGAAACGGATGTCCCAGGTCGACCCATCAATCGTGCCTGCATTTCAGTACTTTGAGGATCCAAGCACGTCCCCCCGCCACCTCCGGATCGGGTTTCCCTTGATGGTCAAACCGAGAAATCTTTTCAAAAGTATACTCGTCGCTCGGTGCAATGGACTTAGTGACCTGGAACGGACACTTCGGACTTTCGAGACCCGCGTAGGTGAAACGGAGAGTCGGCATGGAGTCGTTCTGAAGAAGGGGCTACTCGTAGAGGAGTTCCTTCAGGGAAATGAGCTTTCCATTGATTCCTTCGTGTCGCCAAGGGGGAAGATCTATCATTCTCCCGTTGTAGATCTCGTACCGGCCAAGGATATAGGGATCGAAGATTACCATGTATTCGGCCGGATGCTGCCGACTCAATTCGGTCCATCCCAAGTGGTAGCCATCGAGAAGGTAGCCGAAAAGGGGATTCGGGCTTTAGAGTTGGTCAACTCACCGGCCCACATTGATATGGTCTATACCCCAACGGGGCCTAAGGTGCTCGAGGTGGGAGCGCGGGTGGGGGGCTACCGATCCGAGATGATGAGACTATCCTTCGGCATCGACCTGGATGAGGCAGCCTTCTCTCATTCCCTGGGTAAGGGGGGCGATTTGGTTCCCAAATTCGAAAAAAGCACTGCCGTGCTGGAATTCTTTCCCCGTCAAGAAGGTACATTAAAGGGTACCAAGGGGTTAGAAGAGGTGAGAAGGCTCGGATCCTTCCACAGGCTGCGTCAGAGGATGAATTTGGGGGAAAGGGTTGGACTTGCCCGGCAGGGATACCGGTGCCCCCTCTTCGTCCTTTTGAATCATGAGGACCCATCGGTGGTCAAGGGGGATGTGGAGGTGGCGAGGAGGATTATAAGCGTCGAAGTGGAATGAAAACCTTCGCCAGTAAAAATATGAGTTGCGAGGACTTAAGGCATCAAGGAGGGCCCAGGGAAATCAGAGCACTTGCACCGGCTCCATGGGAGGCGTTGATAGGGGTGGTTCGACTTCCCGGGGAGACTCGGAGGAAGAAGGATTCTCCAAAGGAGTTGATGTTGTAATAGTATGTGCCCATCTCGTATCGGGCATTATCCACATAGAGAAAGAAACCCTTGGGTACCGCGATTCTGCGCTGGGCAATCCATCGATCCGGTTCCTTGGAAAGCAGTGAATCGAAGCTTATCCGAATATCCGATGGATCCAGTCTGACCCACTTCCCCCCATATGAGATTCGCCGTTTTAAGATGAATTCCTCCCCCTCCCTTATCCGATCTGCCAATGCCCCCCTTCGGCCGAGCACATCCGGAGAAAGGATATACGTCTCAGGAACGAGGGATCGGAGTTGTGGATAGTTTGCCCACATATGGGCCAAAAGCCCCTTATCCTGCATCACCGTGGAAAAGAGGGGATTGACCATGCAGACCTCCCGATTCAGACAGGCTTCGTACAGATCCCGAACCTTTTTCCGCTGGTCCTGCGGGATGTTGCTCCGTTCTGGGTCCATCCTCCTGAGAAAACTGTCGGTTGAGAATTTCCGAAAAATGAGGTGGATCTGTTTTCCCTGGAGTATTACCTTGCCCTTCTGCCTTTTCAAATCAAGGAGATCTCCGACCATCGTTTGATATCCCCTCTCCCGATAGTATTGGGCGATACCCCTGCATTCCGGCTTGAGATAGTAAGCCTGAGCCGGACCAGTGACGAGGGCGATGGTTGGATCTTCGGGAAATTCTCCTTCCGTGTTTACCCTGAACTCGGTGTAGCAGCCCAACAGCCTAAGGAGGGAGTCTTCCCTTGGGTCGTAGAAGGAGAATTGATACTCGCCATTAAGGGAGGACCTGAATGTCCGGAGCATTTCCTCCTCCAGGAAATACCGACCGATCAAACTACTATCCAATTCCCCTCCTGGGCAGCCGGTATTAATCTCCATCAGCTGGATCCCCCGGGCCATCATCGCCAAATCCAGGCGATAGATGGGCATGGATTTTCGATACCCATGGCCTTGGAGAAACCCCCATCTGGTCGTCTCATCCAGGCCGGGCAGGAGTTTCTCCATCAACGAGGGATCGGCTTTCATCCTTTGGGCCAAATCCTCTGCGCAGTCTACAACGATCTGGGTTGCCTTTCTGAGGTCCTCTACCCCTTCTTCGGTAATGAAGACAGGCGAGGCATAGGGATAGATGGTTCCCTTGGGCATGTGGAGATACCTGAAATCATCGCATTCATTCAATTTCTTGGATATGCTGGAGATGGAACATCTAACCAGGTCCGGGTTTTCCTCGACGAATGTCCTGAAATCATCCATGAAATGAAAAGGGCGTTCCATCTCTTTTCGTCCCTTATTTCCGCGATTATGTTAAGGGTATAATGATCGGGGATGGGATTTCAAGGAATGAAACACATTGACAATGGGAAATACGGCATTTTAGAATTAATAGTAGGGAATAACGGATTCGAGAGTTAGTAATAAAGAAAACAGCGCTCATCTATCCTCCCATCAGTAATCTCAGGTATCCCTACCTGAGCCTTCCCTCCCTTGCGGCCTTCCTGAAGAATGCGGGTCACCAACCCGTCTCGAAAGACGCCAACCTGGAGGCATTTTACGATGTTATTCCCCCATCGGAAGGGGGAGTTGGGGGGGAAGAAATGGCTTCCTCTGCCCTCCAGAAGGCGAAAGACGTCCAGATGGATCCGGGGGATGCGTGGGGAAAGGAAAGAATGGGCCAGAAGGCTCCTGATGAGAATGTACCTTACCTATTATAAGGGTTTCGAAGCTGAGATATCGCGTTCTTCCCTGGTGGAGACCCTCCGGGAGGCAATGGAGGGACGAAATGATCGGTTCGAACACTATTACAAGGAGCGCCTTATCCCCTGGATCTTGGCAGAAGGCCCCGCGTTGGTGGGGTTATCCATTGCTTATCCCACACAAATGATCCATGGCTTCAGGGTCGCTTTCCTGATAAGAAGGGCCAATCCCCGTATCCATATCTGCATGGGAGGTCCAACGATCACCAAACTGTTGGGCCACTTGATGGGACACGAGGAGTTGTTGAATGCCGCGGATAGCTTTATTCTCCATCATGGAGAGCTTCCCCTGTTACGCTTGGTCGAGACCCTAGAAGGAGGGGAGACCTTGGATTCCTTTCCCAACGCGGTCTTCAAAGGGGAGGGTCGATGGCACTGGAACCGAATTCCCTGTTCCCCCATCGACATGGATTCAATTCCAACGCCCGATTTCGAGGGATTTTCCCTGGGTTATACCTCTTGAAGAGTTTTACCCTTCCCATCATTACCTCCCGGGGCTGTTACTGGAAGCGGTGCACATTCTGTACGTACCGAGAATTCTACAAGGGTGCCTTTGACCAGAGGGCCGCCACCCTCGTGGTGGGTGATATGGCAAGGCTTCATCGAGAATATGGGTGTAGCCATTTTCGATTCATGGATGACGCCTGTTCACCGGCTTTTCTCCGATCCCTGGCGGGTCAAATCATCCGGTCCGGGCTCAAGGTAACATGGAGCTGCTTTGCCCGATTCGAGAAGGCCTTCAGCATGGATTTACTGCGTCTTCTGGCCGAGGGGGGATGTAAGCGATTGATGTTCGGCCTGGAATCCTATAATCAGAGGATACTCGATTTGATGAACAAAGGGTTCAAGGTTGAAGAGATTGGCGGGATTGTGGAGGGATGTCACGAGGTCGGGATTGAAAAGCGGCTGATGTGCATGGTCGGCTTTCCCACGGAAACCCGAGAGGAGGCCTTGGAGACGATGAGGTTTTTGATTGACTATCGGGGAAAATATACCAGTTTTGTCGTTCAGCCCTTCCACCTGGAGGGGGGAACTGAGATTGATTACCACCCGGGCGATTCGGGATCACCAGGGTCCATCGAGGGGATCGCTTAAGCCACGGCCTCCGGTATGGGTATTGGTTCGAGACCCGATCGGGCATGGGGATGGAGGAAGCCGCCCAGATGGGTGAATATATTACCAGGAAAGTGCGGGAGGCCAGCCTCAATACAGTGCAATAAGGAAGGGGAGCCGTGCCGGGCTGGGGAAATTCCTTTTCCGGAGTTTCCTCAGAAAAAAGCATGTAATTACTCTAACGTGCTAAAAAAGTTACAAAAATTAGAATGAACAAATGCCAAAGCTCAAAGTTCAAATGAATGTCAAATGTCAAGGGCTTGTTGCCCAAACCCCCTTTCGCTCTCTGAAAAGAATTTTTGACCACTCTAAAGTTCGCTTCACTGCAAACCTAAAACTCGC
Organism: Thermodesulfobacteriota bacterium; assembly: GCA_030145085.1. GTDB lineage: Bacteria > Desulfobacterota > BSN033 > WVXP01. The sequence goes on from JAQYWG010000078.1 coordinate 6,854, forward strand.
CTTTTGGGCTCAAACATTAGGTTTGCGGGCGTTCCGCTTCACTAAGAATGGTTACCAAAAATTCTTTAATGTTCGCTCCAGGAGATTTCGGCAACAGCCCGTCAACATTTGACACGTGAAAAACGGGGGAAGTTGATGCAGAAATGGTTTAAGATATAGATAGCGCATATTCTGCATCAAGGGCCCTCATTACTCGTGACGGCTGGGCAGTTTGACATAACAACCAACCAAGGAAATAAGTGAGGTATGCGCCATGAAAAGGGTTGGGTCGAAAGGAAGAAGCAGCTTTACCCTCCTGGCCGTGATTTTGGCTGTTTGGGTGTGGCTGGTTCCCACTTGCGATGGTTCTGCGAAACTGCCAGATGGGGAATCCATTCAACAGAGGCTACAGACAATGATTGATTTCCTCGATTCACCGGGCTATGCGGAGCTGGTTTCGTGGGACGAACACGTCGTGCTGGTCTATAAACTCACGCAGGGGCAGGAACCCACTCCTCTAGAGTTTTTCCTGCTCCATGCATTCCGCGAGGACATTGGAATGAAGCGCAGCACCATACTATCCGTTGCTTTGCGTGGGGATGCACGGCACCCCACCTGGGCACAGTGCCGCGCTTTCCTCAGCCGGGTCAAGGTTTCTGACTTTCAGGTGGATTCGGAAGTGAAAAAAATAGCCCGGCGTCTGGCTGCTGTGCCCCGCTCGGAAATCATAGAAACGCTGGAACAAATAACCAAAACCCCCGACATAGATCGGTTCAGGAGACAACTGCAGGTGGAACCGCCTGTGGGGAAAAGGGTCAGACTTGAAAATTGAATTTCTTGAGCACCCTTTAGTCATACCATGAAACTCTCACAAGACTCTACTCTTGACTAAACAACTATTGAGACGGGGGACGTCGTTGACTATATTGAATAAGTTTCGTCCCTTCTGGTGAAAAGGGTAATTTCACCCTTTCCAATTTCTTTCACCCAACCCGTCAAACCTCCAGAGTCCTTTTTATTTCCACTTGTCTATAACCCCGGTCTTATTTTCTTGGCAATTTCAAATGGTAGGCCTAGAGTAAAGGGTAAGGATTAGGTCTCAACATTGGTATCGAGGTCAAACCTACAACATTTACGGTAAAAGGGGGCAGGAATTTCAATTTACACTTCCGGAAATTCATGCCATAATGATTGTATTCTGCCCAAGCTGTGAACCATCCCAATAATCCATGGTCTTTCCCGTGTGTCCGTGTATGTGGCAATTTTTCAGTAGAAACATCAGTTATACCTCGAACAGAATAAGGCCTTTTTGGTACGGGCTGAACTCAGGGGAAATATTCCGGGCAGGCGGGAAATTCACTGCCACAAGACGAGGGGGGTCAAAACCATGAGGATCTCGGCGAAGGAACGTCTCCTCAAGGAACTTCAGATCGGTTGTGGAAAACCCCGACCGGTGAGGAGTCCTCGCGGGGGGGAGCTCCACTGCAAAGGGTGGCACCAGGAAGCTGCCTTGAGGATGCTCTGTAATAATCTGGATCCCGAGAACGCCGAAAAGCCCGATGAACTCATCGTGTATGGAGGAACAGGGAGGGCCGCCCGGAACTGGGGGTGTTTTGATGCTCTTGTCCGGTCTCTCCTGGAATTGGAAAACGATGAAACGCTCCTCGTGCAGTCGGGAAAGCCTGTGGGTATTCTCAAAACCCACGCCATGTCCCCCCGGGTGCTCATCGCGAATGCCAACGTTGTACCTCATTGGGCCAACTGGGACTACTTTCATGAGTTGGAAGAGAAGGGGCTCATCATGTACGGTCAGATGACCGCGGGCTCCTGGATTTATATCGGAACCCAGGGCATCCTTCAAGGAACATACGAAACCTTTGCTTCTCTTGCCCAAGAGCATTTTGGGGGCACTCTCAAGGGACGGATCGTGGTGAGTGGTGGGCTTGGAGGTATGGGCGGGGCCCAGCCATTGGCCGTCACCTTGAACGAAGGAGTGCTCGTCTGTGTGGAGGTTGACCGAGATCGGATTCAACGTCGCCTGGATACCGGATATCTGGATACGGTGACCGAGGATTTGGACGAAGCCATTCGAATGAGCCGGAAAGCCGTTGTTGAGAGACGGCCTCTGTCCATCGGACTCCTTGGGAATGCCGCGGAAATCCTTCCCAGGATGGTCGAGATAGGCTTTATCCCTGATGTGGTGACGGACCAAACCAGTGCCCACGATGAGTTGGGCGCTTACGTGCCGGCGGGAATCTCCTACGAAGAAGCCCTTGCACTTCGAAAGTCTAATCCAAAACGCTATATCGAAAAGGCCATGGATTCCATGGCGATACACTGCCGGGCGATTCTGGATATGAAAGCCCTGGGGGCTGTGGCGTTTGACTACGGGAATAACTTGCGGGGCCAGGCCCTGAGACGCGGCGTAAAAAACGCCTTCGATTATCCCGGATTCGTCCCTGCCTACATCCGCCCGCTCTTTTGCGAGGGTGAGGGCCCCTTCCGGTGGGTTGCCCTTTCGGGTGATCCCCAGGACATCGTGGTGACGGATGAAGCGCTCATGGAAGCCTTTCCCGAAAAGGAACGGGTAGTCCGGTGGCTTAAGATGGCAGAGAAAAAGGTGGCTCACATGGGCCTTCCCGCTCGTATATGCTGGCTGGGCTATGAAGAACGAGATAGAGCTGGAAAGATCTTTAACGATCTCGTTCGAAAAGGCGCTGTGAAGGCACCCATAGTCATCGGCCGAGATCACCTGGATTGCGGCTCCGTTGCATCCCCCAACCGGGAAACGGAGGCCATGAAGGACGGCTCGGATGCCGTGGCTGACTGGGCCTTGTTGAATGCCATGGTGAATGTGGCTTCAGGGGCAAGCTGGGTTTCCTTCCATGACGGCGGAGGTGTGGGAATCGGCTATGCTCTCCATGCGGGCCATGTGACCGTCGCAGACGGAACCGACGAAGGTGAGGTGCGCGTTGCAACGGTCCTTCGGAATGATCCCGCAACGGGGATTATCCGGCATGCGGATGCGGGTTACGAACGGGCCATCGAAGTAGCACACGAACGCGGAGTAAAGATCCCCATGATTACCATGGTCACGTAGTTCCATGTGTGGGGATCCGCCAAGAAGGATAAGGACATTATGCCGAAAAAGCTCATCGAATGTGTTCCCAACTTCAGTGAGGGCCGGAGGGCTGATGTTATCGGAGCCATCGTGAAACCGTTCCGGGAAAGGAGGGGATGTGCTCTCCTTGACTATCGGACGGACAAGGACCACAACCGATTGGTTGTGAGTCTTGTGGGGGCACCCGGTCCCATCGAGGAAGCGCTGCTGGCAGCCTCAAAGGTCGCTATATCCCTCATCGACATGGAACGTCACCAGGGTAGCCACCCCCGTGTGGGGGCCGTGGATGTCATTCCGTTTGTCCCGCTCCGAGATATAACCATGGAGGAGTGCGTGGAGTTGGCCCACAGTTTTGGCCGACGTTACTATGAGAATACGGGAGTTCCTATCTACTTTTATGAGGAAGCGGCGTTGAGACCCGAGCGAAAAGGGCTTGAGGTCATCCGAAGGGGCCAGTATGAGGCCCTGAAGGTGGAAATAATAAACCCCGAAAGGCACCCGGACGTAGGAGAACCGAAACTCCACCCCTCTGCAGGCGCTACCGTCATAGGCGCAAGGGAATTCCTCGTGGCCTTCAACGTGAACCTGGGAACGGACAATGTGAAGGTGGCCAAGGAGATTGCCAAAGGTGTCCGATCTTCCAGCGGTGGGCTTTGTCATGTGAAGGGCATCGGGCTTGCTCTGGAGAGCCGCGGCCTCGTCCAGGTGAGCATGAACATCGTGGACTTTAAAAAGAATGCCCTCTATCGGGTTCTGGAACTCATTCGCATGGAAGCCCGAAAATGGGGCGTGCCGGTGGTTGAGACCGAGGTCTACGGGCTGGTTCCCGCCGCGGCCCTCCTGGATAGTGCATCCTACTACATGCAAATCGCGGGTTTCGACCCCGATCAGGTGATCGAACTCCGGCTACTCCAACTGCTCGAAGATGATGAGGCATGATGAACAAACTCTTCAGAAATGCTTCCATCACGACGCCCTTCGACCCGGGAACTCCCTTGGCCGGAAATCGCCAGGGAGAAGTTCACCATTTCAAGCACGGGGCCGTTTATTGCCAGGACGGGATGATCCGGTGCCTTGGAGAAGAAACGGAGGTATTGAGGGGCCTTTCACTCGGTGATGTGGATGACGAAATTGACTGCGAAGGCCTCTGTCTCATTCCCGGTTTCGTGGACCCCCATACCCACATGTGTTTTGTGAAGAGAAGAGAGGAGGAGTTTAATCTTCGGATTGAGGGTACGGACTATCTCGAAATCCTCAGGAGGGGAGGAGGGATTCTTTCTTCCGTGAGGGCCGTGAGGGCGGCTTCCGAGGATGAGCTCTTTTCCATGACCCTGAACCAAGCCCTCGCGGCTCAGCGTTTAGGGACCACCACCCTTGAGATCAAGAGCGGGTATGGCCTGGAAACAGAGGCGGAATTGAAAATGCTCCGCGTTATTGATCGCGTTGGCCGGGAAACTTCCCTCGATGTTGTTCCCACCTTCCTGGGGGCCCACGCCGTCCCGGAGGAGTATCAAAAGGCGCCCGAGGATTATGTGGATCTCCTTATTCATGAGATGATTCCGGCTATCTCCAAACAGGGCATTGCCCGATTCTGCGATGTCTTCTGTGAGAAGGGTGTCTTTACCGTGGATCAGGGCCTTCGCATATTGGAGGCCGCCAGGAAAACGGGCCTCGGGCTCAAGATTCACGCTGATGAAGTTTACGATCTTGGGGGAGCAGGATTAGCAGCGGAACTCCAGGCAACGTCCGCTGAGCATCTGCTTGCGGCTAGCGAAAAAAACCTCCGGGTTATGGCAAGACGAGGCGTTATAGGGGTGCTTCTTCCTGGAACCGCTTACAGCCTGCGCAAAGCTTACGCTGGTGCCCGGAAAATGGTGGGATTCGGAATTCCCGTGGCCATTGCCACCGACTGTAATCCGGG
>JAQYWG010000079.1 GCA_030145085.1 Thermodesulfobacteriota bacterium
ATACCCCTAATATCCCGATGGCCTTTCCCCCTAACTCCCCGACCATCCCCCTGATCTTCTCCACCATCCTCAACCGTTGCTCCTCGTTGGCCTTTATTACCGAATCCACCAGCTTAAGATCACACCCTCTTTGACGTCCGATATTCAATAGGGCCAAGGTGTCCTTGGGAAAACAAGACCCACCGTACCCCGGGCCGGGATGGAGGAACTTCCGGCCGATGCGTCCGTCCAGCCCCATGGCCCTCGCTACGAATTGAACGTCAGCTCCCACCTTCTCGCAGAGGGTAGCCATCTCGTTGATAAAAGTTATCTTCGTTGCCAAAAAGGCATTGGCCGCGTACTTGATCATCTCCGCCGTCTCCAGGTTCGTAATGACGAAAGGGGTTTCATTCAGGTAGAGGGCTGAATAGATATCCCTCATGATGGCAATAGCCTGTTCACTTTCGGCGCCGATGGTAACCCTATCCGGACGCATAAAGTCCTCTATGGCCGAGCCCTCCCTCTGAAACTCGGGATTGGAAACTACATCGAAATTGTAGGCCTCAGGCCTCTTTTTCCGAATGATCGCCTTTATCTGTTGGCACGTCCCGATGGGAACAGTGCTCTTTACCACAACCACCTTGTACCCATTCATATGCTTGGCGATTTCCTCGGCGACCTCTTCCACATACCGCAGGTCCACCGTCCCATCGTCATTGGCCGGGGTTCCCACCGCGATAAAAATAACCAAGCTCGATTGGACTCCCTCCTTGATTTCGGTACTGAATCTGAGACAACCTTGGGCCACGTTCTTCTCGACAAGGTTCTCGAGACCCGGTTCATAAAAGGGGATCTTCCCCTTGCTCAACGTGGCAATTTTCGAGGAGTCGGTGTCGATGCAGATAGTATTCATGCCGAATTCAGCAAGGCATGTCCCCGTCACCAATCCTACATAACCCGTTCCCACAATACAAATGTTCATGTTTTCCTCTCTCTTTTCAGGTAATCCATTAGTGCCCCCCTCCATGACCTCATCCGATACCCCGTCTCCCTTTCGAATCTCCCACGGTCTAAAACGGAGTTGTGGGGTCTTTTTGCCGCCCGGTTCAACTGGTCGGAGGAAATTGGGTGCACCGAGATATTAGATAGGCCCGACATCGCTAGGATTTCCTGGGTATACTCATACCAAGAACAGGTTTCCCCATTCGTTATATGGTAAATTCCTTTACACCCTTTTTCCACGAGGACGTAAATGGCCCGGCCTAAATCCACGGCATAGGTCGGTGAGCCGACTTGATCGTTTACCACGGACAAAGCCCCCTTTTCCCTGGCCAGCTTCAAAATGGTCTTCACGAAATTGTTTCCACCTCTCCCGAATAACCAGGCCGTTCTGACGATGATAAATTGATCCACCAAGGTCCTCACCCACCGCTCACCCTCCAGCTTCGACCGTCCATACGCGTTGATCGGGCACGTTGGATCCTCCTCGGAATAGGCCCCTGATTTGGTCCCATCAAAGACATAATCCGTGCTGATATAGACCATTTTCGACCCGAGTTCCCTGCACGCAGAGGCGACATTCTTCGTTCCCCCTCCATTGACGGATTGGGCCAATTCGAAGTGGGTTTCAGATCCATCCACATCCGTATAAGCTGCGGCATGGATGACGATGTTCGGCCGAATCCGGATAATCGCATCCACGGTCTCTTTATCCCGGGTAATATCGAAATCATCGATGTCTCGACCATACACCTCATACGTCTCCCTGAATACATCGGTCACATCGAGGCCCAACATCCCCTTGGCTCCAGTGATGAGAACCCTCTCCATCTCTTCAACCCCTGATTCCCTCGATATGCTTCCTCCGGACTACCACTCCCGAACCGGAACAATCATATTCTAAAGCCTGTGCCCGTACATCTTTTCGTAATAGCTCAAATATTCCCCACTTTTGATCTTCTCCCACCAGTCTTGGTGTTCCACATACCACCGTACGGTGAGGTCAATGCCCTCTTCAAAGGGATACATGACATCCCACCCCAGTTCATCCCGGAGCTTGTCCGAATCGATGGCATAGCGGAGATCATGTCCTGGGCGGTCCTCGACGAATTTGATCAACGATTCCGGTTTATTCAACCTCTTCAGGATTATTTTGACGATCTCTATATTGGGAAGCTCATTATTGGCACCGATGTTGTAAACTTCCCCCTCCTTACCCCTGTGCATGATCAGGTCTATGGCCCTGCAGTGGTCCTCCACATGGATCCAATCCCGAACGTTCATTCCATCCCCATATACGGGAAGGGGTTTATTCTCCAAGGCGTTGGTAATCATCAGGGGAATCAGTTTCTCCGGGAACTGGTATGGACCATAGTTGTTGGAGCACCGGGTGATGATAGTGGCCAGGCCATAGGTCTTATAATAGGCCCTCACCAGCAAATCTGCCGCCGTCTTGCTGGCCGAATAGGGGCTGTTGGGGGCAAGGGGAGACATCTCTTTGAAGGAACCCCTTGGGCCAAGGGAACCGTAAACCTCATCCGTAGAAATCTGGACGAATCGGTGTATCCCATATTTCCTCGCGGCTTCCAGCAGCGCCTGGGTCCCGAGCACATTGGTCTCAATGAATATCCGGGGGTCCTCAATGCTTCTATCCACGTGTGATTCAGCGGCGAAATTGATGACGGCGTCGATCTCCTTTGAAGCCAAACCTTCTATCAAAGCCTTATCGGCAATATCACCCCTGACGAACTCATAATTGGGGTGATCCGAAATATCCGACAGGTTCTCCAGGTTACCCGCATAGGTCAGCTTATCCACATTGATGATCTTATAATCGTGGCTTTGTAACAAATAGCGGACGAAATTACTCCCGATAAAACCACAGCCCCCTGTCACCAATATGGTTCGGATGTTACAGCCCATTCCATCCCTCTTCTATTTAAGATCAGCCCTACTGCTACCCATCCTTCCTCTTCCAATCATAGGGAATATCGTTATCGTGGGGATGGATGCGATATTCATCGGGCTCCTCGTAATGGTAGACTTCTGTGGGGATGTTGATGGCAACTGATTCCTCTTGGCTGATGCAGATCCACCCGTGGTATACCCCTTTGGGGATCTGAACCAGCATCGGATTATGCTCTCCAATGTAGAATTCGTTCACCTCGCCCTTTGTTGGGGATCCCTCCCGCGGGTCGTAAAGGGCCAATTTTAGCATACCCTTCACCACGGTGATGTTATCCGTTTGGACCTTATGAAAGTGCCATGCCTTCACAACCTGGGGGTAGGTAGTTGTTATGTAAACTTGGCCAAATTGTTGAAACAGTTCATCATCGGCCCTCAGTATCTCCATGAGCCTTCCCCTTTCATCGGGGATTACCCTCAACCGTTTCGTCTTTACGCCTTCAATCATGTATCCTCCCGGAATAGGTCTTCAATTCCAAATGCCAAATGCCAAATGTCAAATTCCCTTTGCCGAGTGTCTATTCTCGGCTATATTTTATTGGCTCCTGTCTCGGCCACTAATTGGCTGGCCCTCAGAAGGGAGCCGAATGTTCCCGCGTCCGTCCACCACCCGTCCAGTATCTCCCACGTCATCTCACCCCTGTTGATGTAAGCATTATTGACATCGGTGACCTCCAATTCCCCCCTGTCCGACGGCTTCAGGGTCTTGATGATATCGAAGACCGTATTGTCATACATATAGATTCCGATGATGGCATACCTGGATTTGGGCGATTTGGGCTTTTCCTCTATGCGGACCACCCGATCTCCATCCAACTCGGGAACGCCGAACCTCTGGGGATCGGAAACCTCCTTAAGCATGATTTTGGCCCCGTGCTTTTGCCGCTCGAATGCCTCCACCGCGCTCCGGATATTTTTTTCGATGATATTATCCCCAAGGATTACGCAGATGTTTTCTTTGTCCGCGAAAAATTCGGCCAGGCTCAAGGCATCGGCTATGCCACCCTGGCCCTCCTGATAGGTGTAATTAATATGTTTCAGCCCGAATTCCTTCCCGTTTCCGATCAACCTCAGGAAATCCCCCGCATCATTCCCACCTGTAACGATGAGAATGTCCTCAATGCCCGCATTAATCAACGTTCTAATGGGGTAATAGATCATGGGCTTGTCGTAAATGGGTAGCAGATGCTTATTGGTTATTTTGGTCAACGGCAACAACCGCGTCCCCAGACCGCCAGCAAGAATCACTCCCTTCATGAAAACCATCTCCTTTTTTGAGATTGGATTGAGCATTCAAAATTTTTGCCCCACCGCCCCTAACCCCGTGAGGGTAACTTGGAACTTGAATTCGATTTCATCCTCAACGAGCCTCGTGGGCACCCCTTCCTCAACCGTAACGGGACTGCGCTTTTTGTCCTCCACAAAGAGCCGAATCTCCCAACATTTTGCGCGAAATTCGAGCCCATAAACGGTGGAGATCCTCCTTTTTTCCAATATATTGTAATTGTAAGTAGCGAAAAGGTCCAGGGAATCCAGAAGCCTCGCGTTAAAATTTAGGTTGATATTCTCCACGTCATCCCGGCCAAATCGATACTCCAGACCGAAGGTGTCCCCCCGCTTGTCGGATAAAGCGGCGTAGACGTTGAAGTCCTCCAAATGTCGTTTATAGGTATTGTACCGGAGATCTCCCTGCATGTTGACGTATTCGAAAGGATTTGACCACAATTCCGCCTCAATGTCGGAAAAATAACGACCCCCCCCGCTCCTCGCCTCTTCCCTAAAAGGCTCGCCAAAACTGTAACTCTGGGAAACCGTGAACCTGAGCAGCTCACGATAGGTGTATCCACCACCATCCTCCCGGATCTTCCCGCTCACGGTATTGGTCAGCCCATAGGTAACAGCATTGGTATAGTCTATGCGGTCCAGCTCACCGAAAACGGGAAGGTCGTTCTGGTTGACCCGCGGAATGTAGGTATAGGAGACTTCCGGTTCGATTTGGTGCTTCCACCGTTCTAAATTCCACCATTTCCCCTCATAAACCCTGCCCAAGATGGTCGAAGTGGAGATGGTAAAATCGGGTATCTCCCTGGTCTCAAATTCATCCATAATCCTATCGCCGGTGTATGGGCTTCTCGGGCCATGCCTCGGGAGGTAAAGGGTTTCCCTGAAGCCCCCCTCGGGCTCGACCCGGATGGTCTTCATCACCATGAGGGGAAATGACAGCCTGGGCTGAAGGTCAAGTCGGTGCCCCCGAATTCCCTCCAGTCTCCAGAATCGGTTGTAATCACTCCCCCAGCCAAAAAAGAGAGGGGTACGGGGTAGGCCTTGTTTCAGGGCGACGAATTGGAGGGTCGGAATTCTCTGGAGCGTCTCCCTGTGCTTCTCCACGGTGAGGTCATCGATGTAAGAGACCTCTCCCAACAGGTTGAACCGGGCCCAATTTCGACCCCCGAAAACCGTCGACTCGAGCTGCCTCATCGCCCTGGCATCGATCAGCCTTTCACCGGGGATGTATTCGTCGAAATCGACGACGTAATCATCGTCGCTGATGAAAGTCACGTCGGCCTTGGCATAATAATCTTGGAAAATCCCCTGTCGATGCCTGAAAAAAACACCCCACCGGTTATCGCGTTCCACCTGGTCATCACAGTAGTAAAAGGAGAACTCGCCATCGGTATCCTTTGTTAGCGCGTACCGAAATTCGATCCCCTCGTTCCACCCTCTCCCCCGACCATCTCCCAGGCGATCCAGGTAGAAAGTGGCATCCATATTCTTGGCAATGGCCAAATAGAAGGCCGTAAGTACCTCAGGCCCGTATCTACTGGAATGGCCAAATTTCGGGATCAGGAAACCCGTCTGGCGTTCCCGCCTCACGGGAAAGATCCCCGCGGGGATATAGAGGACGGGAATCCCCCTGATATAAAAAACCGGCCCCCTCGCTACGGCATACCCCTCCAAGGTGACATCCACCCGCTTTGCGGTGAATTTCCAATCGGGAGAGGTGATATCGCACGTGGTAAAGGACGCATCGTATACCCTGTAGGTTCTCTCGCCCAGCCTTTCAGCCCTTTCCCCCGTGATATAGAAGTTGCCCTCCCGGGTAAACAACGTCCCATTGGTGATGGTCCCCATCTGTGTCTGCAAATTCAATTCCAAGCGATCACATTTCAAGAAGTCTCCCCCCTCCCTCAATACCACGTGGCCCTCCGCGACCGCATCATTGGTCATCTCGTTCAGCTCAACCCTGTCTGCCTCGAGGGTGAGGGTCCCTCGCGTGATTTCGACGTGTCCCTCGGCCACGAACACCCCCTTTCCCCTATCATAGCTCGCGGTGTCGGACTTAATGTGAACCGGCCCTTCAAGTCGGGGCATCAGCATTTCCCATTGCTGGCAGGGCGAAGAGGAGGGAAATAAGAGAAGGTAACAGAGGACCAGGGCAAGAGAAAGGGAGAGGGCATATTTGGTCATCAGAACGAATTCAATTGGTGGCATCGAGGGGTTGCCTTTTGGACCTCGACAAATAGGCCTTAGCCTCCCCAATGGTGTAGAAGGACCCAGTTATACAGATTAAATCCCTCTCCGTTGCCATGGAGAGGAGATGTTGCACAGCCTCTCCCACATCCTCAACGATCTTTCCCCTTTTTTCAATGCGCGTCACTTCATTGAGGAGCACCTGCGGAAGGGCCGCCCTTTCGCATCGGGGTTTACAGAGAACGGTCATATCGGCCACGGGCGCGAGGATGGATATGATCCTCCGATAATCCTTATCATTCATGATCCCCAGGATCAACAGCAACCGTTCGTAGGTGAACTCTTCCAAAATGGCCTCTTTTAACCTCTTGGCCGCCCCGGAATTATGCGCACCATCCAATAAAACCGTGGGGGACTCCATGACCACCTCCAACCTCCCCGACCATCGAACACCCCTCAACCCCTCATAGATGGCTTCATCCCCTACCCGGTACCCGTTCTCCTTCACCATCTCAATGGCGCCCAGGGCGGTGGTGGCATTAGTGATCTGATGCCTCCCCGCCAGGTTCAGCTCCAGATTGGGAAAGTCCAGTTTCCGCCCATGGTAATGAAACCGACGGGGACCCGCCCTTCTCCCCCGGAAATCTCGGCCAACTCGAAAAAGGGGGGCCTTCTTCTCGAGAGAAACCTGCCTCAAGAGGTCCAAGACCCTTGGTTGGGTAACCGCCGTCACGAGACCCCTTCCCTCTTTAATAATTCCCGCTTTCTCCCGGGCTACCTCTTCCAAGGTGTCTCCCAAATAATCCTGATGGTCCAGCGAGATATTGGTAATGATGGCCAGAAGAGGATCGACCACGTTGGTCGAATCCAGCCTCCCCCCCAAACCTACCTCCACTATGGCCAGATCTATCCCTGCCTCGAAGAAATAGAGCACGGCCATTGCGGTAGTAAAATCGAAAAAAGTAAATGTCTCTGGAATCCTCCTTTTCCGGATTGCCCCTCGGATCTGCTCGGTCAACCGGACCACTTCCTCCTCCGTTATCTCTCGGTCATCGATTCTGATCCGTTCGGTGAACGAGATGAGATGAGGGGACGTATAGAGCCCAACTCGATATCCGGATCGGGACAAGATCGAGTGGATCATGGCGGCAGTGGATCCCTTGCCGTTGGTGCCTCCGATATGGATGGTCTTTACCTTTTCATGGGGGTTTCCGAGGGACTTCAAGATATTCCGAATATTGGCCAGGCCAAAAACGATCCCGTGGCGCTCCAGGCCATAGAGATAATCCAACGAGTCCCTGTATTCCCTCGGTTCCATCTCCCCACTACCAGCAACCCCCTCCAGGGGAAATCAAATCACCTTGTTCAGGGGATACTCAATAATCCCCACCGCCCCCCTCTTCTGGAGTTTGGGTATGATATCGCGAACGACCTCTGCCGAAATGATGGTCTCCACGGCGAACCAATCCGACTCATAGAGGTTGGAAATGGTGGGGGCTGTGATGCTGGGGAGGATCTCCACCACCTCTTCTAAATCGTCTTTGGAACAGTTCATCTTCAATCCCACCATTGTCTCCGCTCGGAGGGCACCCTGTAATAAAAGGGAGATCTGTTCGGCCTTCTCCCTCTTCCATGGATCCTGCCAAGATTGTTTGTTGGCGATCAATTGGGGGTAGGTTTCCAAAAGCTCGTCCACGATCCGCAGTCCATTGGCCCTTATCGTACTTCCCGTTTCCGTCACCTCAACAATGGCGTCGGCCAACCCCTCGATAACCTTTCCCTCTGTAGCACCCCACGAAAATTCCACATGGACGGGGATATTCCGTTCCGAGAAGAACTTCCGCGTGAAGTTGGTCAACTCCGTAAAGATCTTCTTTCCCCTCAGGTCCTCCAGCCTCCTTATCGGCGAATCCTCGGCGACCACTAACACCCACCTGGCGGGTCTCTGGCTTACCTTCGAATAGACTAAATCGCTCACCACCACCACGTCCGAATCGTTTTCCAGTATCCAATCCCTTCCCGTAAGGCCCACATCGAGAGTCCCCATCTCCACGAACCTGGACATTTCCTGGGCCCTGACCATGGTGCATTGGGTCTCCTCGTCGTCGATGGATGGGAAATAGCTCCTGTCGCTTATCCCGATCTTCCATCCCGATTTCCTGAAGAGTTCGATGGTTCTGTTTTCCAAGCTTCCCTTAGGGACACCCACCTTAAGCCGTCTCACTTCTCGTATACCTCCCTCGGATCAAAGACCTTCTGGCCGACCACCTTCACCTTGCCATGGTGAACCATCCTGTGAAAGCAGCTCCGATATCCCGTATGGCATGCTCCACCTCCCCGCTGCTCGACCTTCAGGAGAAGGGCATCGCCGTCGCAGTCGATAAAAATCTCCCTCACAACCTGATAGTGACCAGAGGTTTCCCCCTTCAACCATAATTGATTCCGGGAACGGCTCCAGTACCAAGCCTTTCCCGTCTCCTTAGTTTTTTCCCAGGCCTCCCGATTCATGTAAGCCAGCATGAGCACCTCCCCGTTTCCGTAATCCTGAGCGACGACGGGAACGAAGCCCCCGGATTTCTCGAAGTCAATCCCTTCCAAGACACACTCCTCCCGCCCCAAGAGAGCTCGATTCAGCAGAACATTCTCAACAGCTCCAAGGCATTCCTCGCAGCGGAACCACCGTGGCAATTATTGAAGAAGATCAAGGTCTCTGCTGTTTGGCCCTCAATCTCCCTTATGGGCTGAATGAAGGATCTAAGTTCCTCTTCGCTATAGCGGTAATCGTAACGGACCGATGTCGGAACGTTAAACCAATTGGGATTTCTCCCATGAAGCCGGAAATACCCCAAGTCCGATGTTGCCCTTGGAATAAAGGGCATTAGCTTGGGCAATTTGGGCTCATCGACGACGCAATAACCGACGCCCCTGTTCTCCAGGAAGGAAAAAGTCGAATCCTTCAACCAATACGTATTTCTAAATTCCATCACCAGGGGAATCTCTCCCAATCGCTCCTTAAAGGACCGGAGATAGTCGAAGTTCTCCCTGTTGGGGAAGAAGGAATAGGGAAATTGGGCCAAAACGCAACCCAACTTCCCATCCTGAACCAGGGGTTGCAAAGAGTATATAAATTTATCGAAAATCTCCCTGTTGTCAACTATCCTCTTGGTCTCTCTGCCACGGATCTCGTGGGTCATCCCCTTAAAGCACTTCACCACAAACTCAAAACCCTCGGAGGTTTTCCTGGACATACCCATAAAGCTGTTGGGGGAGGGAAGGGTGTAATAGGTAAAATTAACCTCCAATGCCTTGAAACCCAGTTCCCTCTCATAGTAGGTGAGCATCTCTCGGTCCTTGATATCCTTGGGGTATACTGTCCCCTTCCATTCCGGAAAGGAAAAACCACTCGTCCCTATCTTGATCATAGAAACCTCGTCCCCCCAAAATGCCCAATAGAGAGTAAGGCAAAACAGGGAGGATTGTCAAGTAGACGAAATGAGGACTCCGAAAAAGTCGCTCTTGGCTGTTCGAAGATATCTGCGTATAGAGGAGAGAATACAAGCAAATTCCAAATCCTAATTTCTCATTTTGGATTTATCTCTTCTTTGACTGGAACACTGCAGCACCGCAGCACTGCAACACCCTATGATTTCGCGCTCAGAGCTCCTTTTTCCCGTTTTTCAGAGATCTTGGAATGAACCGGAATTAGAGGTGTGGGGTGTAGTCGGGGACGAACTGCTGGAGTTTGCGCTTTATGGTGGGAGTGTCGTACCCGCTGGCAATCGTGAGGAGTTCATCGATGTGGGCGTTGAGGTCCTTGGGGTCGCAGGCGTTCCCACGGAGGACCAAGATCTTCTCGTGGGCGGTGGCCACAATCCCCTCCCCTTGGGTGATCAACTCCTCGCGGAGTTTCTCGCCAGGGCGGAGGCCTATGAACTGGATTGGGATGTCCTGATCGGGTTCAAACCCATGGAGGCGGATTAAGTCCCGAGCCATGTCCACAATGCGCACGGGCTTGCCCATATCCAGGATGAAGATCTCACCACCCTCTCCCATGGCTCCGGCCTGCAGGATCAACTGAGCAGCTTCAGCGATGCTCATGAAGTACCGGGTCACCTCTGGATGGGTCACCGTCACAGGACCGCCTCGGGCGATCTGTTCTTGGAATATAGGAATCGCCGAACCAGAGCTACCAATCACGTTGCCAAAGCGCACGGACATAAAGCGTGGCCCAGATATCCCATTTGCGCACTCAACGAGCATCTCAGCCACCCGCTTAGTGGCTCCCATGACACTGGTAGGCCGCACTGCCTTGTCCGTGGATACAAGCACGAACCGTTCCAGGCCCACCTCCAACGCTGCCTCCATCAGGTTTCGGGTCCCAAGTACGTTGTTATGTACCGACTCCCAGGGATGAAGTTCTTGAATGGGCACATGTTTGTATGCGGCCGCGTGAAAGACCACCTGGGGGACAAATTCCCGGAAGACCCTGCCTACAGCCTCCCGGTCCCGGATGTCCACCAGGAACCCAGATGTGGACACGTGCCCGAAGCGCTGGCGGCACTCCATCTCCACCCGGAAGAGATTGAGTTCGCTCACTTCCAGGAGAGCAATCGCCTGGGGCTCAAAGCGGCTCACCTGCCTCACGAGCTCGCTTCCAATGGACCCTCCGGCCCCAGTCACCAAGACTCGCCTCTCACGCAGGTAGCGGGCGATCTCATCCTGATCCAGGTGCACCTCCTCCCTGCCCAAAAGATCCTCAAGGGTCACTTCGCGAATGGCCTTGACCGATACCTTTCCTCCGATCAGCTCGCCCATCCCTGGCACGGTACGGTAGCGCTTGCCAGTGCGCTCGCAGGCAGCCACGATCCGCCGCATCTCCTCGCCTTTTCCCGAGGGAATAGCGATCAGGATCTCGTCGAACTCACAGGGAAGACGGTGGATCTCTTCCACGGTCCCCAAGACCGGGACTCCATGAATTTTCCTCTTCAGCTTGTCATGATCATCGTCCACAAAGCAAACAGGGTCGTAGCCAAGCCCGGGGTGCTGCAGTAGCTCCCTCAGAATCATTTCACCCGTATCCCCAGCTCCCACTATCATGAGTTTCTTGCTTGCCGCAGAGCCTCGCTGGAGTCGCCACATAAATGGGTTGCCGATCTCTTTAGCCATCCGGATCTGAAATCGAAAACCGCCAATGAAAACAATCAGTACAAACCAATTGATGAAAAAAACCGAGCGAGGATAACCTGTAAAACGAAAACCGACGGTCAACCCGACAATCATCGCTACGGTACTCAACGTCACCGCCAAAATGATCGCCCGAAGATCCCGAATGCCTGTATACCGCCACATG